>CAYOZR010000006.1:0-46863 GCA_964408555.1 uncultured Aestuariivirga sp.
GGCCCATGGCCCTGGCATATTGCACGGCGATGTGGCCGAGGCCGCCGATGCCGATGACCGCCAGCCACTGGCCGGGCCTGGCGCCGCTGCGCTTAATACCGCGATAGGTGGTGACGCCGGCGCAGAGGATGGGCGCGATCTCATGGAGATCGGCGGCTTCCGGGATGCGGCCGCAGAAGGCGGCATCGGCGATCATGTATTGGGCATAGCCGCCGGGCTTGGAATAGCCGGTCGCCTCGCCGTCGCGGCAGATCACTTCCATGCCCTGCAGGCAGAATTCGCAGTGGCCGCAGGCGGAATACATCCACGGCACGCCGATACGGTCGCCGGTCTTGAACCTGGTGACACCTTCACCCAATGCCGCCACGTGGCCCGTCACCTCATGGCCGGGAATGAGCGGCAAATTGGGAAGCGGCGTCCAGTCGCCGTCGACCTCATGGAGATCGCTGTGGCAGACGCCGCAGGCGGTGACCTCGATCAGCACTTCGCCGGGCTTCGGCTCCGGCACGGGCAGGTCTTCAATGGCGAGCGGCGTGCGGATTTCCCGCAGCACGGCGGCCTTCATCGTCCTGGGCATTGGCGATCCTCAGTTTCCGAGAACGATATCGCGGGTTTCACCGGTGACAATCTCAAACGTGGCGGTGAGGGTTTGGCCATCGGCGGTGGCGGTCGCCCGATAGGTGCCGGGCTTCAGCACGATTTCGGCGGCCAGCCCGGCGAGTTGCAACAGGGTCTGGCCGCTGTCGTCGGAAACGCTCCACGAGACAGTGGCATCGGGCGCGCCGGCGAAAGCAAGCCGCGCCAGGCCCGCGGCATGGTCAATCTCGACGGCGTTCATGATGCCCGGCTTCACATGGACGTCGGCGATAGCCACCGCATTGCCGGCGGCGAAGCGGCTCTCGATCCGGTAATCGCCGGCGGCGACGCGGAGGATTTCGCCCGGCACATCGGAAGTGGCGATGAGTTCGCCCTTGTGCTTGCCGGATGCGGCATAGATCAACGTGTGCGAAGGTGCCCGCGGCAGTCCCAAGCCCCGCAGGCGCGGCAGAACCCTTATGCCGCCGACATTGAGAACGAAGCTGACGATCAGCCGGTTGCCCGCGAGGAGCGTCACGGTGCGGGCGAAGCGCACGGTGCCATACTGGGCTTCGACACTGTAGTCGCCGGGTCCGGTGGCGATATGGGCGACCGGAACATCGCCCGCATAAACCGGCTCGCCCGCGGCGGTGCGGATAGTCCAGGAGACAGGGCGCTCGATGATGCCGCCGTCATCGGAGAGGCGGGTGGAAAGTTCCAGGCCCTCGCTCCCGGGGGCGACGATCTCGATCGCCACGTCGTGGACGATGTCGGTATCGGGAACAAAGGCTTGGGGGGCGCGTGAAACCTCGACTTCCGGCTGCGCGGCCGAATGGGCAAGGCCTGGTGCCAACGCCGCGGCAGCGGTTCCCAGAAACAGGACCGCCGCCAGAGCAGCGGCATTTCTGGCGCTTCTCCGGCGGCGGCGATGCGCTGCACGGGTGCTGGCTTCGTGCACGCCTTCAGTCCCCATACTCAACTCCCCCAGCCTTTCCGGCCGGCATCCGCAGCCAAGCACAGGGGCGGTGGCCGCCGCAATGGAATGCTTAATTTTGGGTTAACGGGCAAGCCCCAATTGAAGCCATTGCCTTCCGGCCCGGCTATCGTCACATTGCGCCCGTCATGACGACCATGAACGATACCTCCTCGGTGCTCGCCTTTCTCAACAGCCGCCGCTCCGCCTCGGTCAAGGCCATGGGCGAACCCGGACCGACGCCGGAGCAATTGCGGCAAATCCTCACCATGGCGGTCAGGGTTCCCGACCATGGCAAACTCACTCCCTGGCGCTTTATCCTGTTCGAAGGGGAAGCACGGTCAAAGTTCGGCGAGGCTCTGGCCAGGCGTTGGAAGGAAAAGAACTCCAGCCATGGCGAAGATGCGCTCGCCTTCCATCGCGGCCTGTTCCTCAGGGCGCCCATGGTGGTCGCGGTCGTCTCGGGGGCGGCACCGCATCCTAAGATTCCGGAGTGGGAGCAGACGCTGTCGGCCGCCGCCGTGTGCATGAACATGTTGCTGGCGGCGGCCGCGCTCGGCGTCGGCTGCCAGTGGCAGACCGATTGGCCCGCCTATGATGCGGAGATCGCCAAGGTCATGGGGCTCGCCGCCCATGAGAGGATTGCCGGCTTCATCTATCTCGGCACGGCGGCGGCGCCTTACGAGGAGCGGCCGCGTCCCGATCCGATGCAGCTTCTGACCCGGTGGGGCCGATGACGGCGATCCGCGGCATTCTCTTCGACAAGGACGGAACCCTGATCGATGTCAACAGCACTTGGGTGCCGATCTACCGGCGCATGCTGTGCGAGGTGTTCGACACCGATGCGGAAGGAGCCGAGCGACTGATGGAATTGGCCGGGCTCGACCGGGCCACGGGCACCTTCCGGCCCAACTCGATTCTGGCCGGCGGCACGACCCGGCAACTGATCGATATCTGGTGGCCCGGCCTCGATGCGGCGGGTGTGGCGGAAAAGGTGCGGGTTCTCGATCACGACTATGCGGCGCTGGTGAAGAGCAATCTGAAACCGCTGATGCCGCTGGAACCGGTGCTATCGGAGCTGCGGGGGATGGACCTTCGCCTCGGCGTCGCGACCAATGATAGCCATGTCTCGGCGACCGGGCATATCTCGCATCTCGGCGTCGCGGAGCTTTTCGAGGTCATCATCGCCGCCGATACGGTGGCGGTGCCCAAGCCTTCGGGCAATATGATCCGGCGCTTCGCCGAAGTGACCGGGCTCGCCGTTTCCGAGATCGCCATGGTGGGCGACAATTCGCACGACATGGAAGAGGCGCGCAACGGCAGCGCGGGGCTTGCCATCGCAGTCCTCAGCGGCAATGCGGCGGCCTCCGACATCGCCCATCTCGCCGATTACACCATCGCCAGCGTCGCCGAACTTCCGGCCTTGCTCAGGAGTTTGTGAGCCCTTGTTCTACGATGCCATCCGCAACGACCACGGCTTCGAAAACGATCCGTTCAAGGCGCTGGTGGCGCCGCGGCCGATCGGCTGGATCTCGACGCTGTCGCCGGAGGGCATCGCCAATCTCGCGCCTTACAGTTACTTCAATGCAATGGCCCAGAGCCCGCACTATGTCGTCTTCGGCTCCGGCGGCCGCAAGGACTCGATACGCAATGCCGAGGCGGCGGGCGAGTTCGCCGTCAATCTAGCGACTTGGGAATTGCGCGAGCAGATGAATGCCAGCTCCGCCAACGCGCCGCCGCATGTCGACGAATTCGAACTCGCGCGGCTGACCAAGGCGCCGTGCCGCCTGATCAAGGCGCCGCGGGTGGCGGAAAGCCCGGTCTGTCTCGAATGCCGGCTGTTCAAGGTGATCGAACTTCCCGACGACGAGGGTAAGGTTGGCGACTGGCTCGCCATCGGCCGGGTCATCGGTATCCATATCGACGACCGCTTCATCGACAACGGCCGGGTCAACACGGCGGCGATGAAGCCGATCGCGCGGCTGGGCTACAGCGAATATGCCACCGTCGAGACGGCTTGGCGAATGCGGCGGCCCGGCTAAACCGCGAACCTCTTGGCATATTGCACTCTGTGCGTGCAGAGACCTTCCCCTGAGTCGCAGTGCGAGTCGTGAACAGCTTGCGAACGCCGCAATTCCGCCACGGTTGAAAAACCTGTTGATAATGGGTTTTTTCCACATGCCATCAATATCTTACGGCTTGTGGAAAAGCTGTGGATAAGCCCGTTAACAGGTCGTTAACCAAGCAGGCGCAGGACTCGCGGAAAGCGAAACGGGGCGAATGGCGGGCGGGCCAATGAAGCTGGAAGGAATCGTGGACATGGCTCAATGTCTGCTTATCGATGAAGACCATGCGGAGCGCCAGCGCCTGTCGCGGCTGCTCACCGGTCTCGGCATCGATATTGCCGAAAGTTCGGCAGCCGAAGAGGCGCTGGCCTTCTGCAACGACAATGCCCCCGACGTGGTGATGATGGCGGCGGGCGCTCCCGGCCGGATGCCGAAGGATTTCGTCAAGCGGATGCGGCGCGCCCGGCGCGGCAAGACGCCGGTGGTCATCGTCTATGCCGACCGGCCGGATACCGAGATGATCAGCCGCTCCATCCTCGAGGGCGCGGCCGATGTGATCATGAAGCCCTTCGACCGCGATCTCCTGCAGTTCAAGCTCAGGCAGGCCGGCGTCATCTGACCGCGGGGCCGGCGTTGCCGGCTTCATCATGCCGGGGTTCTCCGCAGGCCTGCTGATCAATTCCTACCTCACGGCGCGGCAACGCTCACCGACGAGACCTTACCGAAACCCTAACGCGCATGGTGAACCAATTCTTAAGTCTTGGCTGGCACCTTAAGGCAAGACTAACAGTGCGCGGCGGTGTTTGCCTTGAGCGAAGAAGCCACTTCCGGCCTCGATACCGGCATTTTTTACGAGGTCATCGAAAATCATGATGTCTGGGCGCGGCTGACGCTGGCGAAGCAGTTGGCGGAACTGCTGGCCGATCCCGGCACGCCGGAAAAGGAAAAAGACCAGACGGTTCCCGCCGTGCTGAAACTCATCGCCGATCCGGCGGTGGAGGTACGCAAGGCGCTGGCCGGCCATCTGGCGAAGGCTGAAAAGCTCCACGCCGACATCATCTTCAACGTGATTGCCGGCGAAGACGAGATCGGCTTGCCGTTCCTTGCGGCAACGCCCGCGCTCAACGAATGGCACATGATGGCGATCCTGCGGGTGGGCGATCGGCTGCGTCAGGCGGCGGTGGCGCTGCGCCACGACATTTCCGCCGAAGCGATCGAATTCGCGATCGAGTCGGCCGATGCCGGAGCCTGTCTGGCGCTGTTCGACAATCCCGCCGTCAAGCTCGACGACCGCGACTATCACACGCTCTATGCGCGTTTCGGTCAGGCGCCCGAAGTCATGGATCGGCTTCTGGGGCGGCCCGACCTGCCGCTCGACATCCGCATCATGCAGGCCAAGCGTGCTTCGAACCGCATGCAGCAATTGATGGCCGAACGCGGCTGGATTCCGGCCAACGATGCGGCGGAGCTGGTGGCCGATGCCGAAGAGACGGCGATCCTGCGCATTCTGGTCGAAGCCAATCCGGAAGAACTGGCGCGGGTGGTGCCGTTTCTCGTTTCCAAAGCGATGCTGACGCCGTCGATCGTGGTGCGCGCCGCCTGTCTTGGTCAAATGCAGGTCGTCGAACGGGCCCTTGCCCATCTGGCCGGCGTGCCGGGGCAACGGGCGCGCGAGCTGATGCGTGGCCGCGGATTTCTCGGCTTCAAGTCGCTGCATGCGAAGTCGGGACTGCCGCCGGGCTGCTTCGGCATTCTGCGGGCGGGCTGCGACGTGACGATCGAGGCGGCGGAGGAAGGCATCGAGCTCGACCCGGAAGCCTTCGGGCGGCGGCTCATCGAGATTCTGATGACGCGCTACGAGAATATGCCGGTCAAGGAACGCGCCAGGCACCTGGAATTCGTCGGCCGCTTCGCCGAGGACCGGGTGCGCATCATCGCCCAGCGTCTCAAGGCCGATATCGTCAGGGCGGCCTAAAGCCGGAACTGCTCGTTGAGCACGCGCTCGGCCAGGCTGTGGCCGGGGTCGAAGAGGATTTTGACCGAGCGCTTGCGGTCTTCGGCAATCTCGACCTCGCGCACATGACGGACTTCGACATGATCGGCGACGGCGGCGACCGGGCGCTTTTCCGGTTCGAGCACGGTTACCGTCACCTTGGCATTGTGCGGCAGGATGGCGCCGAGCCAGCGGCGCGGCCGGAAGGCGCTGATCGGGGTCAAGGCCAGAAGCGAGGACTCGATCGGCAGGATCGGTCCGTGGGCGGACAGATTATAGGCGGTCGAGCCGGCCGGCGTCGACAGCAGCACGCCGTCGCAGATCAGCTCCTCGAGCCTGGTCTTGCCGTCGACGGCGATCTTCAGCTTGGCCGCCTGATAGCGCTGACGCAGCATCGAGACTTCGTTGAAGGCGATGGCCCGGTGGGTCTTGCCGCTCTCGCCGGTGACCCGCATCTTGAGCGGGTGAATGACGGTGAGTTCCGCCGCCTGCAATCTTTCGGGCAGGCGGCCTTCCTCATAGTCGTTCATCAGGAAGCCGACGGAGCCGCGGTTCATGCCGTAGATCGGCAAGCCGGTGGAAACGAAGCGATGCAGGATCTGCAGCATGTGGCCGTCGCCGCCCAGCGCCACGACGACGTCGGCGCGGGCCGGATCATCGGCATTGCCGTAGCGCTTCGCCAGGCGGCCAAGCGCCTTGCGGGCCGCGGGGGCATCGGAGGCGAGGAAGGAGATGCGGGCGAATTTCATGCCGGTTTCATGCGCGTTGACAGGTGGAAGCTTTGCCTACAATGAGGGCCGCGACCTTAGCAACCGGTGAACGGCTCGTCCAAGCATCATGCGATCCATGGTTTTCTGCACCACCTGCCGGCATTCGGCGGCCGATAAGATCGGGCCGGACGGGCGCAGCGGCGGCGAGACCCTGATTGCCCACATGCGGGAGGTGCTGCGCGACAAGGGCAGGGCCGATATTGCCATCGAGACCCAGGCCTGCCTGTGGAACTGCAAGCGCCATTGCAGCGTGATCCTGCGCGACGATCGGCGCTTCGGCTATGTGACCGGCGATCATGGGCCGGAGCGGGCCCAGGCGGAGGCCATTCTCGCCTGGTTCGATCTCCACGGCGCAACCGAAACGGGCGAAGTGCCGTTCCGGGCCTGGCCCGACCGCATGCGCGGGCATTTCATCGCCCGCATTCCGCCGGTGCAGCGGTGAACCGCGTGACCTTCATTCTGGGTGGGGCGCGCTCGGGCAAGAGCCGGTATGCCGAGGCGCTGGCGCGGAAGCACCAGGGATCGAAGTTCTATATCGCCACGGCGGAGGCCATCGATGCGGAGATGCGCGAGCGCATCGCCATGCACCGGAGCAGGCGGGGAACGGCGTGGATCACACGCGAGGCGCCGCTCGATCTTGTCGCGGCGCTGGCGGAAGCCAAGACCGGCTTCATTCTCATCGACTGCATCACCGTATGGATCGGCAATCTCATGCATCATGGCCGCGATGTGCGGGCCGAGGTGGCGGCGCTGTGCGACGCGCTGAAGAAGACGAAGGCGCGGGTGGCCGTGGTCTCGAATGAGGTGGGATTGAGCATCGTGCCGGAGAATGCCTTGGCGCGCGCCTTTCGCGACGAACAGGGCTTCGCCAATCAGCGCATCGCCGAAATCGCCGGCGCGGCGGTTTTCATCGCTGCCGGACTGCCGATAATTCTCAAGAGACCATCGCGCCGGCAAGCGCCAAAGCGAAGAGCAGGGAAAGCGCGCGGCCGTAAAGCCTGAGGCCGCCGCGGATGTCGTCGCGGGTCAGGGAGGCGCGGCCGTCGCCCATGGCGGCGAGATCGACGATCCGGCCGCCATAGCTGCGCGGGCCGCCGAGCCGCAGTCCCAAGGCTCCGGCAAGGGCCGCTTCCGGCCAGCCGGCATTGGGCGAAACATGGTTGCGGGCAAAGCGCCACATGGCGCCGAGCGCGGCTCTGCCGCTTTCATGCGAGTCGAAGGCGGCAGCGCCTGCAATGAGCAAACCCGACAGACGCGAGGCGGGCAGATTGACCAGATCGTCGAGCCTTGCCGCGGCCCAGCCGAAGTGGAGATAGTGCGGCGATTTGTGGCCGATCATCGAGTCCGCCGTGTTGATGGCCTTGTAGAGGACGAGGCCGGGCAGGCCGAGAAGCGCATAGTAGAAGGCAGGGGCGACGATGCCGTCGGAAAAATTCTCGGCCAGGCTTTCGAGCGCGGCGCGGGCAACGCCCGATTGATCGAGCTCCGCCGGATCGCGGCCGACAATGTGGGCAACCGCGCTGCGTCCATCGGCGAGCGAGCGGTCAAGGCCACCGGCCACGGACTCCACATGCTCACGCAGGGAATACTGGGCGATGAAGGCGGTGGCGATCAGCGCCTCGGCGATCCAGCCCAGGGGAAGCGCGGCAAGCACTGTGCTTGCAAGCCAGGCCGGGATGAACGATGCGGCAAGCAGGACGAGAAGGGCGAGCCCGCCCAGCGCCTTGCCCTCGGCCGGCTCCGCGTCGGCCGCATTGAGGCGGGCATCGAGGGCGGTAATGAGCCGGCCCAGCCATTCGACCGGATGGCCGATCCGGTCATGGACGGATTTCGGATAGCCGATCCAGCGCTCGGCGATGAGCGCCAGCGCGGTGCCGGCAAAGGCGGGGAAGGGCCAGATCATAGGGGACCGGCAAGCGCCAGGATGCGGTCGAGGTCGAGATGGCTTTCGAGATGGGCGGCAAGCTCATCCAGGGTGCGCTCGATTTCAACCTCGAAGGCAAAGCTGCCGGCTTCGGCGCCGAGCGTGGCAAGGAAGCCGCGGCGGAATTGATCGCCGGCGAAACAGCCATGGATGTAAGTGCCCATGACGCGGCCATCGGCGCCGATGGCGCCGTCCGGCTCCGCGCCGATCAAGGCGAAGGGGCGGGTGCAATCGGGACCGGTTGTCTGGCCGAGGTGAATTTCATAACCGGTGATCGGCGCGCCGCTCGGCCCATGGATGGCGCCGATACGGGTCAAAATCTTGCCGGGAAGGAGCGTCGTCTCGACGTCCAGCAAGCCGAGAGCCTCGACCGAGCCGGGCGGACCTTCGAGACCCTCGGGATCGTGGATGCGCCTGCCCAGCATCTGGTAGCCGCCACAGAGGCCGAGCACATGGCCGCCACGGCGCACATGGGCCTTGAGGTCGATGTCCCAGCCTTGGGCGCGAAGTGCCATGAGATCGGCCATGGTGGATTTGGAACCCGGGACGATCACCAGCCGTGCATCGCCGGGAATGGCCTCTCCCGGGTCGATGAACTGGACGGTGACGCCAGGCTCCAGCCGCAAGGGATCGAGATCGTCGAAATTGGCGATGCGCGGTAGCCGCAAGACGCAAATTTTGCAATTGCCAGAGTTGCTTGCGAGCATTTGCTCCAATGCCACTGCATCTTCGGCCGGAAGCCTTGCGGCGGCCGGGAAATGGGGGACGACGCCGAGGCAGGGCGTGGCGGTTTCGCTCTCCAGAAATTTCCGCCCTTCAGCAAAGAGTGCAGGATCGCCGTGGAACTTATTGATCAAAAAGCCCTTTATGCGGCTCCGATCCTCCGGCGTCAGGACCGCGAAGGTGCCGACGATCGCGGCAATGACACCGCCGCGATGAATGTCGCCGACGAGCAGAGCCGGGACATTGGCGGCGGCGGCAAAGCCCATATTGGCGAGGTCGCCGTCGCGCAGATTGACCTCCGCCGGGCTGCCGGCCCCTTCGACGATGACCAGATCGGCCTCGCCCGCGAGTTTCCGGAAGCTGTCGAGAATGGCGGGCAGGAATTGGCTGCGGTGGGCAAAATAATGGCGCGCCGACATGGTGGCGTGGCGGCGGCCCTGCACGATCACCTGGGCGCCGCGCTCGGTCTCGGGCTTGAGCAGGACCGGGTTCATATGAACCGTGGGATCGATGCGCGCGGCACGGGCCTGCAGCGCCTGGGCGCGGCCGATCTCGCCGCCGTCGACAGTGACGGCGGCATTGTTGGACATGTTCTGCGGCTTGAACGGCCGGACCTTCAAGCCGCGATCGGCAAAGGCGCGGCAGAGCCCGGCGGCGATCAGCGACTTGCCGACGTCCGAGCCGGTGCCCATCAGCATGATGGCGCGCGCCGTCATGGCGCCTCGCAGATCACATGGGCATAGGAGCCCATGATCTTGCCACGGCGCAGGCCAATGGCGCCGAGATCGTTGCCCGCCGCATCCTTGGCGGTAAAGAGCCGGTCGGCCTCACCCTCGGCGGCAATGGTCGAATAGTGGAACTCATGGCCGCGCAGGGGCCGGTTCCACGGCGCGCCGGGAAGCGGTCTTAATTCGCGATAGCCAAGGCTGAGCTTGCGGGCGGCGAAGCTCGTGATCAGAGGCAGGAGGCCGGCCATGGCGTGGGCGTCGCCATCCTTGTCAATCAGGCTCTCGCCCAGAACCATGAAGCCGCCGCATTCGCCATAGACCCGCCCCCTTGCCGACCGGAGTCCTTCGAGAAAGGCGGCATTGGCCGCGAGCCTGCCGGCATGAAGTTCCGGATAGCCGCCGGGCAGGAAGATGGCGTCGGCATCGGGCGCCGGGGCCTCGTCGGCCAGCGGCGAAAAGGGCAGGATTTCGGCCCCGGCTTTCCGCCAGCCGTGCAACAGGTGCGGATAGGCAAAGGCGAAGGCCTGGTCGCTGGCCACGGCAAGGCGCTGGCCCAATGGCGGCAGGCTATCGCGAATCACTGGTGCGCCAGGGACTTGCGAAGCAATGGTTAACAATCTGTTAAGATTTGTTTCACGTGCAACCGCTGATGCGGCGGTTGTGATGAAGTGCTCAAGCTCTTGATGTTCCTCGGCTTGCACCAATCCGAGGTGGCGGGAGGGTAGATGCAGTGAGCTGTCGCGCCGCAGGGCGCCGATCACCTGCGGGCCCAGCGCCTGGCGCAGGATTGTCTCATGCCGGTCGCTGGCGACCCGGTTGAGGATGACGCCCGCCAGTTTCACGGCCGGGCGGTAGGTGGCAAAACCATGGACCAGGGCGGCGATGGATTGGGACTGGTGGCTGGCGTCGACCACGAGCAGGACGGGGAGGCCCAAGTCCTCGGCGAGATCGGCGGTCGAGCCGGGCGCGCCGTCGGGGCCATCGAACAGGCCCATGACGCCCTCGATGACAATCAGATCGCAATCCGCCGAAAGGGCGGCGAGGAGGGCCGCGATGTGGGATCGGCCCATGGCCCAGGGATCGAGATTGAAACAGGGCCGGCCGCTGGCGGCTTGGTGAAATCGCGGATCGATGTAGTCGGGACCCAGCTTGGCCGAGGCAACCCTGAGGCCCCGGTTGCGCAGGGCGCGCAACAGGCCGAGGGTCAGCAATGTCTTGCCGCTGCCGGAGGAAGGCGCGGCAATGACCACGGCTCTAGCCAATCGGGTTCTCCCGCAGCGCGCCCTTGTACCAGTCGAGCATGTCGCGCCAGCCGGCGGCATGGCCGACGACGACGATGGCGGGCGTAGGCGGATGCTTGGCGGCGACATAGGCGCCCGCCTCGGCCAGGGTGGTCGCCTGCACAAGCTGATGCGGCAGCGAGGCATTGGAGACGATGGTGACGGGCTCCCCGGGCGGGCGGCCGGCGGCCAGCAGGGCCGCCGCGATATCGCCCAGATTCTTCACCGCCATGTACATGACGATGACCGGCGAGGCCGCCGCCACCGCCCGCCAATTGACATTGGCGGGCATCTTGCCGGTGGCGTCGTGGCCGGTCAGGAAGGTGATGGAATGGTTGGTATCGCGGTGGGTGGCGGGCATGCCGGCATAGGCCAGCCCACCGACGCCCGAGGTGATGCCGGGCACGATGCGGAAGGGAATGCCGGCCTTGGCGAGATGCTGGCTCTCCTCGCCGCCGCGGCCGAACATGAAGGGATCGCCGCCCTTCAGGCGAAGCACGCGCTTGCCGGCCTTGGCAAGCTCGATGAGGCGGAGCGAGATATCGCGCTGGATGGGCGAAGGCTTGCCGCCGCGCTTGCCGGCATATTCGAGTTCGGCGCCGAGCCTGACCCAGCGCAGCATGGCGGGATTGACCAGCGCGTCATAGACCACCACGTCGCAGGTCTGCATGGCATGGTAGCAGAGCAGTGACATAAGACCGGGAGCCCCGGGCCCCGCGCCCACCAGCCACACCCAGCCCGGCTCGAAGGCCGGGAAGGGTTCGGCATCGAGGCGGGCAAAGCCGGTCGCGGCGGATTTCGCCTCGGCCCAGTGTTCCACCGTTTTTGTTGGTCCGTGGCTCATGGCTCTCTTATACAGTCGGGCCATGCGAAGTGAGAAGCCCGAGGGTGAATTAAGGCGCGGCTGGACCACCGGCGCATGTGCGGCAGCGGCAACCAAGGCGGCTTATACGGCATTGCTGACCGGCCGTTTTCCCGATCCGGTGACGATCACCTTGCCCAAGGGCCAGACGCCGGCCTTTGCGCTGGCGCTGGAAGGCAAGGGCGAGGGCTGGGCCCAGGCCGGCATTGTCAAGGATGCGGGCGACGATCCTGACGTGACCCATGGCTGCACGGTGATCGCCACGGTGCGGAAGAAGGGCAAGGGTGTCAGCTTCAAGGCGGGGCCGGGGGTGGGGACGGTCACCAAGCCGGGCCTGCCCATTGCGCCGGGAGAACCCGCCATCAATCCGGTGCCGCGCCGGATGATGCGGGAGGCGATCGCCGAATTGGGCGGCGGCGATGTTGAAATCGAAATCTCGATTCCGGGCGGCGCGGCGCTGGCGCAAAAGACCTGGAACCCGCGGCTCGGCATCCTGGGCGGGTTGTCGATCCTCGGCACCACCGGCATCGTCAATCCGTTTTCCTGTGCCGCCTGGATCGCCTCCATCCATCGCGGCGTCGATGTGGCGCGCGCCATGGGCCTCAAGCATCTCGCCGGCTGCACCGGCTCGACCTCGGAAGACGCGGTCAGGGCGCATTACGGCCTGCCGCTCGAGGCGATGATCGACATGGGCGATTTCGCCGGGGGCTTGCTCAAATATCTGCGCGCCCATCCGGTCGAACGCATCACCATCGGCGGCGGTTTCGGCAAGATGGTGAAGCTGGCGCAGGGCGCGCTCGATCTGCATTCGGGGCGAAGCCAGGTGGACATGGATTGGCTGGCGGCGCTCTTGCCGGAACTGCCGCGCGAAAAAATTCTGGCGGCCAATACGGCGCAACAGGTCCTGGAGATGGCGGCTGACGTGGATCTTGCGGCGCGCGTGGCAAAAGCGGCGCTGCAAACCGCGCGCGATGTGCTGCGCCGGGCGGCGGTCGAGCCCGACATCGTGATCGTATCGCGCGACGGCGGGATCATCGGCCATGCCGGGTAAGCGCATTCTAATCCTCGGCGGCACGGCTGAAGCGCGGGTCCTCGCCAACCGGTTGATCGGTGCCGGACATGGCATCGTCACGTCGCTCGCCGGTGTCACGCAAGCGCCGCGACTGCCGGCCGGCGAGGTGCGGCGCGGTGGCTTCGGCGGGGCCGAGGGGCTTGCCGCCTATCTGCGCGCCGGCGAGTTCCGAGCTTTGATCGATGCGACCCATCCCTTCGCGGCGCAGATATCGCTGCATGCCGCCGAAGCGGCGAAAGCCTGCGGCTTGCCGCTGTACCGGCTCGAACGCCCGGCCTGGGTGGCGGAGGCGGGCGACCGGTGGATCGGCGTTGCCGATATCGCGGCGGCCGTTGCCGCATTGCCGGCAAACGCGCGCGTGTTTCTGACCATCGGCCGCAAGGAGGTGGCGCCTTTCCTGGCGCGCGCCGATCTCGAAGGTATCGTCCGCACGATCGAAGCGCCGAAGGAGGTGCTGCCATCGCGGTGGCGCCTCATTCTGGCGCGGCCGCCCTTTACCGCCGCCGCCGAAAAGGAACTGATGACCCAAAATTGCATCACCCATGTGGTGAGCAAGAATGCCGGCGGTGAGGAGACCCGCGCCAAGCTTCTTGCCGCGCGTGAAACAAAGATTCCGGTGCTGATGATCGCCAGGCCGCAAAAGCCGGAGGCGGTCATCCTTGCGAGCGTGGACGAGGCGGTCCGGGTGCTTTCTCCTTGACCCCTCCCACGTTTCCGGCTTGTCTAAAGCAAGCGGGGTGAGCAAGAGAACAAAAACACCCCCAGGGAGTAACGTAAGCCAACAGCGGCCGGGCTCCAGGAAGGACATCATGCGGCGGACGGCGCCATCGGCGTCGCGCCCCGCGGGGTTCGCAGACTTGAGCGGCCGCGCAGTTCAGAAAGAAGGTAGACGATGAAACGCAAAGTTCTCGCATGGGCGCTCGGCGCCGCGGCCGGCATGCTGGCCTCCACCACCGCATCCGCCGGAACCCTCGACGACATCAAGACCAAGGGTTTCGTGCAGTGCGGCGTGACCCAGGGCCTGGCCGGCTTCTCGCTGCCGGACGCCAACAACAACTGGAACGGCCTCGATGTCGATTACTGCCGCGCCGTGGCCGCCGCGATCTTCGGCGACGGCTCGAAGGTGAAGTTCACGCCGCTCTCCGCCAAGGAGCGCTTCACGGCTCTGCAATCCGGCGAAGTCGACATCCTGTCGCGCACCACGACCTGGACCATGGGCCGCGATACCTCGCTCGGTCTCAAGTTCGCCGGCGTCATGTATTATGACGGCCAGGGCATGATGGTGAGGAAGTCGCTCGGCGTCGACAGCGCGCTCAAGCTCGACGGCGCCACGGTGTGCACCGCCACCGGCACGACGACGGAATTGAACCTCGCCGATTACTTCAAGGCCAACAACATGAAGTACCAGGTGGTGGCCATCGAGAATGCCGACGAGGTGCGCAAGGCCTATGAAGAAGGCCGCTGCGACGTCTTCACCACCGACCAGTCGGGCGTTTATGCCGAGCGCCTGGCGCTCGCCAATCCCGATGATCACATCGTGTTGCCGGAAATCATCTCCAAGGAGCCCTTGGGTCCGGTGGTTCGCCAGGGCGACGATGCCTGGTTCAATGTAGCGAAGTGGACCTATTTCGCCCTGCTGACGGCGGAAGAATTCGGCATCACCCAGGCCAATGTCGAGGAGATGGCGAAGACCGCCACCAATCCGGAAATCAAGCGCATTCTCGGCGTCAAGAACGAGGACGGCTCGGCGGCCGGCTTTGGCACCGGGCTCGGCGTTTCGGAGGACTGGGTCGTGCAGATCGTCAAGGCGGTTGGCAACTACGGCGAAATCTTCGAGCGCAACGTCGGCATGAGCACGCCGCTGAAGATCGCGCGCGGCAAGAACGCCCTGTGGAATCAAGGCGGCCTGCAATACGCCCCGCCGATCCGCTAACCGCTTTCGGATGCCCGGCTCCGGCCGGGCACTTTTCTAACGTCCGACAGAAGAAGACCGGAAAACCGGCGATCAAGGGGAGGCAGGCGCCGGGCGCCTGCGATGAAGGGTAGGACATGACCGTCGCGATCGATGCGCGTGAGCGGCCAAGGGCGTCTATCTGGAACGATCCAAAAGTCCGTTCGATTTTCGTGCAGCTGGCGCTGCTGATCATCGTCTTTGTCATGTTCTATGTGATCGTCGAGAACACCTACAGTAATCTCAAGTCGCGCCATATTGCCTCGGGTTACGGCTTCCTTGGGAAGACCGCCGGCTTCGACATCATTCAGTCGCTGATCCCCTATAGCAGCGCGTCGAGCTATGGCACCGCGGTTCTGGTCGGGCTGCTCAACACCATTCTCATTTCCATTCTCGGCATCATCGCGGCGACGATCATCGGTTTCCTGGTCGGCATCATGCGCCTGTCGCGCAACTGGGTCGTGTCGCGCATCGCCGTCTGCTACATCGAATTCTTCCGCAATGTGCCGTTGCTGCTACAGGTTTTCCTGTTCTATGGCGCCGTGCTGCAGCCGTTGCCGGGACCCAAGCTGGCCATCAATTTCCTCGACAGCTGGTTTCTGTCGAACCGCGGCCTGATGATGCCCAAGCCGGTGTTCGGCGAGGGCGCTTGGCTGATGCTGGTCGGATTGGTTGCGGCCATTGCATTGATCTGGCTGCTGCGCCGCTGGGCTCATGCCCGGCAAATGGCGACCGGGCAGCCGTTTCCGGTGTTCTTGTCGTCGCTGGCGCTGTTCGTCGGATTGCCGCTGATCGGTCTTGCCGTGGCCGGCTTCCCGCTGAGCTGGGACTATCCGGAACTGGCCGGCTTCAATTTCAAGGGCGGCCTTACGGTGACCCCGGAGCTGATGGCCCTGTTGCTGGCGCTTGCCATTTACACCGGCGCCGACATCGCCGAATCGGTGCGGGCCGGCATCGAGGCGGTGAGCCACGGCCAGTCGGAGGCGGCCCATGCGCTGGGTCTCCGCCATGGCGCCACGCTCCGGCTGGTGATCGTTCCGCAGGCGATGCGGGTCATCATTCCGCCGCTGGCCTCGACCTATCTGAGCCTGACCAAGAATTCCTCGCTCGGCATCGCCATCGGCTATCCCGATATCGTGGCGACCGGCGGCACGGTTCTCAACCAGTCGGGACAGGCCATCGAGATCGTCGCCATCTGGATGGCCGTCTATCTGTCGCTGAGCCTGCTCACTTCCATGTTCATGAACTGGTACAATGCGCGCATGAAGCTGGTGGAGCGCTAGGCCATGGCCATGAAAGCCGCCGACATCGCCTTTGTCCGCCGCGACGATGCTCCCCTGCTGCCGGCGCCGCCCGGCGAGGCCGGCCTGCAGGGCTGGTTGCTCAAGAATCTGTTCTCATCGGTTTACCACAGCGCCCTGACCATCGTCTTCGGTGCGTTCGCTCTGTGGCTGATCTGGGACATGTTCGACTGGTTGATCTTGCGCGCCACCTGGACCGGCGTCGATCGCGAGGCCTGCATCCGCGAAAACGCCGGCCAGTGCTGGCCCATGGTGGCGGCCAAGTTTCCCCAGTGGATCTACGGGTTCTTCCCGATCGAAGAGCGCTGGCGGGTGAACCTATGCTTCCTGCTCGGCGTCATGGGGCTGGCGCCGATGATGGTGCCATTGGTTCCATACAAATTCTGGAACGCCGTGTTCCTGCTGGTGGTCTATCCGCTGATCGCCCTCATTCTGCTGACCGGCGGCCGTTTCGGCATCGAGATGGCAACCTATGGGCGGATTGCGGCACTGCTGCTGCTGGCAGCGGTGGCGCTGCCGATGGCGAGCCTCGGCGTGCAGGAGGGCATATCGCGGAACCTCGCCGCCCTGACGCTCACCGGCGTGGCGGTCCTGCTTTGGCTGGCTTCCTTCTTTGTGAATTCTCCGGTGGTCGACGTGGCGGGCGTTGCGATCGCCCTGCTTCCGGCGGCTGTCGGATTGCTCGTCGCGGTGGCCGGCGTCCTTTCCATCGTGGCCTCGCTGGTGGGGGAGACCCGCGCCGCACTCATAAACTGGGCGTTCGGATCCGCCGGGCTGATGACGGCCATGCTGCTGCTGGATGTGGACTTCGGGCTGGTGCCGGTCGAAACGTCCTACTGGGGCGGACTGACGGTCACCCTGGTCATCGCCGTCACCGGCATCGTGGTGTCGCTGCCGATCGGCGTGTTGCTGGCGCTGGGGCGGCGGTCGCAGATGCCGGTGGTGCGGCTGTTCTCGATCGTCTTCATCGAGGTCTGGCGCGGCGTTCCGTTGATCACGGTGCTGTTCATGTCGTCGGTGATGCTGCCGCTGTTCCTGCCGCCGGGCGTCAATTTCGACAAGCTGCTGCGGGCCCTGATCGTCGTCATCATCTTCATTGCCGCCTATATGGCGGAGGCCATCCGCGGCGGGCTGCAGGCGATCCCCAAGGGCCAGTATGAAGGCGCCATGGCGCTGGGGCTTTCCTACTGGCAGATGATGGGCAAGATCATCCTGCCGCAGGCGCTGAAAATCTCCATTCCCAACATCGTCAACAATTTCATCGGCCTGTTCCGCGACACGACGCTGGTGTCGATCATCGGCATTTTCGATCTGCTCGGCGTCGTCCGCACCGGGCTCAAGGAAGCGATCTGGTCGTCGGCGAGCTCGACGCCGACGGGATATCTCACCGTGGCGTTGATGTTCTGGGTCTTCTGTTTCGCAATGTCGCGCTATTCGATGTTCATCGAGCGGCGGCTCAATACCGGACACAAGAGGTAACGACACATGGCCAAAGTTGCAAAAAAAACGGCGAGCGACGAAGTGGCGATCCATATCGCCGGCATGAACAAGTGGTTCGGGGATTTCCACGTGCTGCGCGACATCAACCTCACGGTCTACAAGGGCGAGCGCATCGTGGTTTGCGGGCCGTCGGGATCGGGCAAGTCGACGCTGATCCGCTGCATCAACCGGCTGGAGGAACACCAGAAGGGCGACATCGTCGTCGACGGCATCGAGCTCACCAACGACCTCAAGAAGATCGACGAAATCCGCCGCGAGGTCGGCATGGTATTCCAGCATTTCAACCTGTTTCCGCATCTGACGGTTCTGGAGAACTGCGCGCTGGCGCCCATCTGGGTGCGCAAGATGCCGAAGAAGGAGGCCGAGGAGCTGGCGATGAAATATCTCGCGCGGGTGCACATCCCCGAACAGGCGCTGAAATATCCGGGCCAGCTTTCGGGCGGCCAGCAGCAGCGCGTGGCGATCGCCCGCTCGCTGTGCATGAGCCCCAAGATCATGCTGTTCGACGAGCCCACCTCGGCGCTCGATCCGGAGATGATCAAGGAAGTCCTGGAGGTGATGGTCGATCTCGCCCAGTCGGGCATGACCATGCTGTGCGTCACCCACGAGATGGGCTTCGCCCGCCAGGTGGCCGACCGCGTCATCTTCATGGACCAGGGCCAGATCGTCGAACAGAACTCGCCGGCCGAATTCTTCAAGAACCCGAAGAGCGAGCGGACCAAGCTGTTCCTCAGCCAGATATTGCACTGAACCGAGTGGGACGGTGTCTTGACAATGTATATTCAAGTGTGTAATTATACATTTAAATATACGAACAGCCATGAACAAACCCCTCACCATCCGCAAGGTCGGCAATTCGCTGAGCTTGACGATCTCCGATATCGCCAAGGATTTGGGCCTCGGCGAAGGCGACAAGGTCTATGCCGTGCGCACCCCGCGCGGCTTCGAGCTCACGCCCTATGACGCCGATTTCGACAAGGCGGTCGAGACGGCGCGCGGCTTCATGCGCAAATATCCGAACGCGATGAAGAAGCTCGCGGAATAGGCAACTTCCATGATCTGGCTGACGAAGGACATGGTGGAGGCCTTCCACCGGGAATCGCTGGTGCGCTTCGGCGGCTCCGATGGCGTGCGCGATCCGGGGCTTCTGGAAAGTGTGCTGGCGCGGCCCGAAAATGTTCACGCTTATGAGCCGGAAGCGGACATGTTCCGGCTGGCGGCAAGCTATTGTACCGGCGTCGTCAAGAACCACCCGTTCATCGACGGCAACAAGCGAACGGGCACTTTGTGTGCGGTAGTCTTTCTCGCCCTCAACGGTGTCGATGTGGAATTCGACGAGCCGATGATTGTCACCATGATCTACGGTTTGGCTGCGGGCGAAGTCACGGAAGATCACCTCGCCGCATGGCTGCGCGCCGCAGCCGTCAATCGGTGACCTCCATCACCTTCTCCTTGCGCGCATAGGGGACGAAGCCCATGCGCTGATAGAGGGGAAGGGCGGCGGGGCCGTCGAGGGTGCAGGTCTCGACCACGATTTTCTCCGGCTTCCGGGTCCAGCAGGCCTTGATCGCTTCGGCCATGAACCACTTGCCGAGGCCGCGTCCGTAAAATTCCGGGATCAGGCCGAAATATCGGAGTTCCACGGCGGACTTGTCGCGGCCATCGACTTCGAAATAGCCGGCCGGAACGCCCGCCACATAGAGCACCCAGACCTCCACGCCTTCGGCGCGGATCGCCGCCAGCAGTTTCGTGTCGCTCAACTTCTTGCGGTCGACCCAGAGAAAATCGCGGCCGACGGCGTCGTAGAGATAGCGATAGAAGCCGGCGCTCGGCTGCTCGGCGCGCACCAGCATCAGCTTGAGATTGGCGGGCGGCGGATAATGCAGGCGCGGCTCCGCCTTCATCTCGAGAAAGGTGACGGTCGTCTTGACCTTGCGCATGGGCTCAGGGGCCGGTGGCGACGGGGGTATCGGGCGCGGCACCCCATTCGCTCCACGAACCGTCATAGAGCGCATGATCCCTGGCACCGAACCTGGCGAGGGCAAGGGACAGGATCGCGGCGGTGACGCCGGAGCCGCAACTGGTAATGACCGGCCGGGAAAGTTCGATGCCGGCGGCGGCGAAGACCTTGGCGATCTCGTCGGCCGGTTTCATGGTGCCGTCGGGCTTGAGCAGTGTGGCGTAGTGGACATTGCGGGCGCCCGGCATGTGACCGGCACGCACCCCGGGGCGCGGCTCCGGTTCCTCGCCGCGGAAGCGTCCGGGGGATCGTGCATCGGCGATCTGCGCGGCACCGGTCCCGATGGCCATGGCGATATCGGGCATGTCGCGCACCATCATGGCCTGAAAGCGCGCGGTGAAATGGCGCTCCTGCGGCTTTTGCGGCGGGCCTTCGGCCAGAGGGCGGTTTTCGGCGATCCATTTCGGCAGGCCGCCGTCGAGGACGGCCACATCGTCGTGACCGAAGACGCGGAACATCCACCAGGCGCGGGCCGCCGAAAAAAGCCCCACCGCATCATAGGCGATCACCTTCTTGCCGTCGCCGACACCGAGCTTGCGCATGCGCGAGGCGAATTTTTCCGGCGCCGGCAGCATGTGGGGGAAAGGGCTCGACGTATCGGAGATGTCATCGATGTCGAAGAACTGGGCGCCGGGTATGCGGGCTTCGAGAAATTCCGCCCTGGCGTCGCGCCTGGCCGCCGGCAGATGCCAGGAGGCATCGACAATGGCGATGTCGGGAGAGTTCAAATGCTGGGCCAGCCATGCGGTGGAAACGAGATGCTCGGTCATGCAAACACCAGCCGGATGCGGCGGTTGATCTTGCCCTTGTTCTCGATCTTGGCAACCGCAATCGGCCCGATGGCGGCGGTCGAGCGCAGATGCGTGCCGCCGCAGGGCTGGATATCGATCTTGCCTTCCTCGCCGATCAGGACGAGCCGTACGCGGCCGGTTCCCATGGGCGGCTTCGCCGACATGGTGCGGATCAAGTGCTGGTTCTTCCCCATCTCCTCGTCGCTGATCCAGCGGAAGGACACCGGGTGATCCTCGGCGATCAGCCGGTTGATGCGTTCGGCAAGTTCCTCCTTCCTGGGGATGCCGCCTTCCGGAATATCGAAATCGATGCGGCCGCCATCCTCGGAAATGGCCCCGCCGGTAACGGGATGGGGCACCGAGGCGCAGAGCAGATGCATCAGCGTGTGGGCGCGCATGTTGCGATAGCGGATCGCCCAGTCGAGCTTCACTTCGACGGGCGTTCCGGGCCTCGGCATTGGCGCGGCCGCCGCCGGCACATGCACCGGTATCTTGGTCTCGTCATAAATGGCAGTGGCGATGGCGATGGATTGTCCGTCAAAAGTCATGCTGCCGCTGTCGCCCGGCTGACCGCCGGCCGTGGCGTAGAAGACGGTGCGGTCGAGAAGGATACCGCCCCGCTCATTGATGCCGGTGACGGTGGCGTCACAGGATTGCAGATAGGCATCGTCGCGGAAGAGCAGCGTGGTCAAGCCGGGACCTCTTCAAACACCTCCGGCACCCGCGGACTGGCCTCCAGCCATTTCGGCACCGGCAGGCTTTTCTCGCGCAGGAAGGCGGGATTGAACAGTTTCGATGCGTAACGGGTGCCGTAGTCGCAGAGCACGGTGACGATGGTATGACCGGGCCCCATCTGCTTGGCCATGCGGATGGCACCCGCGACATTGATGCCGGTCGATCCGCCCATGCACAGGCCTTCATGTTCCAGCAGGTCGAAGGCGATGGGGATCGCCTCGCCGTCGGGAATCTGGAAGGCCTCGTCGATAACCGCGCCTTCGAGGTTCTTGGTGATGCGGCCCTGGCCGATGCCTTCGGTGATCGATGAGCCTTCGGACTTGAGCTCACCGTGCTTGTAATAATTGTAGAGGGCGGCCCCCATGGGGTCGGCGAGGACGATCTTGATGTTCTTGTTCCTCGCCTTCAGCGCCATGCTGACGCCGGCGATGGTGCCGCCGGTTCCGGCGGCGCTGACGAAGGCATCGACCTTGCCATCGGTTTGCGCCCAGATTTCCGGTGCCGTCGTCTCGATATGGGCCAGGCGGTTTGCCACATTGTCGAACTGGTTGGCCCACACGGCTCCCATGACCTTGGCCAGGCGGCCGGAATATTTCACGTAATTGTTGGGGTTCTTGTAGGCGACGGCGGGAACCTCGACGAGCACGGCGCCGAGCTGGCGGATCGCGTCCTTCTTCTCCTGGCTCTGGGTCACCGGAATGACGATCACGGTGCGGAAGCCCATGGCATTGGCGACGACGGTGATGCCGATTCCGGTATTGCCGGCGGTGCCTTCGACAATGGTGCCGCCGGGCTTGAGTTCGCCCCTGGCGATCGCATCCTTGATGATGAAGAGGGCGGCGCGATCCTTCACCGATTGGCCGGGGTTCATGAATTCCGCCTTGCCCAAAATAGTGCAGCCGGTAAGCTCGGAAGCCTTCCGCAGCTTGATCAGCGGCGTGTTGCCGATGGCGGCGATAACGTCGGGTTTTATGTCCATGGCTAAGCAATGCCCGAGGCCGCGGCCGCCGTCAAATCGGCATTCGGTGGTCCGGTCCAAACCCAAATCGGCACAAATCCGCCGCGTTCCGCCCGAAGTTTCACCGCGATTCAGCATCAGTCTGCCCCTTGCCGGTGGCCGCAATTGTGTTAGCCTCGCCACCCGCTTCAGTGGAGGACGATCATCATGACGGCATCGCGTGCAGTAGCTTTGGTTTCGGGCGTGGCCTTGTCCGCGCTTATGGTGGCAGGAGCGGCATCGGCCCACGATCCGCGGGGCAAGGGCGGCATGCCGATGATTTACCAGAAGCGGGTCATGGCCGGCATGAAGGCGCTGCGGGCGATGGACGATTCGGACGCGGCCAAGGGCATTTACAGCCGCTTGGTCCAGTGGCCGCCGACCTTTGCCAAGCTGCGCGTCTGCTTCATGGGCGGCAATGACGCCACCAACGCCAAGGTAGCGGAGATCGCCGACCGGTGGACGACCGACCAGGGCATGGGGCTCAAGCTCGATTTCGGCAAGGCGGGCAAGCCGCGCCAGTGCGATCCCGAAGCGCGTGAATCGCAGGTCCGCGTTTCCTACGCCCAGCCCGGCTACTGGTCGCAACTGGGCCAGAACAGCGTCGTCTATA
Organism: uncultured Aestuariivirga sp.; assembly: GCA_964408555.1. Lineage (GTDB taxonomy): Bacteria > Pseudomonadota > Alphaproteobacteria > Rhizobiales > Aestuariivirgaceae > Aestuariivirga. The sequence goes on from CAYOZR010000006.1 coordinate 22,876, forward strand.
CCAAGCAGGAAGAGCCGTCGCTCAATCTCGAGGGCTTCGACAAGGCGGAGCCGGAAGTGCTGGACCAGCCGGAACCGCGTGGCGTCATCCTGCACGAGTTCGGCCATGCGCTGGGCTTCCTGCACGAGCACCAGAGCCCGGCCGCCAACTGCGTGAACGAGTTCAACTGGGATTATATCGTCAAGTATCTCGGCGGCCCGCCCAACAACTGGGACGAAGAGACGATCAAGTTCAACATGGCGCCGTTCTCGGGCGAGGACCTGATGCTCACCGAATTCGATTCGCGCTCGGTGATGCTCTATTCGTTCCCGCCCGAATATTACCTCGCCGGCGACAAGAGCACCTGCTTCATCCCGGCATCCAACACCGACATCTCCGAAGCCGACCGGGCGACGATCGACTTCATGTATCCGTCGGATCCGGCGGCGCGGGTGAAGAATTTCACACAGAGCAAGGCGCAGTTCTCGGCCGTCATGAGCAAGGCCGAGGCGGCGGGCGCGACGAAGGGCGTCACGCTCGACTACATCAGCGCCTTCTTCGGTGCCAAGGGTGTCGCGGCGGACGAGGAATAGACCGGGGCTTTCGTTTCGACGCGGAACGGCTAATCTGCCGGCATGTATTCGCGGCTGGATAATCTGTTGGCCAAGGACGAGGCGCCGCGGCGGCACCTGCTCACGTCCTTTATCGTCGGTCTCGCGGCGCTGATCCTGCTCGGCGGCTTCGGCCAGCGCATCATCGAGGTGTTTGAAAGCCTGAACGATGCCGACCGGCTGGCGGCGCTGTCTCTGGTGATGGGGGGCGTGCCGGAGGATGCCCTGCCGGTGACGCTGCTCGATGTCGACGACGCCACGCGGGCGGCCTGGGGCGCGGGGCCGGTGACGCCTCGCGCGGCACTGGCGGTGCTGATCGGCGAAGCGCGGCGCAACGGCGCGGCGGCGATCCTCGTCGATTTCGATCTGACATCGGAGATTGCCGGAGCCCCGCCCGATGCGGCGCTCGCCGCCCTGTTGCAGTCCTATCCGGCGGACGCGCCGGCGCTGCTGCTGGTGCGCAAGATCGGGTTCACCCGCGACAGCGATAGTATCCGCGCCGCCGAAGCGAGCCCCACGCCCTATGACGGCGCCGTCGCGGGCAAGGCCAATATCCACTGGATCGCCACGCTCAACGATATTTCCGCCGACCGGGCGGTGCGGAAAATCCGGCTGTGGCAGAGCGTGTGCGACGGAGCGGCGGGAACGGCCTATCCCTCGGCGGCGCTGGCGGCGGCGGCATTGTTGTTCTCCTCCGCGCGCCACGGCGAAGACCTCGCTTCATTCCTGGCGGCGAGAGTTGCCGTGGAATGCGGCCAGGCGAACCTGCCTCCGGCCGCCTGGCCACCCGCGGCGGAGCAGGCCGCGGCCATTCCCTATGTGATCACCGGCAACAGCAGGGCACCTTTCCTGTTCCGCCGCATCGGCGCCGGGCAACTCGTCACCTACGAGAACGGCGTCGCCGCCAAGGCGGGCGAGATCGACCGCGATCCCTTCGCCGGCCGCGTGGTGCTGCTCGGCGCCACCCATTCGGCCAGCGGCGATTTTTATGAAACCCCGCTCGGCACCATGCCCGGCGTCATCATCCTGGCCAACAGCATCGTGCAGGCGAAAGCCATCGTGGAGACGCCGCCGGTTCCGGCCTGGATGCGGAACGCTCTCGCCATGGCGCTGTTCCTGCTGTTCGCCTTCGTTGCCCGCAGCTTCTACGGGGCGCCGGCGGTGGTGCTGATCGGCTTGATCGCGCTGGCGGCGCTGTTCGCGATCTCGCGCATCTTCGGCTTCGCGGCCGGCGTCAATGTGATCGCCGTCGCGGTTCCGGGCTTCGCGCTGTTCAAGCTGGTCGATTCGATCGTCCATATCGCCATGGGCTGGCCGAAGCACGGCTGGCGGGCGCTGCTCAAGAGCTGAAGAAGGAGAACCGGCCGTGAAGATATTTGTGGCGGCGATGGTTGCCCTTGCCATGCTCGTCGGCCCGGCGCTCGCGCAAGGCGGCAAGCCGCCGGCGGGCTATGTGGTGTCGGTGGCGCTTGCCGGCGGCGATAAAACCGCAATCCTGCGCGACGGGCAGGCGCTTGTCCCCAAGCTGATGATGCCGCTCTATGCGGGCGATGTGGTGTCGGTGCGCGATCCGGCGAGCCGCATCGGCCTCGAAGTGGGCGCGGGCGAGCGGATCGAGGTTCAAGCCGGCGCGCCCTACGCGGTCGAGGGCGAAATCCCGACGGGCGAGGATGCCTGGTCGGTGATCGAGGCGGTGGCCGGAATTCTCGGCGGCGGCGAGGCCGAGGAAATCCCCGAGAACATGGTGGCGAAGGGCGACGACGGTACGCTCAAGCTGCCGATGGCGGTGCGGGGGCCGAATTTCCTGGTCAAGGGCGAGCCCAAGCTGTGGCTCGCCTGGACCGGCGGCACGGCGCCATTCACGCTGATCGTCGATGTCGACGGCAGGGCGCAGCCGTTTCCCGGCATCGGAGCCCGCGAATTCGAATTGCGGATTCCGGCGCAATCGGTGGATCGCTTCAATGTGACGATCCGGGATTCGGCCGGCGGGACGGCGCGCGTGGTCTTCCGGTTCCGCGATCTCCTGCCCGAGATGCCGCGGGAGCTGAAGGACGCGGGCCCCGGCGAGAGCGTCGATGCGCTGCTCATGGCGGCGTGGCTCACCACCCTGCATGAGGGCGACTGGAGCGTCGAGGCGGCGCAAATCCTGCGCCAGCGGGCAACGGCCGGCGATGCCGCCGCCGCCGCTCTCCTCGACCGCATGGTGCGCGGCTGGAAGGCCGATTAGGGCTTCACGTCGAAGACGAAAAGCCGGCCGGTCATCTTGGGGCCGGCGTCCTCGCTCGCCGCACTCACGCCGCGGGTGGCGACGCCTTCGACGCCGCCGAGCAGGAGATCGAGCTTGCTCTTGCCGCCGCGGGCCGAGGGCTGTTCGACGGCGCGGGTCTGCTGCATGGCGGCGAGTGTGGGCTGGGTCAAGGCGCAGAGTTTCGGCGGCTGGCGCTGTTCGTCCTTGGGCACGGCGAGGATGACAAAATTCTCCGCCCCCGTCGAGGAAGGCTTCGCCGCCGTCTCGTCCCAGGTGTCGATCCAGAAGCGGAAGCGCAAGGGCTTGGTGGGATCGGAACTCAAGGTCCGCACGCAGCCGCGCTGCATGGCACTCGCCGGAATGGCGAAGACGCCGCCCAGGGCATCGACATAGAAGCCGCCGACATAATAATCGATGTCGGAATCGTTCTTCACCTCGATCTCGACATAGTCGCAATTGCCCGCCGCCACTGGAATGAGCGGCTGCAACGGCGAGGCCGCCGCCCCTTCCGGCGGATCGCTCGGACACTTGCCCTTGGCATCCTGGCCCGGCGTCCTTGAGACATGGGCGGCGATCTCGATGCCGTCGCCACCCTCGCCGCCGCCCAGCGCCGAAGCGACGCGCAACAGCTTGGCGGCGCGCGCCAGGCTCCACACGGCAGCCTTCAGATCGCGCGCCAGTTTCGCCGGATCGCCGCCGAGCGCCAGGCTGGGCGTCTCGTCATAGGCGCCGGCGGTCTCGACCCAGGGCCGGTCGGCGCGCACGATCCACAGGCGCTTGTTCTTCACACGCAGCAGCACGTCGCCATCGGGATTGCCCGGTTCGGTCAGCTCGATGCCGAGCGTGGCCGCGCCGTCGGCGAAAGCCTCGCCGATCGCCGCGCCGGCATCGGTCGGATCGGAGGGCGGCGGCGGCGCCACGGTGAAGCGGAAATTGACCGCCGCTTCCTCGACCACGGCCGCGATGGTGCCGTTGTCAATTCTTTCGGCCCCCTCCTGCCATTCGATCTCGTCGACATTACTGGTGACGGCGGTGGCCGAGGCAATGTCGGCGTAAGCCACGGGCTTGTCCGGCTGGCCCGGCGCATAGAGCGCCAGCCTCGCTCCCACATCGAAGCCATGCAGGGCGCCCGCCGGAATGGCGATCCTGCCATCACTCACGACGCCGGAGACGGAATTGGCGATCGCCTGGCCGCCGCCCGGCAGGGCAGCGTCGAGATCGCCGTCGAACACCGGCGGCGGCACCTTGCCGCCCGAGGTATCGGAATTGAGTTCGGCGACGATTTCCTGGGCGAGGTCGCGGAAGGTGGCGGCGGTGTTGCGGGTGAGCGCCCGGTGCAGATGATAGGTGAAGACGCCCATGCGCTGGGTCTTGCCTTCGCCGACCATCGGCAGGGCATAGCCGGGGAAGGGCCGCTCGATCGCCTGGTCGTAGGATTCAACCGCATAGAAGCCGACGAGATTGCCTTCGCCGCGCTTGGGTTTCATGGTGCCTTCGCGGGTGCCGCCGCGGCTCGCGGCGATGGGTGCCGCATCCGGCACGCCGAGCAGAGCCGGATCGACGGTGCGCGTCACGTCCTCGCCGCGCGTCACCGTGCCCGAGTGGCAGGCATCGACCACGGCCCAGACCAGGGCGCCCTTGGCGAGGATCGCATCGATCTTCTCGCCCAGCAGATTGTCGATGATGGCGTTCTTGATGGTCATGTCGATGGGGTCGTAGGGGCCGACATCGGCGGGCAGCAGCACCTGGTCCATGCCGTCGGTCTCGGGCTCGTCCTGGGGCTTGGAGGGGTCGACGGGCTGGCGGGTGCCGTGGCCGGAATAATAGAACAACACCGTGTCGCCGGCCTGCGCCTCGGCGGCGAGGCGGTCGAGCCCGGCGAGGATGTTGGCCTTCTCGGGCAGGCCGCCGGGCAGCGGAAATTCGGGGGCCCGCGGCAGGCCGTCGGTGAGCACGGCGATGTCTTCGGGCGCGGCACCGCGCGCCTTCAGCGCCCGCCAGATCATGGTCACGTCGTTGCGCGGCCCCAGGAGATCGTGGATGCCGGAGGGCTCGTTGTAATCGGCGACGCCGACCAGCAGCGCCATCATCTTGGCCTCGGCGGCGGCCGGCCAGACGAGCAGGGCCAAGCCCGCCAGCAGCAGTTTCGACAGTCTCATGCGCCGTCTCCCGATTGCGGCGGCCAGTGTCGCATTGCCGCGTGGCATTGTTCAAGAGCAACGCAGAAATATGGCGGGAGCGGGAAGGAGGCAGGTCGAAAGCATGGCGGGCCGTGGGAACGGCGCGGCGATGACCGATTTATGCCATGAGTTCGGCATTTCCCGGAAGGCTCCCGACAGTGTGGCGGGGCCGTAAATGCGCGGCTTTTGCCGCGAATGGTCTAGGATACAGGGTATGGGGGTGTATCTGGATGGGCTGTGTGGAGTCGAATGTCGCAGTTTGACCCGAAGGGGACATGCTGAAACAGCCTGCACATCTTGGTCGTGGAGCTTGCGAGAGGAGTGCAGAATGCATAGGGAACCGTAATTCGGAAACCTATGCAGTCGCTCGGCAGTTAAGGCTGCTAGGAGTTGGTCTCGCGGGCCATAAGCCGTATACAAAGCCATAGACAAGGACGGGCGTAATCCAAGGCGGCGGTAATCATGCCTTTGACCTACGAAGAGGCCAGAGACACTGTATTCGACATCCTGTCCGGGAGAGAAAGGGTCGACCCTTTTCCAGAGCAGTGGGCAACGCTCCTTCATGCGACTCGACAGGTCGTTGAACGGCGCGCGAATAGGCCTACTCCGGTCAACGACGCTTACCTGCGGGCTGCCGATGCAGAGTTGGTCCGAGAGGTGTTCTGGGACCTATTTCGCCAAGGTTACATCATCCTTGGGATCAACGACGCGAACCCAGGGTGGCCGTTTTTCAAGGTCAGCAGCGCGGGGCGTCGACTGATTGAAACCGGTCAGCCTTGGCGCTTCCACGACAGCGCCAGTTATTTGAACATGGTCAGGGCGGCAATACCGGATGTTTCTGAAGTCACAATTGAGTACCTTGCTGAGGCCGTCAGTTCCTTCTACGCTGGAAATCTTTTAGCGGCTTGCGTCATGCTCGGTGTTGCGGCCGAGAACGAGTTCTTGCGAATGCTTGAGACCGCTGCCCAACATCCAGTACACGGTAGCCGATTCAATTCGGCCAAAAGTCAACGGGTTATGTCGGAAGCAATCCGTAAATTCAGGCTTGCGCTGGATGCGATCCAAGGCCAAATACCTCGCGAAGCTGTTGATGATCTCGCAGCCAATCTCGACGCGATTCAGGGCGTCATTAGAGTGGCGCGCAATCAGGCTGGTCACCCCACGGCTCACCGTCCGACACGCGAGCAGGTCTATGTCTACCTTCAACTCTTCGCTCCATTCGCGAAACAGGTCTTCAACCTGAGGCAAGCATTGACCCCGTAATTCATGAGCGGGCTGTGAAAGGTAGCAGGGTCATCAATGTTAGCGCAGGCAAACGTCCGCGATGCAGGCCTTGCCTACATTACCTTTCATTTAGCCGCAGTTGAAAATGGATTTTGTCTTTGTCACCGCTTGAACCATTTCTGAGTGTGTTGCCTGTGGTGATCGGAAATCCGCAGAAGCACGGAAACCGTCATACAGGCGGTCGAACGGCGCGAAATTTCTGATAAATTCTCAGTATGAACAGCACAGGCCGCTTCACTGATGAACTCCGCCGATTGATGGCGCAGGGCTATGACACTTGCCAGAGCTGTGGCTCGAAGCTTCCAAAGGAGGTCGCGGCCTATGCAGGCTACTCTGCAGATGGATCGCCACTGTATGTCGGCACGTGCTGCAGACAACTGATCAGCGAGTTAGCGACTCACGTCTACTGGTGGTGGGAAGTCGATAAAAGGTGCGAGCCCGAAACGCGGCTGTGGCGTTACATGGATTTTGCCAAGTTCGTCGCACTGCTAGATACACGCTCAATCCATTTCGCCAGAGCCGACGTATTGGGAGATTCCTTCGAAGGTGCCACCGGCATCGCCGAACGACGGCAGCATTGGGATAGTTTCTACCTTGATTTCTTTCGCCGCGCTGTCGGCACCGCGCCAGGCCGAAGGGAACCGCCATCGACCGAGTATGTGGAGCGAGAAGCAGCGCGCTTGTTGAGCGAGCTCTCGACTATAGGTGAGAAGGATCGTCGGCGCTCCTTCGTTAGTTGCTGGCATGCGAACACAGGCGAATCTGAAGCACTGTGGCGACTTTATTGCCCGCCGCCGATGATGGGAATAGCCATCGAGACCAAAGTTCAATTATTGACCGAAGCGCTTGGGAATAATCCACAGATCAGACTGGGCCGGGTGCAATATGTTGACTTCCGCAAGGCGTTCGCGGGCTTGCATGACCGCATCTACTGGAAGCGAAAGTCGCTGAGCCACGAAGCCGAAGTCCGTGCAGTCATTCAGCGCTTTGACGCGCAAGATGAGATGAGCCTCTCGATGCCCGTCAACATCGAAAAGCTGTTGCTTTCGGTCGTACCGTCACCCTTTGCCCCCGGTTGGTTCGCGTTGCTGATCAAGTCGACGATGAATCGATTTGGTGTCGATGCAAATGTCACCCCATCCGAGCTTTTGTCGGAGCCGTTCATTTAACCTTTGCTTGAAGGACGCTTTTTGGTTGTTTTCAAGCGTTCGGTTTCGGGAAAGCCGATAGCGGCTCTTAGCCCAAAGCGGAATCTGACTGAAATTGTGGGCTGGCCCCCGGGCGGAGCCGGCCCGCCTCAGATCACGCGGAGGTGTCGGTGGGTTTTATCGCGATCATCAATCCGCTTCCGGAGCCATTCCTGCACCTCGCTCTCGATCCATCCGCCTCTCGAACGCGGCCCGGTGCCGAGGCGCGGGCGCTTCGGAAAGCGGTTGGCGTTCTCCAGTCTCCGAATGCGTTGCGGGCAATGGAGCACCGGCTCCTTGAGTTGACGCTTCGATCGCAACCGCATCGCGGAACTCGGCCGTGCCTGGAAGCAGCGCGATGCTCCGTGGGTGACGCCCATGGACGCAAGGGAAGCTAACACCCGGGAAGCTGCTTGGCGAGGCCCGTCAACTTCAGGATGCGGGCTTCCCGGGCGGCGACGGCGGCGCGCATCCCGGTCCCGGGGGCAGTTCGCCGATAGTTGACTCAGTCAACTAATTTGCCTCGAAAATGGCTCGCCAAATGCGCGCGATTGGCTCGCGAAATGCTGCGTTTTGGCGCCGAAAGCGCCGCGAAAGCGCAGCAAAGTCAAGCATTTTTGCCGTGTCCAGGAATAGTTTCACGTGAAACACCGGCCCGGAATCGTCAGGCGTTTCTCAAGACCGTTCGGCGGGAAAAAGTGGCTCCCCGACCTGGACTCGAACCAGGGACAATTCGATTAACAGTCGAATGCTCTACCAACTGAGCTATCGGGGAATGCCGGGGCCTATAGCAGAGGCTCCGGCCGGGGGAAAGTCCCTTCGTTTGGACCCGGACCCCTCCTATATAGGTCCGAGACAGCCGGGAGCAAATATCGTGCGGGCCAATTTTGCCGGATACAAGATCAAGCTGCCGGGGCACCCCATGCTCCGCATCGGGCTCGGCATCTTGCTGGTCGGACTTGGCCTGCTCGGCTTTCTGCCGATCCTCGGCTTCTGGATGATCCCGCTCGGCCTCGTGGTTCTGTCGGTGGATTTGCCGCCGGTGCGCCGGTTCCGCCGCAATGCGACGGTGAAGTTGGGCTATTGGCTGCACTGGCGCTGGCCAAGGCTGGCGCGGCGTTTCGGCTATGGCGCGCCGCGCGACGGCAAGACGCGATAGAGGAGTGGAGGCCTCGCCCGGAATCGAACCGGGGTGCGCGGATTTGCAGTCCGCTGCGTAACCACTCCGCCACGAGGCCTTCGGGCGGCCTTATAGGCGAAGCAAACCCATGAAACAACCGGCACTTTTCGACGTTGCGAAAGCTGTGGTTGGAGCTCGTCGGGCGGTGGACTTGGGGCCGGGCATTGGTTATCACAGACGACAGGCGGCGGAATAATTCACGTCAGGGAGCAGATGACCGATTTCGACATTGCCCGCGCCAACATGGTGGCGTCGCAGGTGCGGCCCAACGGCATCACCGATCACCGCATCGTCGCGGCCATGGCGGCGATCGGGCGCGAGAATTTCGTGCCCCAGGGCCGCCGGGACATCGCCTATATCGACGACGATGTCGAAATCGCCGATGGCCGCTACCTGACCGAGCCCATGGTCTTCGCCCGTCTCGTGCAGCTCGCCGAGATCAAGCCCGAGGACAAGATCCTGCATGTCGGGGCGGCGACGGGTTACGGAACGGCGGTGCTGGCGCGGCTGGCGTCGCGCGTGGTGGCGCTGGAAAGCGATGCCGGGCTCGCCGCCATGGCCCGCGACAATCTGGCGGGCGCCAGCGGCGTCACGGTCGCCGAAGGTTCGCTCGCCGAAGGCCGCAAGGCGGATGGGCCGTTCGACGTCATCGTGATCGAAGGCCGGGTGGCGGAGGTGCCGGAGGCACTGCTTGCCCAGCTTGCCGATGGCGGCCGGCTGGTGGCGGTGGTGGGCGAAGGCGAGCCGGCCAAGGCCTCGATCTGGACAGTCAAAGGCAAGGCACGGGCGATACGGGCGGCATTCGATGCAGCGATTCCGGCGCTTCCCGGATTCGCCGGAAAGCAGCCGGCTTTCGTATTTTAGGTTTTGCGGGTGCGGAGATTGCGATGCGGTGTGGAATCGGGCGTTGGGCCCGGGCGTTCTTGGTTTCGGCGGCGGTGCTCACGGCACCGGCCGCGGCCGAGACTCTGAACGAAGCGCTGGCGACGGCCTATTCCGGCAATCCGGCGCTCCGGGCCGAGCGGGCCCGGCAGCGGGCCACCGACGAGCAAGTGCCGCAGGCCTTGTCGGGCTGGCGGCCGACGGTGACGGCGCAGGGCGATGCCGGCCATAACTGGTCCAACACCAACATCGCGCCGTCCACCGAGAGCGATCCGGCCGGCATTTCCATTTCCCTGGCACAGCCCTTGTTCCGCGGCTTCAAGACCATCAATGGCACCAAGGCCGCGGAAGCCTCGGTGGCGGCCGGGCGGCAGAATCTCCTGGCGGTCGAACAGGACATCCTGTTCAGGGGGGTGCAGGCCTACATGAACGTGCTGCGCGACCGGCAGATCGTGACGTTCCGCCAGAAGAACGTGGCCGTGCTGCAGGAACAATTGCGGGCCGCCACGGCGCGCTTCGAAGCGGGCGAGACGACCCGCACCGACACCGCCCAGGCCCGCGCCAGGCTCAGCCAATCGCAGGCCGCTCTCTCGGGTGCGCGCGCCAATCTGGCGGCCAGCGTGGCGAATTACGCGCGCATCGTCGGCCAAGCGCCCGGCACTCTCAAATATCCCAAGATTGCCGCGCTGCCGGCCTCGCTCGATGCGGCGCTGGCGGTGGCGGCCGAGACCAATCCCAGTGTACTGGCAGCGGCCTTCGTCGAGGAAGCCTCGCGGCACTCGGTCGAAGTGGTGAAGGGCGATCTGCTGCCGTCGCTTACGCTGGAGGCAACCACCTCGCTCCGCCACGATCCGGGCGGCGGTGCCTATACCTCCGATTCGACCACCATCCGCGGCGTCCTCAGCGTGCCGCTGTATGAAGCCGGGCGAACCTACTCGGCGGTGCGCGAAGCCAAGCAGGTGGCCAGCCAGCGGCGCCTACAGACGATCGAGACGGGCCGCGCGGTGCGCGAGTCGGTCGAGGCGTCGTGGAGCTTTCTCGTCGCCTCGCAGCAGACCATCGCGGCGGCGAAGGCGCAGGTTTCGGCGGCGGAACTGGCCCTCGACGGGGTGCGCCAGGAATATCAGGTGGGCTCGCGCACCACGCTCGACGTGCTCGACGCGGAAACCGAAGTGGTCAATGCCCGCATCGTGCAGGTGAGCGCCGAACGCGACCGGGTGGTGACCGCCTATCAGCTTCTGGCGGCGGTCGGCAGGCTCACGGCGCGCGATCTCGGCCTTGCGGTTGCCTACTACGATGCCGAGCAGAATTATCGCGCGGTGCGCGGCAAGTGGATCGGCACGGATGCCGAAACCGTCGAGTAGCGACGCCAGGGCATCGACAAGTACGCCGGTCTGACGTAATTCTGTCATGGGGCGTGCGTGAGTGTTACCGGTGTGGGGTATCTCCAGGTGACGGCAGAACCGAAAATGGAAGATCTTCTCGCTTCCATCCGGAAGGCGATCCAGGACGATATCGGCGAAGCGCCGCCTTCGATCTCGGTGGAGTCGCGCGGAACCGTCTTCAAGGGCGCCATGCGCGAGTCGCGCGTCAAATTCGGCGACGAGACGGAGCGCCTCCCCCCCGAGACCGCGGACATCGAGGACATCCGCAGCCGCATTCACCGCAACCGCACGATCGACGCATTCACCCGGGCCGCACCCGCCGAGCCGCCGCCGCGGGCTGCGGGTTTTGCCGGAATTCTGGGCGGCACGGCGGTGAGGCCGGTCGAACCGCCGCCCGACCTGCGGCCCTCCTATGGCGAAGAGGATGCCGCGGCCCATGAGGCGCAGCACCACGCCGATCCCAAGGCCCCAGCGGATTACCGGGCCGATCCGGGGATGATGTCGGCCGAGGCCGCGGCGGCGACCAATGCGGCGTTCGACCGCCTGGCGAACGCGCTGGTCGGCCGGACGATGGGTGACCGGTCAGTCGAAGATGTGGCGCGGGAGATGCTGCGCGGCATGCTGAAACAATGGCTCGACGAAAACCTGCCGGCGCTGGTCGAGCGACTGGTGCGCGAGGAAATCGAGCGTGTGGCGCGTCGCGGCCGTTGAACCCCAGGAATGGCCGACTGCAGATTTTCTTAATAAATGCAGAGTATTCATTCCAACCATTACCGCGAAGGCCGAGAGAACTTGATACAATGTTGGCCGAAGAAAAGCGCAATTTGCGCCGCCCCAGGGTCTTGAAGGATGGTAAGATCGTCAGCATGAATTTGGGTTCGGTGGTGGATTGCAGCGTGCGGGACGTTTCCGCAACCGGCGCCCGCATCCGCTGTAAGAACCAGAGTGCCATTCCCGACGAATTCGAGCTTCTGGTCCAGAGCGACGATTGGATCCGCCCGGTGAAGGTGGCGTGGCGGCGGAACGACGAAGCCGGTCTCCACTTCACCGGCGAAGCCAGGCGGGCGCCGCCACGCAAATGGTAAGGCCGGCACGAGGCGTTAACAATTCATTATCCAGGTCGTGGCCTGCTAGAGCAAGATGACTCTACATGGCGTCATTGGAATCCCCCTCCCCACAAGGGGGAGGGAGATTCTTTGCGGACGATTCAGTCCAAGTTCATTCCGCTCTAGAGTCGCGCTCCGGTTGTCCGGGGTTCGGAGATCAAAGCCATGGACGACAAGCGCAAGGCGCTGGGCAGGCGCCGGCTCAAGGAAGGGCGCATCCATTTCAACGGCAAGAAGCCGATGTTGAGTTGCGTGGCGGCAGCAAGCGCACGGTGATCATGCGTGAGGTGGTGAACGGCCTCATGTATATTCTATCGACCGGCTGTCAGTGGCGGGCTATCCTGAAAGACCTGCCGCCGCGCTCGACGTTGTACGATTATTTCGACCTGCGGAGTTGGGATGGCACGCTCGATCTCATCCACCATGAGCTCTATGTGAAATGCCGCGAGGCGGCTTCCAGGGAAGCGAGCCCCACAGCAGCGGTGATCGACAGCCAGAGCGTGAAAAGCGCTGAAAAAGGGGGACTTCGACCAGCCGCGCCGGGCGCGTCGCGTCTCGGCGGGTCGATCCGCCGGGTTACGACGCGGGAAAGAAGATCAAGGGCAAGAAGTGGCACATTCTCGTCGACACACAAGGCTTGCTGATCCACGCCATCGTGCACGCCGCCGACGTTCAGGACCGCGATGGCGGCGCGCTCGTCATGGCGACCATGTTCGGCATGTATCCATTCTTGCTGAAACTCTACGCCGATGGCGGCTATCAAGGTTCGGTGTTCCGCCGCGCAGTGAAGAAAATATCGGCGCGGGTAAACGTCGAAATCGTCAAGCGTTCGGATCAGGCAAAGGGTTTCGTCGTCTTGCCAAAGCGATGGGTCGTGGAACGCACCTTCGCATGGCTCGGGCGATGCAGACGGCTCGCAAAGGACTGGGAGAATCTCAATCGAAAAGCACTCGCGTTCTTGCGTCTCGCGTCCATCAGGCTCATGTTGAGAAAACTATGCAATCCCGCATGATCTTTCCGGACAGACTCTAAGGCACCTCCAAATGCCGATCAGGGCCCGAGTGGCGGTTGCCAGTTGCGCATCAAGCGGGCGGCCGCGTTGAGGTCGCCGCAATGCGGGTAGTTCGCCGGATTGACCATCATGTCGCGGGCCAGAGTCAGGGCACGGGCCTCACAGGTGGCGCGAACCTGCGGATCCTCGATCGATTCGAAATCGAGAATGTGGGCCAGCCCAAGGATACGCCGGATCATCTTGGCGGCGGCGAAGCCAAGCGCGTCCCGCCACAGTTTTTGCATGAAGGCTCGCCGTTCCGCATCGAGTCTTGCGGCATCAAGCCCGTCTTGGAAGAGACCGTGGGGATAGGCATCGCCTTCTGCCTGCCTCTTCCAACAGTCGAGGAACTTGCCGGCAAAGGACGACCAGATGACCTCAATTGTCTTCAGGATCCATTCGCGATAGTGCTGGCGGGCGCCGGGCCGTTCCTCATGGCCGTCCTGAGCGAAGTAGTTCAACAGCAAGTTGGCGATGATGGCCCCGGTGTCGAAGCCCATCGGTCCCATGAAAGCAAATTCGGGGTCAATTACCCGTGTATCGCCCTGCGTGAGCATCACCGAGCCCGTATGCAGGTCGCCGTGGATCATCGCCTCGGCGGAGGAAAGGAACTTGAGTTTCAATCGCGAGATCGCGACCTTGAGATCGCCGTCCTTGCGCCACTTCGCCGCATAAGGGTCGAGCTGTGGCGCCGTCCAGCGGTTCATCGGCGCAACGCGATACGGATCGGTGAAGATCAGATCCTCGGTGATCTTGCACAACGCCGTGTTGCCGGCGAACGCGGCAATCATTTGCTTCTTTGCACCAGCCTTGAGTGCCAGGTCGGACGTGAAGAACAAGGTGTGGGCCATGAAGGTCGAAATATCGTCGGCGAACCTGGGAAACTCCGTCCCGGCAACCATGCCGCGGCGCAGCGTGATATGGGGTTCGAGAAGCTCCATAACGATGAGCGCCAGGGTCTCGTCATAGTGGTAGATTTCCGGCACGAGAGGGCCAACATGCTTGGCCTGCGTGGTGAGCGCCATGTGTTCATAGTGCGCCCGTGACAGGGGAAGTGGCCAGCTCTCGCCCACCAGGCGCACATAGGGCAGTGCTTGCTTGACGACCAGACCGCCTGTCGGACCATGAATCTTGAAAACCAGATTGAGGTTGCCATCGCCCACTTCTTCGACGCGCCACGACCGGGCATCTCCACCCAGTCTTGCGGCGACATCCGGCAGCCGTTCGAGATAGGCCACAAGCGATGCCCCATCATGCGCGCGATAGCCCGGCGGCACCGCGATGGCTTTGCTCATCCCCGGCATCCCCTCCGTTTCCATCTCGCATTCAAAATCGATTTCAGCGGAGTTGTCCAGTCTACAACGCGAGGGTAGCGGCAAAAAAGCAATTGTATTCTACGTCAACACACGTTTAAGTTCCTTGGATGGTGGCCGGGACAAGAGCCGCGGCGCATGGGAGATCCGATTTGGGGCAAGCGGCCACCAGTGGCAGGGCGATCGTCCGCGGCGATCCTTCGAGTTACCCGGACTGGTTCAAGCCTGGAACCGGCGCACACCAGCTCATCGTCTCGCCCTGGGTTCCGTTGTTGCTCGTCGGCATTCCGGTTTTCACCCTGGTGCTGATTGTCGTCTATCCGACGATCTGGATGTGGTACCATTCTTTCCGCGACACCAACATGATGGGCCTGTTTAACGGCGATCATGCCTTTATCGGGCTTGAGAACTACCGCGCCGTCCTCGCCGATACGCGCTTCCAGAATTCGCTCTGGCATCTTGCCACCTACCTTACATTCGGCGCGGTCCTGCAGGTGCTGATCGCCACGGTTCTGGCGCTAACGCTTTACGAGTATATAACTTCGAACGCCTGGCGCACGGCCATTCTGGTGCTGCTCGTGATCCCGATGATGCTGCCACCGTCAATCGTTGGCGTGCTGTGGCGCTTTCTGCTCACCCCATCGAACGGTGCCGTGAACAATGCGCTTCTGCAACTTGGACTCATCCACAAGCACATCGAATGGTTTAATGCCGGCGTCTCGCTCTGGTCGATCATCCTTGCCGACGTCTGGAACTGGACGGCGCTGCCGCTGCTGATCATCTATTCCGGCCGCGTCTCGCTGCCGCCCGCGGTCTATGAAGCGGCCCGCGTCGATGGTGCTTCGCGCTGGAAAGTAATGCGCCGCATCACCCTGCCGATGCTGAAGGAGGTGATCGCCATCGCGCTCATCCTGCGCTTCACCGATGCCTTCAAGTTCGTCGATCTCGTCTATGTCATGACGTCGGGCGGTCCGGCGGAATCCTCAGAGCTTCCGGCCTACATCGCGTTCCAGAAAGGCATCCGCGAATTCCAAGTGGGGGTGGCCGCGGCCTATTCGATTATCATTTTCGCCATGGCGGCGGTGATCGTCACGCTGTTCCTCAAATACATGAAGCGCGTGATGAAAACGCAAGGTATCGCCTGATGGAAACCGTGGGCACAGCGCACGAGCGTTGGGCATTCGTGAAGTGGTTCTTCATCGTTTTTCTGGGCCTCTGGATTTTGTTCACGACATTCCCGCTTTATTTCATGATTATCACCGCCTTCAAGGATGCGGGCGAAACAAATCTAACTATTCCAACTTTCTGGCCAAGGGTCTGGCATCCGGAAAACTTCGCCGGCGTGTTCGCTGAATCCTCGAACTTCAAGGGCCTTGCCGACAGCTTCATCATTGCCACGCTCAACATGGCGCTTTCACTCTTCCTCGGTACGCTGGCGGGCTATGCCTTTGCCCGTTTCCCGAAACAGGCGGGTGGCGAGAACGTGGCCTTCTGGATGCTGTCGAACCGCATGTTTCCGCCGGTTGCCGTGCTCATTCCGGTCTATTTCATGTTCGATCAGATGCCGTGGGGCACCGATTCGATCTTTTCGCTCGTCATTCTTTATCTCATTTTCAACCTGCCGCTCGCCACCTGGCTGATGATGGTGTTCTTCCGCGACGCGCCGCGCGAGCTTGAGGAAGCCGCCTATCTCGATGGCTGGACGCCCCTCCAGGCGTTCTTCCGCATCACCCTGCCGCTGGTGCTGCCTGGCATGATCTCGGTGGGGCTGCTCTGCTGGATCTTCGCCTGGAACGAATATCTCTTCGCCAACCTCTTCGTCGGCACCAACGTGAAGACCTTCACCATCATCATCCCTACCTTCACGGCCGGTTCGCAAACCTTGTGGAACCTGCAGATGGCGTTCTCGCTCATCGCCATGATCCCGCCGGTGACGATGTTCATCCTGCTCCGTAAATACATGGTGCGCGGGCTTTCGCTCGGCGTGGTGAAGGGCTGAACATGGCAACACTCCGCGTCGAGGACCTCTGCAAGGGCTGGGATTTCCCGGTGATCGACCGGTTGTCGTTCGCGGTGGAGGAGGGCGAGTTCTTCGTTGTTGTCGGCCCTTCCGGCATCGGCAAGACGACACTGTTGCGGCTCATCTCCGGGCTCGAAACTCCCGACCGCGGCCGCGTCATCGTCGGCGGCAAGGATCAAACCAGCCTGCCGCCCTACCGCCGCCGCATCGCGATGACTTTCGAATCCTACGCGCTTTATCCGCATCTCAGCGTCTACAGCAACATCGCCAGCCCCCTGAAGGCGCGCGGCGTGGACAAGGCCACCATCGATGCGCGGGTGCGCTCGGTGGCGAAGCTGCTGCGCATCGACCAGTTGCTCGACCGCAAGCCCGGCGAAGTATCCGGCGGGCAGAAGCAGCGCACCGCCCTCGGCCGCACGCTGGTGGCCGACCCGGACGTATTCCTGCTCGACGAGCCGATCAGCCATCTCGATGCCAAGATCCGCCACGAGCTCAGGACGCAATTTCACACGCTGGAAGACTTGCGCAAGGTGGCCACCGTCTATGTCACGCACGACTATGCCGAGGCCCTGTCGCTCGGCGACCGCATCGGCGTCATGGGCAATGGCGGCAGGCTTGTGCAGGTGGGGAGCCCGCGTGAACTCTTCGAGCGGCCAGCCAATCTATTTGTCGCCGAACATCTGGGCCAGCCGACCATCAACGCCGTGACCTGCCGCGTGGAACTCCAAAAGTCGCGCGCGGTGATGAAGGCGATGACCGGCGGCCTCTCGCTTGAGCTCCCGGGGCACGCGGCGAAGCGGCTCACCGCCAGCGAGATCACGCTCGGCCTGCGCCCGCAGCATGTGCGCCCAGCCGACGAAACGCAGGGCGGAATCAAGATCAACGCCAAGGTCGACATCTTCGAGGCGCTGGGATCCACCGGCATCATGATCGCCGACATCGGAGGCACGCGGGTAACCGCGCTGACCAGCCCGGAGCGCCACTTCACACCGGGTGAGGCGGTGACGCTCTCGGTCAGCACCGATGATCTTCTCTATTTTGACGCGGCGACGGGCCGCAATCTGCTGGAGTAGCCCATGGCCCGCGTCTCGCTCAGCAAGGTCAATAAGATCTACGGTTCGGGATCGCGCGAAGTCCATGCGGTGCACGACCTCGATCTCGATATCGGCGACGGCGAGTTTGTGGCGCTGCTTGGACCATCGGGCTGCGGCAAGACGTCGACGCTCCGCATGATCGTGGGTCTGGAGACAATTACGTCGGGTGACATTCGCTTTGATAAAACGCGGGTGAATGATCTCGAGCCGCAGGCGCGCAACGTCGCCATGGCGTTTGAGACTTATGCCCTCTATCCGAATTTCACGGTGGCCGAGAACCTCGCCTTCCCGCTCGAGGTGAAGGGTGTGCCGGAGGCCGAGCGGAAAAGGCGGGTGTCCGAGGTGGCGGAACTGCTGCGCATCACCGCGATTCTGGAGCAGAAACCGCCGCAGCTCTCGGGCGGCCAGCAACAGCGCGTATCACTGGGGCGGGCGCTCATCCGGGAACCCGCCGTGTTTATCCTCGATGAGGTGATGAGCCACCTGGACGCTCATCTTAAGTTCCAGATGCTGTTTGATTTGAAACGCCTGCACCGCGACATGAAGCGCACCATGATCTATGTCACCCACGACCAGGTGGAGGCGCTGGCGCTTGCCGACCGGGTGGCCGTCATGTCGAACGCTAGGCTGCAGCAGGTGGGCACTCGCAACGAGCTCTACAACGCCCCGGCCAATGTCTTCGTCGCCGATTTCATCGGCGAACCGCCGACGAATTTCTTCGAAGCGGAACGCGAGGAGCGGGATGGCAAGACATACATGCACGTGGCGGGCTCGGATCTGAGCTTCGAGATCTCGCCGGAACGGGCCCGGGCGCTGAATGACCGGTCCGGCACAACCTACAAGCTTGGCATCCGGCCGCAGAACTTGAAGCTTGCGAAACAACCCGGCGGCGTGAATGCCGAGGTGCAGATCAACGAATATCTGGGCGAGTGCTCCATTCTGACAGTCGACAACGGCGCGGCTACCTTCCGCGCCCTGGTGCCGCCGGAAACCGCGGCCCGCAAGGGCGAGCACGTGAGGCTTGCGGCGGAACCCCGGGATGTGATGATATTCGATATGACCACGGAGGCCCTCATCGCCTGATGTAGCAACTTAACACGAGAACCGGGCGCACCCGGCAAGACCACCCGAAGCACAACTAACGCCACGGAGGAGATCATGGGAATTTTCAGTGCGTATACTCGTCGCAAGTTTATGAGAAATGTCGCGGCCGGTGCCGGCGGCCTTGCCGCCGCCAAGTCTGGCCTCATCATGCCGGCCCGCGCCGCAACGATGGTGCCGCCAGGCAAGAAACTCTTCAAGGACGTCAAACTCAAGTACTTCCAGGATTCGAACTGGCTGCATGCGCCGCTCTGGCTTTCCGATCATCTGATGAAGGAAACGGGCGTCGGCATCGACAGCCGCGAGAACTACGACGGCGGCGATGCGGTGGCGAAAATCCTGCCGCAGCTTTTGTCGAAATCGCCGCGTTTCGACTGGGTGCAGTTCCCGTCGCTGTTCTTCGGCTCATTCGCCGAGACCGGGCAACTCGAACCGCTGGACGACTATTTCGCCCAATATGAGGGCACCAAGGAATATCTCGACTGGGTAATGCCGGCCTATCGCGAGTTCTACACGAAATGGAGCGGCAAGACCTACGGCATCCATCTCGACGGCGACATCCATGTGATGCACTATCGCAAGAGTTATTTCGAGAACAAGGAATTGCAAGACAAGTTCTCCAAGCAGTTCCAGCAGAATCTCGAGCCGCCCAAGACCTGGCTCGACTTCATCAAGGTCACGCAGTTCATGACCGAGCAGCTGAAGAGCCAGGGAATCTACGGCACTTCCATGGTGGTCAATCCGCCGAATTTCGGCTGGGGCTTCTGGATGGACATCGCCGCCTCGGCGGGCGTCAACTATTTCGACGAGAACATGAATCCGACGATCAATCAGGGAAAGGCGGCCGAAGCCCTCGACATGTACAAGGAGATCATCAAGTTCGGGCCTCCGGGTGCCGAGGCTATGGACATCGGCACGACCATCCAGCGCTGGATCGCGGGCTCCGACGTCATGAGCGTGTGGTGGATCGACCTCTCGGAATTCACCGTGCAACAGCAGACCCCGGAACAGGCCGAAGATCAGCGCGCCGCTATCGTTCCGGGCTGGGTCAACGACGACAAGTCGATCACCAACCGCGCCATCTCGCTGTGGTGCCGTACGGCCTCGATCCCGAAGAACGCACCGCAGGACATCAAGGATGCGGCCTTCTACTTCATCTACCGCATGTCGCATCCCGATTATTCCGACCGGATCACCGCCGACCCGTTCTGCGGCTCCGATCCCTTCGGCAAATCGCACTATACGGATGCCTCGGCGCAGATGTATCTCGAGGCCAATCCACAGCGCGGCACCAACGAGTTGTGGACCACGAACGACGGCATCTTCAAGACCTTCGAGACGGCGCGCAACCATCTCGATGCGGGGCTGGCCAACGTCAATGTCGGCTATCCGCAATTCTTCTGGGAGGGTGCTCCGGAGTATGCCGATGCGCTGGGCCGCAACATCTCCAAGGCCATTTCCGGCCAGCTCACCTCGCAGCAGGCGCTGGACGAGGCGGCCAATGAGTGGGTGAAGATATCTCAAAGACTCGGTATCGACAAGCAGAAGGCCCAGTACAAGAACTTCGTCGACGGTGCCCGGTCGCTGGGCTACAAGATCTGATATGAAGCGCTTGTAAGAACGCGGAGAGGAGAAATCCTCTCCGCTTTTTTGGGAGGACGCGGCAAGCAACAGCTTAAACCAATGGCCTGTGATCCACCCTTATTGAAGTCCCCTCAGGCACTCATCG
Source organism: uncultured Aestuariivirga sp. (assembly GCA_964408555.1). GTDB lineage: Bacteria > Pseudomonadota > Alphaproteobacteria > Rhizobiales > Aestuariivirgaceae > Aestuariivirga. The sequence goes on from CAYOZR010000006.1 coordinate 43,226, forward strand.
ATCAGGAACTTTATCCTGCCTTCCTGCGGCGGGGCATTCGACGATCCGAGACGATGACGGCGCCCGGGGGAAGTTCGTCTGTACCACGCGGTCGGCCCGGCGCAGGATTCGCCTCGGCATAGATCGCTGCCAATTCCACTTTCTCGGCATCAAGGCCTGGGTAGGCAGCCAGGATGCGCTCCGTTGGATGGCCAGCCACGACGGAGGCTGCAACGTCATGGACGGGCACGCCCGGCCACGTCTGCAGGAAGGGCCCGCGCTGCCGCCGCCGAAGGAATCGAGTGCCGACGTGGCGCTGCGTGTTGCCGCCGCCCGGCAGAGGCAGAAGGACCGCTTTTCCGCACTGGGACTACCGCATCTGCGCACCAATGCCGAGGCCGACGGCACCTTGCTGGAGGAGATCGCCAGACCCGATCAACCGGGCCTCAAGCTGCTGCGCGAGGCCGCCGATGCCATGAACCTTTCGGCCCGCGGTTATCACCGGGTACTGCGCGTCGCCCGTACCCTGGCCGACCTCGATGGCCGCGACGCCATCGCCCGCATCCACATCGCCGAGGCGCTCAGTTACCGGCAAAGACTCGCCTCGTTTCAGGTAGCGGCTTAGTTGAAAGTTCCGGCGCGATGGACCTCATGGCCGCCCAGCAGCGTGAGCAGCACTTCCGTATCGCCGATGTCATAGGTTGCTGAAAAACTCCCAATTGCGCCGATTTTTCGGTCTTTGAGCGCCATGAGTGTGGTTATAATGACGCTGTTCCGGCATTCGCGTCTGGCATTGCCGCTGTTGCTTCGGGTTTGGCGGCTTGCTTGGTAGGCATGGGTGGTGACCTCAGCCCGTTTTCTGGACCACGGATGACTGGCATCCGAAACGCTTCGGACGGCACCTATGAGAATAGATCTGGCGGACTAGAACAGGATGAACTTAGGATGAATCAGTGAGCAAATTTTCCCTCCCGACAAGGGAGAGGGGAATACCGAACGATGCAGTCTGGCCTGCGGCCGGTTCCTCGGACACCGAGTTAAGGTGTTTTGATGGAACTGGAGGTGTCCAATGCAGAGACGAAAATTCGGCCGCGAGTTCAAGCTTGAGGCGGTGAATCCGGTCGGGGTTGAACCGCTCCCGCAACTCGCGCTGCAGGAGCCCCAGCTCTATCCGCCGTTTCTTACGGTGCTCCCCGAGCGTTTGCGGCATAAGTACCCAGGGTTTCGGTTTCAATGTTTTTGATAACTTGGGCCCATGTGGCAAAAAGGCAACGCGCGGTTGTGGGATTCTTGCTCCACTCAAGATAGTCGCATGCCTATTCAATTGGCTCTAAATTCTGTAGGTTGACCGTCAGAGGCACAAGGCTATGACGACCGAAGACAAGCGCGCCGCGCGCCGGTCCAAGATACTCAAGGGCGGCAAGATCGTCAGCATGAATTACAATTCGGTGGTGGATTGCAGCGTGCGCGACATTTCCGCCACCGGTGCCCGCATCCGCTGCAAGAGCCAAAATGCCATTCCCGACGAATTCCAGCTTCTCGTCCTAAGCGACAATTGGATTCGTCCGGTCAAGGTGATGTGGCGGCACGATGATGAGGTCGGCCTCCTATTCACCGGCGAAGCCAAGCGCGCACCACCGCGCAAATGGTAAGGCCGGCACGAGGCGTTAACAATTCATTGTCCAGGCCGTGGCCTACTAGAGTCGCGCTCCGGTTGTTCTGGGTTCGGAGATTGAGGCCACGGACGACAAGCGCAAGGCGCCGGGCATGCGCCGGCCCGAGGAAGGGCGCATCCATTTCAACGGCAAGGAGTCGGCGATGAGTTGTGCGGTGCGCCATGTCAGTGACACAGGCGCGCGGGCGGCGGTGGGCGATCCCTATTTGATGCCAGCCGAATTCGAGTTCGTCGTAAGCGGCTTTCCGGCCCGGCCCGTCCGCAAGGGGTGGGTCAAGCAGAACGAAATAGGCATCGAATTCCCGCCTGAGGTCCCGGGTTGCAAGCCGGGACGGGTTGGTGTCTAAAGCCCCGATTTCACCAGCTCAAGAATCCCCCCATATGCTCGACAAGACCTTCACGCCTGCCGAAATGGAAGCCCGCCTCTATGAGGAGTGGGAGCGGCGCGGCTTCTTCAAGGCCGGCCGCAGGCCCAAGGCCAAGCCCTTCACCATCGTGATCCCGCCGCCCAATGTGACAGGATCGCTGCACATGGGCCACGCTCTCAACAATACCATCCAGGACATCCTGATCCGCTTCGAGCGCATGCGCGGGCGCGACGTCCTGTGGCAGCCGGGCACCGATCATGCCGGCATCGCCACCCAAATGGTGGTCGAGCGGCTGCTGCAGAAGGAAAACAAGACCGACCGCCGCAGCATGGGTCGCGAGGCGTTTCTCAAGCGGGTGTGGCAGTGGAAAGAGGAATCGGGCGGCATCATTTCGAAGCAGTTGCGCCGCCTCGGTGCCTCCTGCGACTGGAGCCGCGAGCGCTTCACCATGGACGAGGGCTTGTCCAAGGCGGTGCTGAAGGTCTTCGTGCAGCTCTACAAGGAAGGGCTGATCTACAAGGACAAGCGGCTGGTCAACTGGGACCCGAAGCTGTTGACCGCCATTTCGGACCTGGAAGTGGTGCAGAAGGAGGTGAAGGGCCATCTCTGGCACCTGCGCTATCCGATCGAGGGATCGGATGAATACATCGTCGTGGCGACGACCCGACCCGAGACGATGCTGGGCGATACGGGCGTCGCGGTACACCCGGAGAACGAGAAGCTCAGGCATCTCATCGGCAAGATGGTGCGCCTGCCGCTGGTCGGCCGTCTGATCCCGATTGTCGGCGACGACTATGCAGACCCGGAGAAGGGCACCGGTGCGGTCAAGATCACGCCTGCACACGACTTCAACGATTTTGAAGTAGGCAAGCGGAATAATCTAAATCAGATCAATATTCTGGACCAATTTGGGAAAGTGTTGCTTGAGGGGAATGCTGATTTCCTCAATGCAGCGTCGTTCCCGAATGATGCCATGGAGTTCCATGGACTTGATCGTTTTGAAGCACGCAAGCGAATCGTCGCTAAACTAGAGGAGTTGGACTTTCTTGAAAAAATTGAGCCACACACACATCAAGTGCCACATGGTGATCGCTCGGATGTAGTCATCGAGCCTTGGCTCACCGAGCAATGGTATGTCAATGCCGCCGAGCTGGCGAAGCCCGCCATTTCTGCTGTTGAAAAGGGTGATACAGTCTTCGTGCCGAGGAATTGGGAAAAGACCTATTTCGAATGGATGCACAACATCCGGCCATGGTGTATCTCGCGCCAGCTCTGGTGGGGCCACCAGATTCCAGTTTGGTATGGTCGCAAGAAGTCACGCAATAGCCAAGACCGTTACACGACTTCCTTTGAACTTCATGAAGTCTGTGCTGCAACCGAAGAAGAAGCGCTTTCAGAGTTCAAGTCATACTACGATGGTGACGTAGTCGTTGTATCTGAACCGCCTGCATTTGGCAGGATCAATCCAACGAGTGCCGACACGTTCTCAAGGGTTGGTCCTTTTGAAATCTGGCGCGATGAAGACGTGCTAGACACCTGGTCGCCCTCCGCCCTTGGGCCGTTCTCGACGCCCGGCGGGCCGTAGCAGCACACGGGGCCAACGCGGCCCCAACAGA
>CAYOZR010000007.1:0-15107 GCA_964408555.1 uncultured Aestuariivirga sp.
AAATCGGCGATCGCCTTCCTCGCTTCCACCGCCATTCTTGCAGTATCGACAAAAATCCCGCGCATCAGCCGCTTGAGAATGGGCAAGGCGATATTTTCCGCAATCGTCTGCGTCCGGATTAGGCCTTGCAGGCTGCGGTCCTCCGGCACATAGGCGATCCCGAGATACCGCGCCGCTTCCGGACTTGCAATTCTAACCGGTTTGCCATCCAACAGAATTTCGCCGCTGGTTGCCGGCGTCACGCCAAAAATCGTCAAGGCGAGTTCGGTGCGGCCAGATCCCACGAGACCGGCGATGCCGAGGATCTCGCCGCGCTTGAGCTGCAGGGAGATGCCGCGCACCACGGATTTGTGCGATACTTGGCGCAGTTCAAGCAGCGTCTCGCCGCTGCTGCCCTGTTTCTTGGGATAGAGGCGGTCGATGGCGCGGCCGACCATCATCGAAACCAGCGAGGTCTCATCGACCTCGGAGATGTCCCTGGTGCCGACATGATTGCCATCGCGCAGAACCGTGACCCGATCGGCGAGAGCAAAAATCTCCGGCAGGCGGTGGCTGACATAGACGATGGCGACGCCGCGCGCCTTGAGCTTGCGCACGATATCCATCAGGCGTTGCACGTCGGCTTCGGCAAGCGCCGCCGTCGGCTCATCCATGATCAGGACCCGCGCCTCCTGCGACAGGGCCCGGGCAATCTCGACGCGTTGCCGGTTGGCGACCGAAAGCGTGCCGACACGCGCATCGACATCGAGTTCCGGGCAATCGAGGGAATCGAGTATCTCGCGGCTGCGGGCGCGCATCCGGTTCCAATCGAGGCCGCCCCATGACGTCTTCGGCGCCTGACCCAGAAAGATGTTTTCGGCGACCGTCAATTCGGGAAACAGCAAGAGTTCCTGATGCACGGTAGCAATACCCGCGGCGTGGGCTTCGCGCGGGGATGCAAATGCGACCGGCGCGCCATCGATGGCGATGGCGCCGCTATCCGGCAGATACAGGCCGGCCATGATCTTGATAAGCGTGGACTTGCCGGCGCCGTTTTCACCGAGAAGCGCGTGGACCTCGCCGGGGCGAATATCGAAGGAAACATCATTCAGCACGCGGATTCCGGCAAAGGATTTTGAAACGCCGGTGAGCTCGACCGCGGGATTCATGCGGCACGCCCATTCCAGCGATGATCAAGGATGCTCTTCTTGGCAAACATCGGCCAATGCCTCCCCTGCATTTGGCCTGCCCGTCAGGCTCGGAACTTGAGCCAGACCGATGCCGGACTCCTGCCACCCCGAGCGATTTACAAACACGCCATTATGAGTAATATTAAACACCGATGATCGGAGAGCGTCAAGATTGCAATCTGAACGATCAAGATTAACCATTGTATCGCATAAATGATGTAGCTTGATCATTGGGTGACAATGTGAGCGAGGCTGAACGGCACCGGCTGATCCTGCGATTTCTCGAAGACCGCCGCTTTGCCTCGGTCCGCGACTTGCATCAGGTGGTTCTCGCTTCGCCCGCCACGATCCGGCGCGACATCGCCAAGCTTAACGAGATGGGCACGGTGCGCAAGGTCTTCGGCGGCATTGCCGCGACCGAGGCCAGCGGCGCGCCGGAACGGTTCGCATCGCGGCCCTTCCAGGAAAATCAGATGCTGGGGGTCGGAGCCAAGAAAGCCATCGCCGAGGAGGCGGTCAAGCTGGTGCGCGACGGCGACTCGCTCATCATCCACGGCGGCAGCACCTGCTATCTGTTTGCCCTGCATCTGGCGCATCGCAATGTGAAGATCTACACCAACTCGATGCCGCTGGCCGCGACGCTCTGGCAGAACGGCACCTGCCACCTCACCGTCGCCGGCGGCGATCTCTACCGCGAGCCGGGAGTTCTCCATTCGCCCGCCGCCGAATCATTGGAATTCTATGCCTCCAAATTCTTCATCGGCGCCCAGGGCATCGGCCCGTCCGGCATGATGGAGTCGCATCCGCTGATCGTGCGCGAAGCCCAAAAACTGCTGCCGCGCGCCGATGAGGTCGTGGTACTCGCCGACAGCCGCAAATTCGGAGTGCGGGCGCGCCATAGCATCATCGGCCTGTCAAGGATCGGAACGCTGATCACCGACGACGGATTGTCGGACAGCGATGCAAAGATGCTCAGCGATGCCGGCATCAAGGTGATCATCGCCAAGACAGCCGCCGAGGCCGAGCGCCCATGAGCGCGGACATGCTGGCCGTCTTCGATCTTGGCAAGACCAACGCCAAGCTGTTGACCATCTCGGCGGCGACGGGCGAGATCGTTGCCCAGGAGCGGACCACGCCGCGGCAGCGCGTCGCCGACGGTATCCGCCTGCTCGATCATGAGGCTCTGTGGCCGTGGCTCAACGCGGCGCTTGAACGCGCCGTGGCGGAGCGGAATGTCTCCGCGTTGATGTTCAGCACCCATGGCTGCTGCTTTGCCCCGATCGAAGGCGAACGGCTGGCGGCCGGGATCATCGATTACGAACAGACGGTGCCGGAGGACGTCGACGGTGCGTTCCGCGCCGAGGTGCCGCCATTCAGCGAGACGTTCTCTCCCGATCTGCCTGCCGGTCTCAATTTCGCCCGCCACATCTTTTGGCGCGAGACCATGGACCCGGCGCTGATGCGGCGCGTCGATGCGATCCTCGGCTATCCGCAATTCTGGGGCTGGCGTTTCACCGGGGTCAAGGTCTCGGAAGTCAGTTATTTCGGTTGTCATTCGCATCTGTGGCGGCCGCTCCAACATGATTTCAGCTCGCTCGCCTACAAACACGGCTGGCACAAGAAGTTTCCGGCCTTCCGGCGGGCCGGCGACATCGTCGGAGAGACCCGGATCGCCGGCCGTTCCATTGCCATTCACAACGGCGTCCATGACAGCAACGCTTCGCTCTACTATTATCGCAGTCTCGGCCTGGAGAACTTCACACTCGTCTCCACCGGCACCTGGGTCATCGTCTTCAATCCCGATTGCCCATTGCAGGCGCTCGACCCTGCCCGCGACATGCTTGCCAATGTCACGGTCGACGGCCGGCCAGTCGCTACCGCCCGCTTCATGGGCGGCCGGGAATATGACGCGATCTCGCAGAACTCGCGGGCGCCGGTGGCGGCCGAGACCTTGCGGCGCGCCATCGATCGCGGCCAGTTCGCGCTTCCCTCGTTCGCACCGGGTGGCGCCTTTCCACACGTCCAAGGCCGCTTTGCCGGGCCGCCCGCCGAGACGGCCGAGGATCGCGCGGCCATCGCCACGCTCTATGTCGCCGCGATGACGGCGGCCGTGCTCGATCTCATCGAGTCCCGAAACGATATCATCGTCGATGGCGGACTTGCGAACAATGCGGCCCTGCTTGGGGTTCTTGCCGCTTTGCGTCCCGGCCAGCGCGTGGTCCGAACCCCGATCGCCGAAGGCACCGCCCTTGGCGCCGCAGCCCTTGCCTTCGAGGCGCATGACAAGCGGGATGTTTTCCAGCCGGAAATCGAGGAGATCGCGCCTTGGCAACTCGCCGGCCTTGAGGCTTACGTCGCCGCGTGGATGGAGATGAATGCCGGGCGGCGCTGACTGGCGAAGAGCTGGCGCACGGCTGTCCCGCGACCGATAGCCCTCTTAAGAACAGGCTCGAAGATAGACTTGACGGGTACTTTCGTAGCACCGATCCCAAGTGTGACGTGCCGCAAAAAAAGCCGCCAGCTTGGCCGCCTCGTCACCTGACGGCCGACTCTCGATTGCCTCGTGCATGAGGGCGGTAAACGCCGCTTCATTTCCGGGATCGACAAAACGCGCGGCACCCTGTGTCACCTCCCGCATGACAGGCAGATCGGCGACAATCACGGGGACGCCGGAAGCCAAGGCCTCGATCACCGGCAAGCCGAAGCCTTCATACAGCGATGGATAGACAAACAAAGCGGCGCCCGCGTAAAAGCACGGCAGAATGGCTTCATCGACATAACCCAAATGCCTCAGCCAGCCGCCTTCCCCGGCCCGCGCGATGGCATTGCGCAGCCGCTCATCGCCCCAACCCGGCGAGCCGATCAAGACCAGTGGATAGCGGTCGCGCACGCTATCGGGCAGCCGGCTGTAGGCCAGGATCAACTGGCCGATATTCTTTCGCGGCTCCAGGGTGGAAACGCACAGGACATAACGCTTGTAGCTCAACCCACTCGCGCTCATGCGCGCATTCCACGATGATTCCGCCAGCGGGGCATATGTGCCGGACACGCCCAAGGGGACGGTGACGACTTTCCGCGGAGCACAAGCGAGGAAATCGATCAGCTCGTGGCGCATGGCCTCCGAATCGGCGATCAGAACCTTCGCCCGCCCGACGGAGGCATGGAAAAGCCTATCGAACTGACGAACGCGCTCGGCAGGGTGCGTCTCGGGGTATTTGAACACCGAAAGATCATGAACCGTCACCACCGCATTCTCGGCCCAACCGGGCACGAAATAGTTCGGACCGTGAAATACCCAATCCCGGCTGACACACTTGAGCCACCGTTTCCGAATCGATCCCGGGACATGCCGGCTCAGCGCGACGCAATGGACAACGGACGGTTCATTGGGAGCAGGCCCTTCCTGCACCGAAACCCAACTGTCATTCCGGTAAAAACTGGCCCTCACATCGGTTGACCGCAACAATCTCCGGGCCAGTTCCCAGGTGTAACGGCCGATGCCCGTCAGCGGTGGCTGCAAGGCTTCGACCGACAACACCACCTTCAAGCTCCATCCTCCAGCATCCAGCGCAGGGTTTGCTCGAGAGGAATATCCTTCACCTGGCCGATTGCCGCCTCGAGGCGGGCGCGATTGCCGCGCAATACCCGCACCTCCTTGACGCGGACCAGATCCGGATTCACCCGGACTTCAATCGCGTGCCCGGTCAATGATCGCATCATGGCGAGCACCTCGGAAAGGGCATAGGCGCGGCCACTGCACACATTGAACACGCCGCCGATGGCAGACGGGCATTGGAGCAAGCGCCGGTAGCAATCGGCCACCATCCGCACATCGGAAAAATCCCGGGCTACATCAAGATTGCCCAATTCGATCACCGGCTCCCGATTGCGGAAGCAGCCGACGATCTTGGGAAGCAGAAAATTGCCCGACTGCCGAACACCCGTGTAATTGAAAGGCCGGACGATAATCAAAGGCAATCGATCGGCATAAAGCCGCGTCATGTATTCCATCGCCAGCTTGCTTACGGCATAGTCGTTGGCCGGGGCCGGCGGAACATCTTCGTCGATACACTCCACCGCGGCATTACCGTAGATATTGGCGCTGCTCGCCAACAGCACGGCTTGCGGCGTGGCGCCGGACTCCGCCAGCGCCTGCAGCAAATTGCGCGTGCCGACAATATTCGTCCGGTAAATCGCCTCGACATCCTCATGCGTTACAAACGAAATCGCCGCCAGATGCACAACCCACTCCGGCCGCAAGCCTGTCAGCAGCGTCTTTACCGAACCGGAGTCGAGCAAGTCCACATGGTGCAGAGCGTAAACATCGGCGTGAGCACCGCCCCGGCGTACCAAGCCATGCACCTCGCAGCCCATGGCCTGCAGTTGCGCCGCCATATAGCGGCCGGTAAAGCCATCCGCGCCGGTGATCAAGGCACGCATGCCTGGCCGTCCTTCCAGCCGGTCACGACGCTCATGCCCAGCCGCAACAATTCCCGGGCCCGCCCGGGCGTGCCCGCCTCGACATACACCCGCAACTCCGGTGCGTTACCCGAGGCACGCAGATGCACGATATCTTCGGATGAAAAGACCATCCGGACGCCATCGGTCAGGTCGATATGGGCGACGGAGCCACACACCGCGGCGAAAAGGGCCAGCACCCTTTCCGGGTCATCGGGTCTGGCCAGCGCAGCCAAAAGAGCCTCGCTCACGGCGGTGGGCATGTCGCGCAGGCGATCGCTTAATGTATAGCGCCGCGGCAATTCGGCAACCAGGGAGGAGAGCGCCACTCCCGCCCGGCGCGCCGCGACCAGGGCGCACAACATCGGTAAGACAGCATCGCGCGTCGGCAAGGCACAAAGCCTTCTGCCGTCGAGTTCGACATCGCTCGCCAGCAAAAAACCGCCATTGGCCTCATAGCCCGCCACAGGGCGCCAGCCGGCGGCGACCGCCTCCGCCATCGCCGCGACCACATAGGGCGATCCGATCCGCGTGCGCCACACTTGGCCGGCAAAACCGCTGCGCTCCAGAGCCGTATTGCTGCTCACCGGTGTCACCACCGCCCGCGCACCGAGAAAACGCGCGGCAAGAAGGCCCAACACATCGCCGCGCAGCCACGCCCCGGTCTCGTCCGCCAGCAGCGGCCGGTCCCCGTCGCCATCGGCGGTCAGCAGTGCATCCAACCCGTACTCTTCGATCCATTGCCGCGCGAGGATAACATCTTCCTCACGCACCGCCTCGGTATCGACCGGCACGAACACCGCGGATCGGCCCAGGCGAACGACCCCGGCACCGAGCCCCCCCAGGATATGCGCCAACACGTCGCGCCCGACAGACGAGTGCTCATAGACCCCCAAGCGCAACCCCGCGAGCGCCCCACTGCCGAAGAAATCGACATACCGGCGCACATACGCTTCGGACACATCGATCGCCACCGGCGGCTCGACCGGCATGGTGAGCTTGCCGGAAGGATCGAACCATTGCTCGGGCAGCTTCACAAGCTGCTCGCGCATGGCCGCCTCGTCGGATTTCAAGAACTCGCCGCGGCATCGGTTGAATTTGATCCCGTTGCGGTCTTCCGGAATATGGCTGCCGGTTACCATCAGCGAAGGCACGCCCTCGGCATAAGCGTGACGGCAGAGCGCCGGCGTGGGCACCTCGCCGCAATACACGGGAACACCCCCGGCAAAGCGGATCGCCGCCACGCAGGCCCGAATGATGCGCGGCGTGCTGGGGCGCAAATCGCCGGCGACCGCAACCCGCCCGCCGGGCGCGAATTCGCCTCCGCCGGCCAAGTACCGCAAAAAGCCCAAGACATAGGCAAAACACACACGGTCGGTCATCGCCGACACCAGCCCCCGCGCCCCGCTGGTTCCAAAGGCGACGCCACTCCCGGCCATCCAGTCCGCGACGGAGGCTGCCGTGCGGTCCTTGCTCCTCGATTGCGTCATCAAGATCAACCTCTGGATTTTCCCGACCTGTTCCCAGGCTGCTTCCGGCCGCACCCGCCATCAACGCGATCCGAGTCCCGAGTCAAAACGAAATGTCCTTTTCGTTGCGCCGCAGATCCACCTCCACCATCATCTGGCAGAGCTGCTCCAGCGTGGTTTCCGGCTCCCAACCCAGTTCGTGTTTGGCCTTTTCCGGATTGCCGATCAATAGATCCACTTCCGCCGGGCGGTAGAACTTGGGGTTTACCTTCACCACGGTCTTGCCGGTTTTGCGGTCGATGCCCAGCTCATCCCGGCCTTGGCCTTCAAAAACCAGATCGAAACCCGCCGCCTTCCCGGCCATGCTCACAAAGTCGCGCACCGTCTCGGTGCGGTTGGTGGCCAGCACGTAGGTATCCGGCTTGCCGGCTTGCAGCATGCGCCACATGCCTTCGACATACTCCTTGGCGTAACCCCAGTCGCGCTTGGCATCGAGATTGCCAAGTTCCAGCACATCCAGTGTGCCACAACGAATCTTGGCCATGCCGTCGGTAATCTTGCGGGTCACGAATTCCAGTCCACGCAGAGGAGATTCATGGTTGAACAGTATGCCGCTACAACCAAAGATATCGTAAGATTCGCGGTAGTTGATCGTCATCCAGTGCGCGTACAGCTTGGCCACGCCATAGGGGCTGCGGGGATAGAACGGTGTCGACTCGACCTGCGGTATCGCCTGCACCTTGCCGAACATTTCCGAGGTGCTGGCCTGATAGTAACGGATTTTCGGATCGACGATGCGGATCGCTTCCAGCAGATTGAGGGCGCCGAGCCCGGTGATGGCCGAAGTCGTCATCGGCTGATCGAACGACACGGCGACAAAACTTTGCGCCGCAAGATTGTAGACCTCGGCCGCCCCGGTTTTTTGCAACAGACGAATACTGGATCCCAAATCCGTCAGGTCGTGCTCGACCAGATGCAAATTGGGGTGCTTGTCGACGCCAAGCTCGTGGATGCGCCAAAAGTTCGTCGAGGCGGTGCGGCGATAGGCGCCATGAACCTTGTATCCCTTGCTCAGCAAGAGCTCGGCCAAGTAGGCGCCGTCCTGGCCGGTAATGCCCGTGACAATTGCCGAGTTCATTGCGTTCCCTTACACAATCTCGATTTCCGGGAACGGGAAAATGAACCTGCCGCCGTTGGCGAGATATTCCTTCTCCCGGCGCACGATACCTTCCTTGAAGTGCCAAGGCAGCACCAGAAAATAGTCCGGCCGCATGGCCCGGGCCTCGGCCTCGGAAACGATCGGAATATGCGTGCCCGGTGTCACGCGGCCGAATTTTTCCTGGTTTACCTCCGCAATGGCGGGAATGTCTTTTTCCGAAAAGCGGCAGAATTGGAGAACCACATTCCCCTTGGTGGAGGCGCCGTAGCCTAGAATCTTCTTGCCATCCGCATTGAGCGCGTGAATCAGGCGAACCAGATCCTCGCGATGGCGAAACACGCGATCCTCGAACTCGCGATAGGGCCGCGGAGTATTCAAGCCCATCCGGTCTTCCTGCCGAAGCAGCCAGTCGATGACGGCCCGATTTGTCCTGACCGACTTGTTGGCGGCCTTGGCCGCCGTCACCGCGAAGCTTCCGCCATTGACCGCGTTCATCACGACGTCCACCAAACGCAATCCGGATTTTTCCAGAATCGTCTTCACCAGCCCGAGCGAGTAGTATTCGAGATGTTCGTGGCAGATCGTGTCGTAAGAGTTGAGCCGCAACATCGACGGCATGTAGCTCTGCTCGAAGTGCCAGACGCCGTCGCCGGCAAGAATGGCCTCGATCTGCCGGGCGAATTCGATCGGCGCTTCGAGATCGTAGAACATCGCGATAGAGGTGACGATGCGGGCCGGGCGTTTTTCCACCGAGCGGTAGGCATCGGCCGAGAAGAAGTCGGGTACCAGCGCCACATCCGCCGGATAGAACTGGGCGAACTTCCTGCCGGCCGGATCGATGCCGATGCGCCGGATACCGCCGGTGCGATAGGCCTTGAGAGTGGTCGCATCGTTGCTGCCGATGTCGAGCACGACATCGCCGGCGGACAGCGGCACCAGCCGCTCAAGATAGGCGACCTTGTCGGTGAGGTGATCGACCATCGACTGGTTGAGGCCGGAGCGATACCCATAGTTGTCGCCGTACATCTCGGCCGGATCGTAGGAGTGCTTGAGTTGCAGCAGGCCGCCGTCCGGACACCACACCAGTTCGAGCGGACCGGTGGTCACCCGCTCCTCGGGGCCGCGCGGAAACACGCCGGTCAAGGCCTGATGGCCGAGATTGAGGACCGACACAAGATGCTTGCTCTTGCTGACACGGCATTCATCAATTTCACGATACGTAGCCATTATGCGGCTCCTTCCACGTTGAATGCGCAGAACAAGCTCGACGCAGGCGCTTGGGCGGCCGGGTGCCCAGCCCGGTGAGCACGTTCGTAAATCTCAGCCAAAGGCGGCACTATGCTGGCAAAAGCATCCAGATGCTTCATACGCATAACCAGCCGTTCCGGGGCAAAGAAGGCGCTGTTGCCCATGGTGTCGCTTTCATACATTTCACGCCAATAGTGCGCAAAACCGGGAACTATGTTTTCTCGCCACCGGTCGGTTCCGGGCGAGTCCGCGCCCAGCCGTTCCGCCAGATCGAGCGCTTCCGGCACTCGTTCCAATATCTGCAAGGATGCGTATTGGTTCCAAGACACATTGAAATTCACAACCAAGACCGGGTCGCCGATCCAATAGGCGGATTCATCCATCATGTAGTTAAGGACGTAATATGTCGTGGGGACGCTGGTACGCATCGTGGCGAAAGGCCGCCCGCCGGTGTTTTGAGAGTATGCCCTAATGGCGTGATCCCTGCGCAAAACAAGGCAATATATCGCGGTGAATAGGTTCTCGTTCTTGGTTACAATCTGCTTGGCCGGTGAATATTGATCGCCGCCGGGTGCGACAATCGCCGGGCATTTATCGAGAAACTCAGCTACATTTCCTATATTCGATGGGTCTTTCTCGTACGTGTAGGCGTAGTTCAAATATACGAGCGCAACATCCGGATGATCCTTGATCACCTTCATGACGCGACGAATGGCATTCGGTTTCAACAGGTCATCGTCACCCAGAATCCAGATATAATCGCCTCTCGCCTGGTGTGCCGTAACCGTCAGGTTTCCGAGCATTCCAACGTTCTTCCGGTTTCGCACGTATCGGAAGTCCTTCCGCCCCGCATAGGTCGCAACGACCTCCGCGGTGTTATCCGTAGACGCGTTGTCCACCACAAGAACCTCGATATCGTCGACAGGATCAGGGATTTGAGCGAACAGGTTTTGCAGGTTCAGGCGAAGCCACGGTCCCCGATTATAAGTGCTGATACAAACAGACAACGCAGGGCGCGGTTTCAAGTTCGGCAGTTCTTTATAAATATCCACGTTCCCGATAGCGGCGATCCGTTCGACACAGTCAGACTTGCGATCGGTTGCAAGCCGGGTGACTATCTCCTTCGCATATTCACCCCAGGTTCTAACCGGATGCGCAATCGCGGCCTTGGCCACGCGTTCCCTTAATTCGTCACCCTCCGCCAAGGTGAGGATCGCATCCGCGAGGGCCGCCACATCCCGCATATCCACCTGAACGCAACCACCATTCTCCGCTATCTCGGTCATCGATCCCGAATTGTGGACGATGCACGGGCGAGCGTTCCAAATGCTCTCAACGATGGGCAATCCAAAGCCCTCTTCAAGGGAAGGGAACACGGTAAAGTCCGCCTGCTCGTACAATTCACGCAAACGCACATCATCGACATCCCGTTCCCAGGTGGCGCCGGGAATATCCCTGAGTCTTGCGGTCACCTCTTCGGCCAAACTCGAAAAATATTCGATTCTGCGGCCAACCAGGGTCAAGACCAACCTGCGTGAGCTGGCCTTCGCGGCTTTGGAAAACGCATCAAGTAGAACAAGCGGATTTTTTCTTGGTTCAACCGAAATGACGGCAAGCACTCTTATAATTTCATCGTCGGACTTCTTCGCGGTCACGCCGCGGCCGTATTCAACAAACTGCGTCGGCAGAGGAACCGGCTTGAAGCGATGGTCGAAGCTGTGACATCTAATGCGGCTGGAAAGCAAGAATTGACGCAGATCGTCGAAACTAAATTGGGAAATAGCGAACACCCGATCAAAGGAGGCTAGGTCCCGCATATATCGGGCATGAGCTTCCGCGAAAGCCGCCGGGAACACACTTTTCAATTTGTATGGGATCGCGTCGTAGAAAATGGCGGCGCATCTCATGTTCGCGGACTCAACAAACCGCTTAACGTCGCCCAACACCCCATGCACCAGCTCCGGTATCAATAACCAGCCGGGCGCTTCTATCGCCGATGGATCCACCCATTTGCCCCAGTCCCCAGGGTTCGGTCCATTCCACTTGGCGAGATGCATCAGGTCGGAATCGACGGCATGTCTCATCCGCTTATTCGCGGAATCCCACTTTACGGGAATAAGATTGATCCCGGAGGCAATCAAAGCACGCGCCAGCTGACGCACGACGCGTTGAATTCCCGAGTTGTGGGCATTGGACGCGGTGTCGTCCACCCAGTAATAGATGTCCCGAAAAAAAGCCGAAAAATCGTTCGACCTCGTGAGTAGCGAAGATATCTTTTGGGCGTATTCGCTCCAGCCGGTTATCGCTCTCGTAGTAGCTTGCCGGGACAGTTCAGCGAGCAAACGGCTGTCTCCGCTCAGACGAACAATCGCGCCGAATATTTCCTCGACTCTGGTGGTGTCGACGGCAAGGCAGCCTCCCCCCTCGGCAACCTCACCCATGGCGCCAAAGTTTGCGCAGATACAGGGGGCGGAATACCACAAGCTTTCCAATATCGGGAGACCGAACCCTTCCTCCACCGACGGGAAGGCGGTAAACGAGGCCGATCTGTATAGCGAGTCCAATTGTTCATCCGAAGGATGCTGGACATATTGGATGTTCGGATTCCGCTGCAACGCGGCGTGCACCACCGAAGCGACATCTGCTCGCAGGTGACCCGCAAGAACCAGCTGCCAGCCTTGCCCTTGTGGAAGAGCAGAAAAATGTTCGAAGGCTTCAATGAGTTTCAATTGATTCTTTCTCGGCTCGATGGAGCCGACCGACAAAATGATTCTGCTGTCATGCAGGTTATCTCTTGGGCGCGTTACCCTCGGTGACAAGCCGGTTTCGCCGGAAAGTTGCAGTGCCTGCACGCGCGGAATGGAGGTCGCCTTTTGGTAATGGACAAAGAACGCCTTCAACTCTTCAGCGGACCGATTTGAAATGGGAAAAATGGCGTCCGCAAGCAGCAACGCCTGCATATATTCTTCATGTTGAGCTGCCGCCTCCTTGTACTCCTGGAGGCGAAGAGGAATCGCATCGTAGTATATGAACGCAACTCTTGCGCCGAGCCTTCGCGCCTCCATAACAACGTCAAGAGTGACGGGTTTTTCTTGGTACGTAATGTGGGTCACCTCGGGGACGAGCAGCCAGTCATCTTGTCCGGCATCGCCAATGTCCAAAGCTGGCGCATCCTCCGTTTGGGAGGGATAAAGACGCAACTCGGAAGGCTTCAGGGAAGGGCCGTTCCATTGGGAGAGATGTGCGAGTTCATCCCTGTTTATAAGGGTGAACTTCTTCTCCTCCGCTTTCCATTTCACAAATCGAACCGTATCGCCACGCTCGACCAACGCCCTTCCCAGGCGGCGAGCAAGTCGCTGCATGCCGGTGTTGACGGGGCATGCAATTGTATGGTCGACGTAATAGTAGAGGACGCGCTCGCCTCTCGGTCGCGGCCATTTTGACGGAGCGATCGCGATTGCCGTGTCCAATATCTGCGGCGCGGCATCGGATGCCGCGACAGCGGGGATGGAGGCGGGGACAGGTAATTCCGGCTGGTCTTCAGGCGCGGCAATGGCCGAACCGCCAATCTGCGCCGTCGGTTCCACGGCAGCCGCGGTAATAGAGTCGATGTTCCGGCCTTCCACCTGCTGCAATACCCGATCTTGTAAACCGGCCAGCTTCAGCTCGACCCTTGCAAACCGCTGCCGGTCCTCCCGCTCGAACGAAAAGATCGCGTTCTCAATCGCCCGCAGCTTCCGGTGTACGTCCACACGATGTTCCCTCAGCCCCACCGTTCGCAGCAGGGCGCGGCCCACCGGCTGGTTCAGCCACCGGTAGCGCCGGATGGCCTTGTCGAGGCCGGCGAGCCGGGCCCCGTGCGCCCGGCCTTCCGCCGACAGGCGCAGTTGGGCCAGGATCTGGCGGCGGCTGACGCCGCCGCGGACGCGCGCCAGGTAATAACCCAGCCCCGCGGGATCGGGTTCGCGGCCGAGAAGGGTACGGTAGGCGCAGTGGACGAAGGCTGCATCGTAAAGGGACAACAACTCGTCCAGGGTCGTGGCGGCCGGTATTTCATCGCTATCAGTTGCAGGCGGCATGGCCGGGCTCACGATACTTGGTTGAATAACGATTGATTCCGCGGGCGTTGCGTTGTCCGGCGGCGGCGTGAGGCTTTCCGGATCCGGTATCGATATTGGGAAGCCGGTTGGTTGCCCCGAAGCTGAATCGTTTGCTTGTTGCCCGAAGATGGCCGCGAGTTTGCGCAGCGGCGCGGTCAGCCGCCGGGAAAACGTCCGCTGCCTTCGTGCAATTTCGGCCGCGATGGTTGCGGTTTGCCCGGCTTGCCGGGTGAGGTCGGCGCGCAGTGCCGCTTCGAGGTTTCGCGCCGCTTCAATCCGATCATTGAGTTCGGCGAGTTGCAGTTGCAAGGCTTGGCGTTCCTCGTCTTGCGCCAGTAGCGCGGCATTTAGTTCGCTCTGCCGCTCGGCCGCTTCTCGCTGTATTTGTGATAGCTGATCGCTAGACGCGCGTTCGCGGTCGCCAAGCTGCTGCAGATGCGCCTGGGCTTCGGCCCGCGCCGATTCCAGCTTTTGCTCCGCCGCCTCGCGCAACCTGCCCTCCCGCTCGGCCGCGCCGGCCTCGGCGCGGGCAAGCGTCTCGTGCAGGGCGTCGAGCTCCGCTCGCAGGACCTGCTCGCGCTCGCTGTGAATACGACTCTGTTCCGCCACCGCCTGCTGGGCTTCGCTTTGCACCTGGGCCAGCTGTTCAGCAAAGGCGCTGTCGCGGTCGCCAAGCTGCCGCAGGTGCGCCTGGGCTTCGGCCCGCGCCGCTTCCAGCCTTTGCTCGGCCGCTTCGCGCAACCGGCCCTCCCGCTCGGCGGCGCCGGCCTCGGCGCGGGCGAGCGCTTCACGCAAGATGGCGAGCTTCGCTTGCAGGGCCTGCTCGCGCTCGCCGTGAATACGGCCCTGTTCCGCCACCGCCTTCTGGGCTTCGCCTTGCACCTGGACCAGCTGCTCGGCAAAGGCGCGTTCGCGGCCGCCAAGCTGCTGCAGGTGCGCCTGGGCTTCGGCCCGCGCCGCTTCCAGCCTTTGCTCGGCCGCTTCGCGCAACCTTTCCTCCCGCCCGGCCGCGCCTGCCTCGGCGCGGGCGAGCGTCTCACGCAAGGCGGCGAGCTCCGCTTGCTGGACCTGCTCGCGCTCGCCGTGAATACGGCCCTGTTCCGTCACCGCCTGCCGCGCTTCGCTTTGCACCTGGACCAGCTGCTCCGCAAAGGCGCGTTCGCGGCCGCCAAGCTGCTGTAGGTGCGCCTGGGCTTCGGTCCGCGCCGCTTCCAGCCTTTGCTTCGCCTCTTCGCGCAATCTGCGCGCGTCCTCGGCCGCGCCGGCCTCAGCGCGGGCGAGCGTCTCACGCAAAGCGTCGAGCTCCGCTTGCAGCACCCGCTCGCGCTCGCCGTGAATACGGCTCTGTTCCGCCACCGCCTGCCGCGCTTCGCTTTGCACCTGGACCAGCTGCTCAGCAAAGGCGCGTTCGCGGCCGCCAAGCTGCTGTAGCTGCGCCTGGGCTTCGGTCCGCGCCGCTTCCAGCCTTTGCTCCGCCTCTTCGCGCAATCTGCGCGCGTCCTCG
>CAYOZR010000007.1:15207-45334 GCA_964408555.1 uncultured Aestuariivirga sp.
CCGCGCCGCTTCCAGCCTTTGCTCCGCCTCTTCGCGCAATCTGCGCGCGTCCTCGGCCGCGCCGGCCTCAGCGCGGGCGAGCGTCTCACGCAAAGCGTCGAGCTCCGCTTGCAGCACCCGCTCGCGCTCGCCGTGAATACGGCTCTGTTCCGCCACCGCCTGCCGCGCTTCGCTTTGCACCTGGACCAGCTGCTCAGCAAAGGCGCGTTCGCGGCCGCCAAGCTGCTGTAGCTGCGCCTGGGCTTCGGTCCGCGCCGCTTCGAGCTTTTGCTCCGCCGCTTCGCGCAATCTGCGCGCGCCCTCGGCCGCGCCGGCCTCGGCGCGGGCCAGCGTCTCGCGCAAAGCGGCGAGCTCCGCTTGCAGGACTTGCTCGCGCTCACTGTGAATACGGCTCTGTTCCGCCACCGCCTGCTGGGCTTCGGCCCGCGCCGCTTCGAGCTCTTGCTCTGCCTCACCGCGCAACCTATCCTCCCGCTCGGCCGCGCCGGCCTCGGCACGGGCGAGCGTCTCACGCAGAGTGGCGACTTGGTTCTCGACCTCGGTTCTTTGCCGATCTATCCCGGCGAGTTTTTCCTCGTAACGCTGCTTGATGAGCCCCGCGGACCATGAGGATTCCGTGAGCTGAAAGCCGTCAAACAAATTGGGGCCAAAGCGGAACGTTTCCTTTAGTTCTTCATGGGCATCGGCGAGGTAATAACGGTTGAGCCCATCTACATAGGCCAAGGTATAGCCCTTGGCTAAAATTTGGGACTCCCAGGCTTGATGGGTTTCCTGTTGCGAGTTCGGATAAGTACTCTCGATGACGATAATCCAGGGGCGGTGAGCCGATTTACGCCAGCCGGAGAGGACCTCCTTTTCGAAACCTTCGACATCGATCTTGAGCCAGTGAATGCCGCCCGCTTCGGCAAGAGCAAACACGTCGTCGAGCGTCAAGGCGGTGACGGTGGTCTCGCGAACGGTATGGCCCTGTTGCCGATGTTGTTCGGCGATATCGGGTGACGCCGTCGACATGCCGGTGTCCGGAATTTCAAAAAACCGCAACAGTCCGCGCTGTTGCGCAATCGCGGCCTGGATGACCAGTTCGTCCGGACGATCCTTGCGCATCAGGTCGGCATAGAAACCGGCCGGTTCGACGTGTATCCCCCGCCAACCGTGCTCGTAAAACGTCTTGCTCACCGAATCGACAGTCGGGTCCTGGGCGCCGACATCGATATAAGAACCGCGCTCGATGTGACCGAGCGCCCGCCAAAGCATGACGTCCTCGAAATTTTGCGCGTAGGAGACGATGCCCATATTCAAGCCGTCCTCAAGATTTTCAATTCCTCGGACCGCGCGTCATTGGAAGGCAAGCCTTGGTTCCTCAGGCCCAGCGCGGCGACAAGCGACTCAACGGTATCCTGCCAAGACGGCGGGTGCTCCCACCGTGTTGGCGCTCCCCGGAATTCTGCAATTCGTTCGAGCCACGTATCGACGATTGCCGATAGATTCCGAGAGTCTCGAGCCGAAAAGTATTTCACGTCGCCATGAGGCTGGTGATGAAAAACCGGCAGGTTGCGCGCCAGCACCGGCTTGCCGTGACCATGCGCCTCGATGATCGGCAACCCAAAACCTTCGGCCAGCGAAGCGACGATGACGCCATCGCAGGCACGGTAGAGGGAGAGCAAGGCTTCATCGCCGGCGTCATCGAACCAGAAGAGCCGTCGATTGCACTGCGGATGATTGCGCAGCTTGGCCTGGAGCGCTTGGGTTCTCCAACCCGGGCGGCCGGCGATGACGAGGTTATAGTCTTTTCCGCCAAGCCATAGTTGCTCGAACGCCTCCAGAACCTGAGCATGCCCCTTGCGCGGCTCCAGCGTGCCCACCATCAATGCGGTCTTGCGCCGCCGGATTTGCGGAAGGAATTGCTCGAATTTGGGTGGTAACCCATGGCTGGGGCTGGCGGAGTCAATGTCCCATCCCATGGGGATGACTCGGGTGGGCACGCTGCCCATGGCAAGACCATAGCGGTCCTCGAACCAGGCGGCGAGGTCTTCCTCGACCGTGGGCGAGATGCAGATCGCACTATCCGCCAGCACCGCGACCGCCTTGATCCATTGGCGAAACGCGGCAACGAGTTTGCCCGGAAACCATTCCGGGTGATGCAGAGGCAGGAGATCGTAAACCATGAAATGCAGGGCGGCGCCTTGCGCTTTCCACTCGGCCAGCTGATGGCGGTGGGCGGGGACGATGTGTGCCGAAAGATCGAGCCCAAGAAAGACGTCGCCGGGCCGGACAATTATCATTCCTCCGTTATTCCGGGAGGGTGTTGCCATGGCCCAATCGATAAAGCGATAGGGTTGCGTGCGGGTGGCCGCCACCGGCCGCACGCTGTAGCCGGCGGGCGGGCGGGACGACAAATGGCCGAGCACGGATCTCACGACGCGCTGGATGCCGGTTCCGGCATCGTCCCGGCAGATGACGGAAATATCGACCAGGAGCTGTTTTTGACCGGCAGGACACGGTCCATCGGCGGCGCAATTCCGCAGCCGGGCGCGGGCGCGGGCAACGCTCCGGCGTTCAATGACGGCGGGCGTGTATGAACCGAGGCGGACAGCATCGAACCACCATTGGATCATGCGGCAGCCTCTTGATAGTATGCATAGGCAGCTTCGATATCCTCGAACAGGTGCATTTTGCCCGCGGCAAGCACCCCGGCGCGATCGCAATGGGCGCGAATGATATGCGCATCGTGCGATACCATGATGAAGGCCCGGTCCTTGCGTTTGTCGAAAAGCTCATGCTGACATTTGGCGTGGAAGCGGTCGTCACCCACGGTGATGACCTCATCGATCAAGAAGCAGTCGAATTCCACCGCCATGGAGATGGCGAAAGCCAGGCGCATACGCATGCCGGATGAGTAAGTTCTAACCGGTTCGCGCATATATTCGCCAAGCTCGGAAAATTCTTCGACGTAAGCGATCTTGTGGCTGTAATCCACGCCATAGACGCGGCAGATGAATTTGAGATTGTCCAGGCCCGTCAGGCTGCCCTGGAAAGCGCCGCCGAAGGCCAGCGGCCACGAGAGCCTCATGCCGCGATGGACCTGCCCACGGGTGGGACGCTCGGCACCGCTCAAAATGCGGATCAGTGTCGATTTGCCCGCGCCGTTGCGGCCGAGAATGCCGATTTTTTCGCCCGGCCGAATGGTGAAATCAATCCCGTCGAGTACGGTGTGGTGTCCGCCGCGCGTGGGGTAGATTTTGGTGATCTGGTGCAACTTGATCATTCGGGCTGTACCCTCCGGCCGGTTTCCCGCACCAGCGCCAAGCCGATAAGCGTAAGCACCAGATTCGCGACGACGAAGTACGCCGGGCTTTCATGGGTGGGCACCACATGACCAAAATAGCCGTGCCGCACCATTTCCACCCCATGCACCATGGGCAGCCACAACACTGCTTGCCGCGCCGCAAGGGGCAACCAATGCACCATGTAAACGGCGCCGGAGAGCGGAAACATGAGATAAGTCACCACGTGCCAGACGCGCTCGAAAACTTCCGAACGCTCGGAGATCGCGCCGACAACGAACCCCAAGGCCAGGGCGAACCAGCACAGCAAGAGCCAGCCAAACAGGATCGGTATCAGATCCCGAGGCCATTGCATGGCGTCGATGGAAGCAAAGAATATGGTCAGGACGAGGAGCGAGGCCGTGGCCCCCACCAGCTCCAGCACCGCCCGCGAGACAAAAATGTCCATGACTTTGACATTGCGGTGATAGAGGAGGCTGAGATTGGGCTCGACGGCTTTGGCGCAGCGGTTGGCGGCGTTGCGCCAAACCAGCACCGACGAATAGCCGGTGATGGCAAAGGCAACGATGGGAATATTTGAAACCGTGTGAAGCTTGGCCACATACCAAAGGCCAGTCACCCCAAGCGTGAAGAGCATGGGCTCGACGACGAGCCAGAACACGCCGATGTTGTGCCGTCCATAACGGGTGATGATCTCGCGCAGGAGCAGCGCGCCGATCACGCGTTTCTGAATGGCCAATGACCGGCTGAACAAAGGTCTCATCAGGCCATCTCTCAATCCTGATGTTCGTTAATGCCGGCAATTAGCATGGTCAGAATTCCCCAACCTATGAGACCCAACACGAACACCGCCAACACCGCGCGCAGACGCTTGGGTTCCATGGCCCTGTCCGGCTGGCTCGGCCGCACGATGCGCTCGAGATAAAGCTGCTTGCGTTGCGCCTCGTTGCGTGCCTGCTCCAGCGTGCTCATGGCGCTGGCCAGCATCTTGTCGGCGAATTCCCTTTCCAGAACCAGCCGCTGGTATTCCGAGGCCTTGCCCGCGAGGGATTGGTCACGCCCGCCGGCCACGCGGAGTGTTTCGGCCAGGATCTCCTGCTCCAGCAATTGGACACGCTGGCGCAAGACGGGCAGCTGCGGGTTGTCCCCGGCCAGTTCCTCCAGCTGCGCGATCTGGGATTTGGTCGCAATCCGTTCATCTTGCAAATTGGCGATTTGCTGGAGCGGAATGGCCGATTGTTTTTCCGGATCGATGACGCCTTTGTCGTTGCGGTAGCGGGCCAGCGCCGAAGCGGCGTCCTTGGCTTTCTTGTTCGCTTCGGCCACTTCCTGGGCAGCGAATTGGATCATATCCCGCCGGCCGCGTTCGTTGAGTTCGTTAACCAGTGCTTCGGCAAGATCGAGGAGACGTTTGTTCACCGCATAAGCATCGTCAGCAGTAAAGGCCCGGGTGGTAAGCGTGGTGATAGACGATATGGCATCAAGCTGTACCGCTACCTTTGCTTGATAGTAGAGGTACAAGGATTCAAAACTATCATCCCAGCCAAGGGCCGCAAAACGGCTGAAGACATCGACAGACGGTACCGAGAAGGCCTGCTTGATCTGGAGGTCCTTCTCCAGCGCCTGAAGGGCATCGCGCGACAGGATGAAATCCTGAACGGTATAGGAGTCGTCCTGGGCTCGGGCGAAACCGGCGCCTTTCAGGATCAGGCCGAGCGGCGAAGCCGTCCCCCGTTCCGGGCTGCGCACGACAAAGCGGGATTCGGAAATATAGACGTCCGAAGCGATCAAACCGTAATAGACCGCCGAGATCAGCGTGGGCAACACGACGGTGAGAAGAGACAGCAGGTTCACGCCCTTCAGTCGCGGCAGAAGCCGCCGGGCCTTGGGCTTCGCGGTTCCGAATGTTGCATGCACAAACGGGTTGTTCACGGCCTGCTTCCTTCACTCACCGCCGGATCCGGCACGGGCGTCACACGTCTTGAAGCGGCCATGGCTGTCTGCGAAATGGACGATGTCGTCTTCGCCGGAATAAGCGCCGCTCCGGACTTCAATCATGACCAAGGTGAGCGGGCCGGGGTTTTCCAAGCGATGCATGTGTCCAGCGGGTACATAAGTCGATTCATTGCTGTTCAAGAAAAATTCGCGCTCGCCATCGATGACCTTGGCCATGCCGCTCACAACGATCCAGTGGCCGTTTCGGTGGTGGCGCATCCGCAGGTCGAGGCTGGCACCGGGATTGACTTCGATGCGCTCGACCTTGAAGCCGTCGCCTTCCTGCAGCACCGTGTGGACACCCCAGGGATGGCAGACGGTGCGGTGGAGTTTGTGCGCTTCGTGGCCCCTTGACTTCAATTCGGCGTATAGGTGTTTGACATCCTGCGTGCGGGACTTGTCGGCCACCAGAACGGCATCCGGGGTGTCGACGATGATGAGATTCTCGACGCCAACAGTGCCCACCAGACGATGATCGCTCTGGATGGTGCAGTTGCGGGTGCCGTGCAACAGGACGTCGCCCCGTAGGCGATTGCCATTGGCGTCCGCTTCAGTGAGTTCGCCCAATACCGTCCAGGAGCCAACATCGCTCCAGCCAATATCGCACGGGACAACGACAACCCGGTCCGACTTCTCCATCACCGCATAGTCGATCGAGTCATCGGGAACGATGCCGAAAGTGCCGGAGTCCAGTTCGAGCCGCTTAAAACCCTTGCCTTCGGATAAACGCGATTGTTCGATGCAGGCTCTGGTAGCGGCAAGAATCTCAGGGCAGTGCCGTTCCATCTGTTGCAGCATCGTGCCGGCGGCAAAACAGAACATCCCGGAATTCCAGAGGAACCGGCCAGATGAAAGATATTCCAGCGCTTTCTCAGCCGAAGGCTTTTCAACGAAGTGCAGTACGGTATTGCCATCGGCTTCGATGTAGCCGTAGCCAGTCTCGGCGGATTTTGGCTGGATGCCAAACGTGACCAGTTTGCCAGTGGCGGCGAGTTCCATGGCTCTAAGCACCGCCAGCTCGAAGGCTTGCTGATCGGCGATGAGATGGTCGGCCGGGAGCGCCAGCATAACGGCATCTGCGCCATGCGTCTTGGCAACCCAGATGGCGGCAGCGGCAATAGCGGCCGCGGTGTTGCGGCCGAATGGTTCCAGGATGAAGGATGTCGCGACCCCAGCGGTATTCACCTCGCGAAAGTCGTCTTCTGTCTTGAAAAGCAGTTCACCGTTGGTAACCGTAAGGACTTCGGTTACGCGCGGAAGCAGTGCACTTCGCAGGAACGCTTTTTGCAGGAGGCTCTGCCCATCCGCCAAGCGGATGAACGGCTTGGGATGCAGCTCTCGCGAAACCGGCCAAAGCCTGGAGCCGACGCCACCGGAAAAAATTGCAGGGATAAGGAGATGGCTGGATGGCCGAGAACAATCAGCGGATTGTCTGGAGTTGACCACCGCACCCTGACGGCCCGACTCCAGGCCGACGTTTTCTTGCAAAGCAGTTTTGAGGACTTTTGCTTTCATGGTCCCGCGTCGTTACTTTGACCTTGCCCCAACCGGCATCCATCAGATGAACGAGTCGCTGAGACGGAAATTGCCGTGAAGTGAGAACATTTGCAACATGTAAGTTGTATAATAGCAATTTATACAACCTATAGTCGTTTCTTGCCTTTGAAACCAACGTCGTGCGAGATAGCCCGGTGCGGCCCCTAGCCGACAGCAGCTGGCCGCCAACCGGCTTTCAAAGGCCGATTCGCTCCAAGGGCCCATGGAGCGATTTGGAGATGAAGCCGCCGAGACGGCCAATCGGACCAGGAAGTGGATGTGACCTGGATGCGGCCTGAAGGGGTGGACGGCGCGGCCGGGAGCCTATTCGTCAAGGCTCCACCAACTGGCGCGCGCGAGCGGCAAGACAGAAGGACTCGGCTTTGCATCGGGTATTCTTGAACAGACACCGAAGCGGACGGAGCATTCCGACATCAATACCAACGGCATCATTCTCGAGGCTTTGGCTTCCATGCTCACCGGCCGCAGGCTCCTGCTCGACTTGGGACGCAGCGGGGAGGAGGTTATCGGCCCGCTCACACAGCTTCGGTGATGCCTGTTCACCGTGGCGAATTGACAATGCTTCGGTGAGACCCTCTGATGGGCGTTCTTCCCATGGGGCGGGCTCATGTATCTCGGTCTCGATATCGGAACATCGTCGGTCAAGGGCATACTGATTGACGCCGGGCAGAACATTCTCGCCACCGCCTCATCGCCGCTCAAGGTATCGCGGCCCCGGCCCGGCTGGTCGGAACAGAAACCGGACGATTGGTGGAAGGCGGTCAATGCCGTAGTGCGGGCGCTTGCCAAGGCGAGACCCAAGGCGATTGCCGCCGTCGAAGGCATCGGGCTTTCCGGACAGCAGCACGGGGCCACGTTGCTCGATGCCGCGGGCAAAGTGTTGCGGCCGGCGATCCTGTGGAACGATGCACGCTCCTTCGCCGAATGCAAGGAGATCGAGGCGCGCGAACCGCGGGCGCGAAAGATCGCCGGCAACATTCCGCTGGCGGGCTTCACAGCTCCGAAACTCGTTTGGGTGAAGAGGCACGAGCCGCATATTTTTGAGAAGGTGGCGAAAGTTCTGCTGCCAAAGGACTATGTGCGGCTGCGCATGACCGGCGAATATGCCTCCGACATGTCGGACTCGGCCGGCACCATCTGGCTCGATGTCGAGAAGCGGCAGTGGTCGGACGCATTGCTCGCCGCGACCGACATGAATCGCAGCCAGATGCCGAAGCTTTACGAGGGCACCGACGCGACAGGCCGGCTCACGCCCGCGGCCGCCAAAGCCTGGGGCATGGCCAAGCGGCCGGTCGTGGCGGGCGGCGGCGGCGACAATGCGGCCTCCGCCTGTGGCATTGGCGCGGTGAAGCCGGGTGCCGCCTTCGTCTCGCTCGGCACCTCGGGCGTCCTCTTCGTTTGCAATGACAGATTCCGGCCCAATACCGAGGGCGCCGTTCATGCCTTCTGCCACGCGGTTCCCGCAACCTGGCACCAGATGGGTGTCATCCTCTCGGCCACCGCCAGCCTCGAATGGCTGGCCTCGCTGCTCAAGACACCGGCGCCGAAACTCACCGCGGCACTGGGCACGAAGCTCAGTGGACCCTCACCGGCCCTGTTCCTGCCCTATCTTTCGGGCGAGCGCACGCCGGTGGCGGATGCGGAAGTGCGCGGCCTTCTCATGGGCCTGGGGCATGAGACGGACGCGATAATCCTGACTCATGCGGTTCTCGACGGTGTTGCCTTCGCCTTGCGCGATTGCATCGAAGTGCTGAAGGCGGCGGGCACGCAAGTTGCGCGCGTCACCGCCGTTGGCGGCGGCTCGCGATCGGAACTGTGGCTCAGGATCATCGCCACGGTGCTCGGCATTCCCGTCGACATTCCCGCAGCCGGCGATTTCGGCGGCGCCTTCGGCGCGGCACGGCTCGGACTCATCGCGGCGACGGGGGCCGATTATGCCCAAGTCTGCACGCCACCCCGGTTTGCCAAGACCGTTTTGCCCGATTCGCGGGTCCAGGGCGCCTATGAGAAGGCCTATGCCCGCTATGTCCAAATCTATCCAGCCGTGAAGGAGATCGACCGGTCATGAGCAAGTTCTATTCGATCGACGAGCCGATCAGATATGAGGGACCGGATACGAGAAGTCCGCTGGCTTTCCGCTGGTACAATCCGAAACGGAAGGTCATGGGCAAGACCATGGCGGAGCATCTGCGCTTCGCCGTGTGCTACTGGCATACCCTGTGCTGGCCGGGACTCGATCCCTTCGGCGGCGAGACCTTCATGCGGCCGTGGCACCATGCGAGCGATCCGATGGCGGCGGCGCACGCCAAGGCGGACGTCATGTTCGAGACGCTGCGGCTGCTCGGCGTCGACTATTTCACCTTCCACGATCTCGACATCGCCCCGGAAGGCGGGTCGCTCAAGGAGTTCAACGCCAATGTCACGGCGATCGCCAATGTGCTGGAAGCCAGGATGGCGAAGACGGGCAAGAAACTCCTGTGGGGCACGGCCAACATGTTCTCCAACCGCCGCTTCATGGCGGGGGCCGCCACCAATCCGGATCCCGACGTCTTCGCCTATTGCGCCGCCCAGGTGAAGCATTGCCTGGACGTGACCAAGGGACTGGGCGGCGAAAACTATGTCATGTGGGGAGGACGCGAAGGATATGAGACGCTGCTCAACACCGATATCGGGCGTGAGCTGCGACAGGCCGGGCGCTTCTTGTCGCTCGTCGTCGAATACAAGCACAAGATCGGATTCAAGGGGCCGATCCTGATCGAGCCCAAACCGAAGGAACCCAGTAAACATCAATATGATTACGACGTCGCCACGGTTTAAGGAATGCTGAAAGCCTACGATCTCGATAAGGACGTCAAGGTCAACATCGAGCAGAACCACGCGATCCTCGCCGGCCATTCCTTCGAGCATGAAATCGCGCTCGTATCGGCGCTGGGCATTTTCGGTTCGCCCGACATCAACCGCGGCGACCATCTTCTCGGCTGGGCCACCGACCAATTCGCCATGAATATGCCGGAGATGGCACTTGCCATGTACGAGCTGCTGAAGGCGGGCGGCTTCACCACCGGCGGGCTCAATTTCGACGCCAAGATCAGGCGCCAGTCGATCGATCCCGACGATCTCCTGCATGCCCATGCGGGCTCGATGGATGCCTGCGCCCGCGGCCTGCTGATCGCGGCACAAATGCTGAAGCACGGCAAGCTCGAAAAGGCCGTGGCCAAGCGTTATGGCAAGTGGGACGAGCCGCAAAACCGGGCGATGCTCGCGGGCCGCGAGAGTCTCGAGAAGATCGCGGCGCGGGTGCTGAAATCGGAACTCGAGCCGCAGCCGAAATCGGGCCGCCAGGAATACCTCGAAAGCATTCTCAACACCTATCTCTGAGGAGCGGCGGACATGGCGGCCGATATCAAGGGCCCAGGAATTTTTCTGGCGCAATTCGCGAGCGATGCGGCACCTTTCAATTCATGGGACTCGATCACCAAATGGGCGGCTTCGCTGGGCTACAAGGGCGCGCAGATTCCCACCTGGGACGGGCGGCTGTTCGATCTTAAGAAGGCGGCGGACTCGAAAACCTATTGCGACGAGATCAAAGGCATTGCCAAGGCCAATGGTGTCGAGCTCACCGAACTCTCGACCCATCTGCAGGGGCAGCTGGTGGCGGTCAATCCCGCCTATGACGAGGTATTCGATGCCTTCGCGCCGAAAGAGGTGCATGGCAAGCCGAAGGAGCGGCAGCAATGGGCCACCGAACAGATGAAACTCGCCGCCCGGGCCTCGAAGAACCTCGGTCTTACGGCAAGCGTTTCGTTCACCGGCGCGCTGGCCTGGCCCTATGTCTATCCCTGGCCGCAGCGGCCCGCGGGGCTCATCGAGACGGCCTTCGCCGAACTGGCGCGGCGCTGGAAACCGATCCTCGATGCCTATGACGAGGCGGGTGTCGATGTCGGCTATGAAATCCATCCTGGCGAGGATGTCTTCGACGGCGCGACATTCGAAATGTTCCTCGATGCGCTCAAGGGCCACAGGCGCTGCCGGATCAATTACGATCCCTCCCATTTCGTGCTCATGCATCTCGATTATCTGAGCTTCATCGACATCTATCACGAACGCATCTGCGCCTTTCATGTGAAGGATGCGGAACTCAATCCCGACGGCCGCCAGGGCGTCTATTCGGGCTACCAGCCGTGGATCAAGCGGGCCGGGCGCTTCCGTTCGCCGGGTGACGGGCAGGTGGATTTCGGCGCCATCTTCTCCAAACTCGCGGCCCACGACTATTCCTCCTGGGCGGTGCTGGAATGGGAATGCTGCCTGAAACATCCGGAACAGGGCGCGGCCGAGGGCGCACCTTTCATCGCCGATCATATCATCCGCGTCACCGAAAAGGCCTTCGACGATTTCGCCGGCGGCAAGACGGATCAGGCGCAGATCAAGCGGCTCTTGGGACTTTGAGGAAGTAGCAATGGCGATCGAAGGCAGAAGCGACGCGGTTGCGGGCCGCATCCGGCTCGGCATGGTGGGCGGCGGCCAGGGCGCCTTTATCGGTGCCGTGCACCGGCTGGCGGCGCGCATGGACGATCACTATCGGTTCGTGGCAGGCGCGTTGTCGTCCGATTCCCCGCGCGCCAAGGCATCGGGCGAAGAACTGGGGCTCGCAGCCGACCGCATCTATACGGACTTCCGCGACATGGCGAAGGCGGAAGCGCGGCGCGAGGACGGCATCGAGGCGGTCGCGATCGTCACTCCCAATCACATGCATTTTCCGGCGACCAAGGCCTTCATCGAGGCGGGCATTCATGTCATCTGCGACAAGCCGGTGACGCTCAATCTCAAGGAAGCACTGGCGCTGGAAAAGCTGCTGGCCAGGCGCAAGGACGTGATCTTCGCGCTGACCCACAATTATTCCGGCTATCCGATGATCCGTCAGGCACGCGCCATGGTGGCGGCGGGAGAGCTCGGCGACATTCGCGTGGTGCAGAGCGAGTATCCGCAGGACTGGCTCACCCAGCCGATCGAGCGGGAAGGCCAGAAGCAGGCTTCCTGGCGCACCGACCCCGCGAAAACGGGCGCGGGCGGCTGTGTCGGCGACATTGGTACCCATGCCTATCAGCTTGCCTGCTTTGTTTCCGGCCTGACACTCGACGAAGTCTCCGCCGATCTCACCACTTTCGTAAAGGGCCGCGAGGTGGACGACAATGTGCATGTCATGCTGCGCTTCAAGGGCGGAGCCAAGGGCATGCTGTTCGCCAGTCAGGTGGCGCCCGGCAACGAGAACGGATTGAAGCTGCGGATTTATGGCGCAAAGGGCGGACTTGAATGGACGCAGGCCGATCCGAACTATCTCTGGTACACGCCCTTCGGCGAACCGAAACGGCTGATTACAAGGGGTGGGGCGGGTTCCAACGCGGCGGCGGGGCGGGTGACGCGCGTGCCGCCCGGCCATCCGGAAGGCTATCTCGAAGGTTTCGCCAATATCTATGCGGAGGTGGCGCGCGCCGTGAGGGCGAAGCGGGCGGGCAAGAAGCCGGACAAGGACGTGCAGTTCCCCGGCATTGCCGACGGTGTGGCCGGCATGACCTTCATCGAGGCCTGCGTCAAGTCCTCGGCGAGGAACGGGAAGTGGATGAAGGTTTGACTTGCGGTCCGGACCTGGGACAAATGCGCACCGACAAAATGCTTAGACTCGGACTTTCGATGCTCTAAGCTGACCACCATGACCGCACTGGACATCGTCAAATATCCGTTCTGGACCCTGGCGCTGGCAACCGGCGCCAAGTCCTTCCGCGACAACAAGGTGATCGGTTCGCCGGCGCTGAACCGCTGGGGCCTGCATGTCAAACGGGTCGAACTCGCCCACCGTCTCGCCTGGTGGCGGCGGCAGAGGCTTGCAGGGCTGGTGAGCGCGGAAGACCGTGCCGCCTTCGACCGCGACGGTTTCGTGGTCAGGCGCGATTTCCTCGATCCCGCCGCCTTCGCCGTTCTGAAGGAGGCGGTTCTCGCTTTCCGCGCCCCGGCCCGCGAGATGGTGCGGGGCGACACGATCACGCGGCACATAGCGCTTGACGGTGCCGCGCAAAAGGCCATACCGCAGCTGCGCGCGCTCTTCACGCGGCCGGACTGGCGCGGGTTGATGCGCTATGTGGGCTCTTTCGATCAGGAACCGCTGTATTACGTGCAGACCATCCTCTCGCATGTAAAGCGGACGACCCCCGACCCACAGACCAATCTCCACGCCGACACATTCCATCCGAGCCTCAAGGCCTGGTTCTTCCTCACCGATGTGGCCGAGGACGAGGGTCCCTTCGTCTATGTGCCGGGCTCACACCGGCTGACGCCGGAACGGCTCGCCTGGGAAGGCGAAATGAGTCTCAAGGTCGCAGCCAGTCAGGATAAGTATTCCGCCCGCGGGTCCTTCCGGATTCGTCGCGAGGAGCTGGCGCGCATGAACCTGCCGGAGCCCCAGGCATTCGCGGTACCCGCCAATACGCTGGTGGTCGGCGATACGGTGGGCTTCCACGCCCGGGGCTTCAGTGCCAAGCCGTCGAAGCGCGTTGAAATATGGGCCTATGGGCGGCGCAATCCGTTCCTGCCATGGACCGGCCTCGATCCCCTGAGCCTTCCCGGCATCGCCGAGGAGCGTATCCCACTGATGTGGGCGGCACTCGACAAGGCGCAGAAGCTGGGGCTCGCTTTCAATTCTTGGGAGCCTGCCGGCATGAAGCGTCCGCTCGACGATTGAGCGCGAGAATCCGGCGATGATGGACGATATTGCGGCGACTGCAAGCCTGAACGGGCGGAGGGCGCCGCGCGACGTGCGCCGCCAGCAATTGATCGAAGCGACGATCGACGTGCTGGCGCGAAAGGGTTATGCCGCTCTCACCGTCGCCGACGTTGCCGGTGCCGCCGGGCTTTCCGTGGGAATCGTCAACTTCCACTTCGATAGCAAGAACAACCTGCTGGCCGAATGCCTGCGTCACCTGTCGGCCGAATACACGAATAACTGGAAGGCGGTGCTCGCAGCGGGACAACCCAACGCCGCCCGGTGCCTTGAGGCGGTGCTGCTGGCCGATTTCGACCCGGAGCTGTTCACGCCGCGCAAGCTTGCGGCCTGGATTGCCTTCTGGGGGGAAACCCAGGGCCGGCCGGTCTATGACGGGATCTGCGCGGAGCGCGATGCCGAACACGAGAAGATGCTGGAGCGGCTTTGCGCCGAGATCATCGCGGAAGGCGGCTATGGCCACGACCCCGCCGCAACAGCGCGGGTTTTCGAATCTCTCGGTGACGGGCTTTGGCTCGGCATCGGTACGTGGCGCCCCGGCACCGGTACCGAGCGTTGCCCCGCGGCAACTTGCAACGCGCTCAGATCGGCGCTCGCCGTCTATTTCCCCGCGCATTTCCGTCAATGACCTTCCAGCTTTCCGCCGATGCAATTGCCCGGCGCGACCGGGCGCGGCGCTTCGCCGACGAGAACCTCCGCCCCTTCGAGATTCATGCGGAAATGAATGAAGGCAAGATTCGGCCCAAGGACCGCGCCGCCCATGAGCGCGCGGCCATCGCCATGGGGCTTCCCCTCATGGACGTGCCGAAGTCCCATGGCGGGCTGGAGCTTCCGGTTCTGACGCAGGTGGCCGTCACCGAGCAACTGGGCCGCATCACCAATGCGCTCGGCTGGTGCTACGGCGAGGCGCAGAGATGGATGTTCGATGCCTGCAGCGAAGACCAGATCGCCCGCTACATCCTGCCCTTGACGCGGGGCGAAGCGTATTTCTGCTATGCCATCAGCGAGGAAAACGCCGGCTCCGATCCTTCAGCCATTGCAACGACAGCCGAGCGGCAGGACGGCCACTATCTGGTCACCGGTGAGAAGTGGCACGCAACCAGCTATAACCACGCTACGACTGTTGTCGTTCAGGCAAAGCTCGAAGACGGCAGCCATTGCCTGTTCTTCTGCCCGGCCGGCGCTCCCGGCCTTTCGGTCAAACGCACGCCCGCCTATTCCCACACCTACGATCACCATCACCCAATCCTGCAATTCGACGACGTGAGAATTCCCCTGGGCGATCGCATCGGCGCGGAAGGCGGCGGCATGACCTTCACCCATTCGTGGTTCCGGCGCGAACGGCTGATGATCGCGGCGCGCTGTTGCGGTGCCATGGCGCGGCTGATCGAGGAGGCAACCGAATTCGCCAAGACGCGCGTGGTCTCCGGCGAGGCGATCATCAACTACCAGATGATTCAGGCGATGCTCGCCGACTCGGTCATGGATCTGCATGCCGCGCGGCTCATGACTTACGAGGCCGCCGCGGCCCATGACCGCGGCGAGGACATCAAGTCACTGCATGGGCGCTGCTCGATCGCCAAGCTGTTCGCCTCGGAAGCAGCCTGGCGCGTGGCCGACAGGGCGGTGCAGATCTTCGGCGGCCGCGGCTACATGCGCGAAAATGTAGCCGAGCGTTTCCTGCGCGAATTGCGAGCCGATCGCATCTGGGAGGGAACCTCCGAGATCCAGCGCCTCATCATCGCCCGGTCTCTGGCCAAGCGGGGGCTGGCCGGGACGATCGGCCTATAGGCCGCCGCTCAACCCATCGACGCAGACGGCGGCGGTGCCCTTGAAGTTGGGCTGCGACCGGTAGATCATTTCGATGTGCCTGATGGCGCGACCGCCGCCCCGCAGGTCGAGCGGCTTGGTCATTCCTCCATCGGGAATGATGGCGCGAACCCCGATATCGTCACGGGCGCCATTGCCATAGACCACATTCAGATCGAAGACTTCGATCTTGTTGCCGATTACCCGGAGTCTAATTTTGCGGAAGGCGCCTTCGAAGCGGCCGACCTTGATCACGTCGCGGTCGATCCTGAAACCGACACTGCGGCAGCCGAGCTCCACCCACCTTTCCGTCGGCTCACCGAATACCTTGAGCTGGAACGGGCCGCGCGGAAGATAGGTCACGATGATCTGGCGGATGAAACGGTCGCCGCCGGTGAGCGCAATGCGGCGCGAGCCGGTTCCCGCCTTGAACACTTCGCGCACCCGCAGCTCTTCCTTGGTGCCATTGCCATAGACAATGCGCAGATCGAAAATCTCGACATCGCTTCCGGTCACCTCGAGCCGAACCGCCTGATAGCGCCCCTCGGACTTGCCAACATCTATGATGCTCTGCTCGAGCCTTAACTTGTAGCCGGCGCTGCCAAGCAGCTCCCAATCGGCCCTGGCGGGGGCGTGGGCCGCGAAAACAAGCGCCAGGAGGGCGACGAAGAATGCCAGACGGTAGGGATTGTGCGCCATAGGGGCCTCCGGTTGCCGGGATTGGCCGCACTCTATGCCCGATTCGGGTGCAATTGTGGACGTTCTCTGCGTCCAAGGCGATGTTGCGACGCAATAGTGCACCGGATTTGATTGTGCATTGCAGCATTTTTGGCATGAGCCGCAGGCACCGGATTCCAGAGCATGGGGGATGCCATGACCAGTTTTGTTGCCGCTGCCCGTGAAGAACGCATTGCCGCGCTTGCCATCGTTTGTGGGAGTAAGAAATTGGCCGCGCCAGGTATCACTGGCCGCGCGCCGCGGGCTTGGCTGATGCCGAAAGTCGCGGGCCAGGAAGGCGCGCAAGGCTTGCCCCCTCCTCTTCCGCATTGGCGCAAACCGGCTATAAGTGCGCCCGGTCCATGGGCATTCAAGTGAATTGGAGGCAGTTATGAGAGTCCGCGTCGCAATCAACGGCTTCGGCAGAATCGGGCGCAATGTGGTCCGCGCCATCTATGAGTCGGGCCGCAAGGACATCGACGTCGTGGCGATCAACGATCTGGGCCCGGTCGAGACCAACGCCCATCTGCTGCGCTACGATTCAGTGCATGGCCGCTTTCCCCACGAGGTGAAGGTCGAAGGCGATTCGATCGGCATCGGCACCGACAAGTTCAAGGTGACCGCGATCAAGGATCCGTCGCAGCTTCCCTGGAAGGAGCTGGGCGTCGATATCGCGCTCGAATGCACCGGCATCTTCACCGCCAGGGACAAGGCCTCGGCCCACCTCGCCGCCGGCGCCAAGCGGGTGCTGATCTCGGCACCCGGCGAGAACGCCGACCTGACCGTGGTCTTTGGCGTCAACCACGACAAGCTCACCAAGGACCATATCGTCGTCTCCAACGCCTCGTGCACCACCAACTGCCTGGCGCCGGTCGCCAAGGTGCTCAACGACGCGATCGGCATCGACAAGGGCTTCATGACCACCATCCACGCCTATACCGGCGACCAGCCGACGCTGGATACCATGCACAAGGATCTCTACCGCGCCCGCGCCGCCGCCCTCTCGATGATCCCGACCTCGACGGGTGCCGCCAAGGCGGTGGGCCTCGTCCTGCCGGAACTCAAGGGCAGGCTCGACGGCGTCGCCATCAGGGTGCCGACGCCCAATGTCTCGGTGGTCGATTTCAAGTTCGTGGCCAAGAAGGCGACGACGGTCGAGGAAGTGAACGGCGCCATCAAGCGCGCCGCCGAGCAGCAGCTCAAGGGCATTCTCGGCTACACCAACGAACCCAACGTCTCGATCGATTTCAACCACAACGCCAATTCCTCTATCTTCCACATGGACCAGACCAAGGTCATGGATGGCACGCTGGTGCGGGTGCTCTCCTGGTACGACAATGAGTGGGGCTTCTCCAACCGCATGAGCGATACGGCAGTGGCGATGGGCAAGCTGCTCTAGGCCGTGGCCCGCCCCCTCGTCATCGCGCCCTCAATTCTGTCGGCCGACTTCACGCGGCTCGGCGAGGAGGTGCGGGCTTTAGACGAGGCGGGTGCCGACTGGATCCACATCGACGTGATGGATGGGCATTTCGTGCCCAACATCACATTCGGCGTGCCGGTCATCCGATCAGTGCGGCCGGCGACCCGGAAGGTCTTCGACGTGCACCTGATGATCGCGCCGGCCGATCCCTATCTCGAAAGCTTCGCCACGGCGGGGGCGGACGCGATCACCGTTCACGCCGAAGCGGGCCCCCATCTCGACCGGTCGCTGCAGGCGATCAAGGCACTGGGCAAGCGGGCCGGCGTGGCGCTCAATCCCGCGACACCCGCCGCGGCTATCGCCCATGTGTTGGACCGGCTCGATCTCGTGCTAGTGATGACGGTCAATCCCGGTTTCGGCGGCCAGTCCTTCATCAAGGCGATGCTCGAGAAGATCGGCCAGGTGAAGGAGATGGTGCGCGGCCGCAACATCGATATCGAGGTCGATGGCGGCATCACGGCGGAAACGGCAGCACTCGCCGTCCGCGCCGGCGCCAATGTGCTGGTGGCGGGATCGGCCGTGTTCAAGGGCAAGGACTATGCCGCGAATATCGCGGCCATCCGCAGGGCGGCAACCAGCCTCGCCGTTTAAGGCTTGTTTTCCACCCAGTCGTGGAAAGCAAATCCTGCCGGAACCACATGATCATGGATTGGGACATTCGGTCTGTTGCATTCCAGTCCGGCGGAGGATCATGTCCCCGCGGGCGATTTCGCGGCCCGCTTCTCCAGAAGGCGGGTCAGCCAGTCGGGGTCCATTTCCGGAACCGACGACAAGAGCAGTTCGGTATAGGCGGGATAGGGCGGCGACAGGACCCGCGATTTCGGCCCCTGCTGCACCACCTTGCCCCGATGCATGACCACGATCTCGTCGGCAATCGCCCGCACCGTGGCGATGTCGTGGGTGATGAACAGATAGGTGACATTGGTCTCCTTCTGCAGGCGCATCAGCAGCTTGAGGATTTCCTCCTGGACGATCTGGTCGAGCGACGAGGTCACCTCGTCGCAGATGATGAGTTCGGGCTCCGCCGCCAGAGCGCGGGCAATGGAAATGCGCTGCTTCTGGCCGCCGGAAAGCTCGCCCGGCAGGCGGTCGATGTAGCTCTCGTCGAGCTCGATCAACTCCAGCAATTCGACGACGCGGCGGTCGCGCGGCCCGCCCCTGAGGCCGAGATAGAATTCCAGCGGGCGGCCGACGATATCGCGCACCCGGTGGCGCGGATTGAGCGCGGTGTCGGCCGATTGGTAGATCATCTGGATGCGGCGCAGCGTGTCCTTGTGGCGTTCGGCCAGGGCGCGCGGCAACGTCTTGCCGTCGAAATCGATGGTGCCCTTGGATGGCGGCAGGAGTCCGGTGATGACCCGCGCCAGGGTCGATTTGCCGCTGCCCGATTCACCCACCACCGCAACGGTGCGGCCGCGCGGCACCTGGACCGTGATATTGTCGAGCACCTTGACGGAACCGCTGTAGCTGGCGTCGACGTTCTGAATGCGCAGCAGAGGCTCGCTGCCGGCCGCCTCCGGCTTCGCCAGCTTGCGCACCGCCCAAAGGCTCTTCGTATAGTCCTGCCGCGGCGCTTTCAGCATGTCGCGGGTGGGCGCTTCCTCGACCAGCTTGCCGTGGCGCAGCACCATGATGCGGTCGGCCATCTGGGCCACCACGGCGAGATCGTGGGTGATATAGATCGCCGCCGTGTTGAACTGCTCGACGATGCCGCGCATGGCGGCGAGAACCTCGACCTGGGTGGTGACGTCGAGCGCCGTCGTCGGTTCGTCGAAGATGATGAGGTCGGGGCGGCACGACATGGCCATGGCCGTCATGGCGCGCTGCAACTGGCCGCCGGAGACCTGATGCGGGTACCGCTCGCCGATTGCATCGGGATCGGGCAATTGCAGGCGCCGGTAAAGGTCGCGGGCGTCGGCTTCGGCCTTGTCGCGCGACCTGATGCCGTGATCGACGGCGGTTTCCACGGTCTGGTCGATGAGCCGGTGCGCCGGATTGAAGGCGGCTGCGGCACTCTGGGCAACATAGGCGATGCGCGAGCCGCGCAGCGCCCGGCGCTCGGCTTCGCCGGCGTGGATCAAGTCTAGCC
Source organism: uncultured Aestuariivirga sp. (assembly GCA_964408555.1). GTDB lineage: Bacteria > Pseudomonadota > Alphaproteobacteria > Rhizobiales > Aestuariivirgaceae > Aestuariivirga. The sequence goes on from CAYOZR010000007.1 coordinate 34,911, forward strand.
CATCGAAGATAATGGAGCCGGCGGTGATGCGGCAGCCGGGCCGGGCAAAGCCCATGGCGGCGAGGCCGATGGTCGATTTTCCGGCGCCCGACTCGCCAATGATGCCCAGGACCTCGCCGCGCTTCAGGGTAAGATCGATGCCCTTGACGATCGGGTGCCAGACGTCGTCGCTCTGGCCCTCGATGTGCAAACCGCGAATTTCGAGCAGGGTCTCGCCCTTGACGCGCTGTCTTTCAGTGCTCATCGCGCAGCCCGCTGGTCTTGTGCAGGAACCAGTCGACGACGAAATTGACCGCAACCGTGAGTAGCGCGATGGCGGCCGCCGGAATCAGCGGCTGGGCGCGGCCATAGGTAATCAGAGTCTTGTTCTCCGCCACCATCGAGCCCCAATCGGCGGTGGGCGGCTGGATGCCGACGCCGAGGAAGGAGAGCGCGCTGATGGTCAGAAACACGAAGCAGAAGCGCAGGCCGAATTCAGCAATGAGCGGTGGCAGGATGTTGGGCACGATTTCCCTGAGCGTGATCCAGGCGAGCTTCTCGCCGCGCAGCTTGGCGGCCTCGACATAGTCCATAACCACGACGTTCAATGCGGTGTTGCGGGCCAGGCGGAAGACCCGGGTCGAATCGAGCAGCGCCAGGATAAAGATGAGATTGACGATGTATTTGCCGAAGACGGCGAGCAGCATGAGAGCGAAAATCAGCACCGGGATCGACATCAGCGCATCGACGAGGCGGCTCATGATCTGGTCGAACCAGCCGCGGGTGATCGCCGCATAGACGCCGAGCACGCCGCCAATGGAGAAGGACAAGAACACGGTGAGGAGCGCGATGCCGATGGTGTTGCGGGCGCCGTAGATGACGCGCGAGAGGATATCGCGGCCGATCTGGTCGGTGCCGAACCAGAACGTGGCCGAGGCGGTCTCATAGGCCTTGCCGACGATCTCGGCCTCGCCATAGGGCGCGATCAGCGGCGCCAAGACGGCGCAGAAAGCGTAGAATACAATGACGATCATGCCGAACCAGGCGCTGATGGGCGCCGTCTTCAGCATGCGCCAAGCGTTCTCGCCCCAGCTTCGGCGGGCGCGAATGTTGCGGATACCGGTGGTTTCGGCGGTCATTTGGGATGCAGCAGGCGCGGGTTGGTGATGATCGAGATGATATCGGCCGAGAGATTGAGCAGGATATAGGTGGCCGCGAAGATCAGGGCGCAGGCCTGCACCACCGGCATGTCGCGCGTCGAGACCGAGTCGACCATCAATTGCCCGATGCCGGGATAGACGAAGACCACTTCGACGACGACGACGCCCACCACCAGGTAGGCGAGGTTGAAGGCGATGACCGTGACAATCGGCGCCCAGGCATTGGGCAGGGCATGGCGGACGACAACGTCGCGGCCGCGGACACCCTTGAGCTGCGCCATCTCGATATAGGGACTGGACAGGAGAGCGATGATCGCCGCCCGGGTCATGCGCATCATGTGGGCGACGATGACCAGCGTCAGGGTGACCGCCGGCAGCAGCGCCCGCCCGACATGTTCGAGAAAGGGCGTGGTGTCGCTCACCGTCGACAGCGAATAGAACCAGCGCAACTTGATGGCGAAGAAGAACATCAGCACATAGGCGACGAAGAATTCCGGCAGCGCGATGGTGGTGAGGGTGACCGAATTGACGACGCGGTCGAACAGGCTGTTGCGGTGGAGGGCCGCCATGACGCCGAGAAGCAGTGACAAGGGTACGGCAATCGCCGCCGCCATCGCCGCCAGGAAGAAGGTGTTGTAGAGGCGCGGCGCGATCATGGCCGTGACACTGCGCTTGATGGTGCCGCCGAGGCCCGCATAGGAGTAGCCGAAGTCGCCGGTCACTACCCCGCCGATCCATTCGACGTAGCGCACCGTGGCCGGGCGGTCGAGGCCGATCTCGCGGTTGAAGGCGGCGACCGTCTCCGGCGTGGCGCCCTGCCCCAGGATCGCCTCGGCGAAGCCGCCGGGCAGAAATTCCAGCGTCGAAAATATCACGACGGAAACGATGAAGAGGGTCAACAGACCCAGCCCCAAACGCTGCAACACCGTTCTAACGATCGGATGCATCGGTCTCCCCGAGAACCTCTTTGGCGGGCCCCTTTCAAAACAGTAGCAGATCGGCGGACCGGCGCTACCCCAAAACATTAGGGGCCGGATCGCCTTGTGGCGATCCGGCCCCGGCAGATCTTGGCCCTTATGCGACGCCGCTTACGAGGCGAACCACCAGCGTTCGGCGATCTTCATGCCGTCCATCGGCCAGTTGGCGGCCGTGTCGCCATGCGCCAACGTATTCGCATGGGCGTCGACATAGGAGTTGAAGACGAGATTGATGAGCCCGCCGTCGTCATGCACCAACTGCTGCATTTCGGCATACATCGCCGCGCGCTTGGTGTCGTCGGTCTCGGAACGGGCCGCGATCAAGAGCTCGTTGAAGCGCGGGTTCTTCCAGAACGTGTCATTCCACGCGGCGTCCGCCGCATAGGCGGTGGTGAACATCCAGTCGGCGGTCGGACGGCCGCCCCAATAGGAGGCGACGAAGGGTTTCTTGAGCCAGACGTTGTCCCAATAGGCGTCGTCGGGCTCGCGGATGACATTGATGTCGATGCCGGCGGCCTTGGCCGACTCCTTCCACAGCAGGGCGGAATCGGTCGCTCCGGTGAAAGCCGCGTCGGCGACCGACAGGTCGAACTTCAGCGACTCGAGGCCCACCTTCTTGAGCAGGCTCTTGGCCATTTCCGGATCGTAAACGTGCTTGGGCTGCGGATCGACGGCGAATTTCACCGTCGGAGCGATCGGGTTGTCGTTGCCGACCGTGCCGTGGCCGAGGAACACCTTCTCGACGATCTCCTCGCGGTTGAGCGAATACTTGATGGCATTGCGCACATCCGGATTGTCAAACGGCGGCACGTTCACGTTCATCACATAGATGTAGTGGCCGTAACCGGTCTTCTCGAAGATCACCACATTGGGGTTCTGCATGAGCAGATCGAGCGTCTTCAGATCGGCACGGTGCAGATAGTCGATCTCGCCGGTGGTGAGCGCATTGGTCCGGGCGGTCACGTCCTTGATCGACAACGCTTCGACGCGGTCGAACCAGGCCTTGTCCGTCTTGAAGTAGTTGGGATTCCGGTTGAAGGTTGCCTTGACGCCCGGTTCGAACTTCTCGAGCACATAGGGACCGGTACGGATACCCGACTCCCAGTCGACGCTGCCGTCGTCTTTCGCCGGCATGATCGGGATATGATAGTCGGATGCGATATAGGGGAAGTCGGCATTGCCGCCCTTGAGGTCGAACACGACCGTCAGTTTTCCGTCAGCCTTGATCGATGCGACCGACTCGAGCAGCGACTTGGCGGCGGACTTGGTGTCCTTCACCGTGTGATGCATGAAGGAGGCCACCACATCATCGGCGGTCACGTCCTTGCCGTTGTGGAACGTCGATCCCTGACGCAGCTTGAATACCCATTTCTTGGCGCCGTCAGAGGGTTCGAAACTCTCGGCCAGATCGGCAACCGCGTTGCCGGCCGGGTCCAGCTCGGTCAGGCTGTTGGACAGCGTGCCCCACAGCGCCACTCCGGTAAACTGATCGGGATAGAGGCCCGGGTCCATCGAGTCGGTGGTTGCACCGTGGGCAATACCGAGGCGGAGGGTTCCGCCTTTTTTCGGCTCGGCGCGCGCCGCCTTGGCGAACATGGTATTGGCGGCGGCCAGCGTCAGACCCGACGCCAGCGCCAATTGGGTGAATTCGCGGCGTGAAATCCTGCCGCGGCCGGCGAGCGTTGCTGCTTGTTGCAGCTTGTAGTTGACTTCATTCATTTTCTGGATCTCCTCCTGGCTTGAGTGGCCGTGCCGGTGCTTAGACGAAAAAACTTAACGGCTCGGAACCAATTCTTGTGATCTTCGGCTGACGCAACGGAACTGAATACTCTATCTTGCCAATGCCATATTGGTATTCCAAACGCCCGATTTTGCAAGCTTCGATAACGAAAGAACCCCGCCAATCGCTTGGCGGGGCTCCTGTCTATGAGTTCAGTTTGTAACTGACTTCGGAAAAATTCAAGCCATCCACCAGCGCTCGAAGATGTAACCGCCATCGTCGTCGAAGTTGGTGTTGAGGTCTCCGTGGGCCACCGACTTGGAATAGGCCGACACGAAGTTGTTGAACATCAGCACGATCACACCGCCGTCGTCGTGCAGGATTTGCTGCATCTCGGCATACATCGCCTGGCGCTTGGCATCGTCGGTCTCGGCACGTGCGGTCGACAGCAGATCGTTGAACCGCTCGTTGTTCCAGAACGTATCGTTCCAGGCGACCCCGCCCTGGTAGGCGGTGGAGAACATCCAGTCGACGGTCGGGCGCCCGCCCCAATAGGACACACACCACGGCTTCTTCATCCAGACATTGTCCCAATAGCTGTCATCGGGCTCGCGGATGACATTGATGTCGATGCCCGCCGCCTTGGCCTCGGCCTGCATCAGCAGGGCCGCGTCCACGGCCCCGGAGAACGCCGCATTCGAGGTCGACAAATCAATCTTGAGTCCTTCCATCCCGGCCTTCTTGAGATGGAACTTGGCCTTGTCGGGATCGTAGGAATAGGCGGGCTCCGGATTGGTGGCAAACTTGATCGAGGGGGCAATCGGGTTGTCGTTGCCCGGCGTGCCGTAGCCCAGCAGGATCTTGTCCACCAGTTCCTTGCGGTCGATCGCCCATTTGAGCGCCAGCCTGACATCGACATTGTCGAAAGGCTTCTGGGTCACGTTCATCGGCGCCACATAGTGGCCGAAACCGGTAATGTTGGTGATCTCGATGTCGGGATTCTGCTTCAGCATGTCGATGGTCTTGAGGTCGGCCCGGTTGATGTAGTGGATTTCTCCGGACACCAAGGCGTTGGTACGGGCGGCCACGTCGACGATCGACAGCTGTTCGACGGCGTCGAACCAGGCGGCATCCGATTTGTGATAGTTCGGATTGCGCTTGGCGGAGAGCTTAACGCCGGGTTCATAGTTCTCGATGACGTAGGGGCCGGCGCTGACGCCTTTTTCCCATTCTATGCCGCCACCGTCCTTGGCCGGATAGATCGGCAGGTGATAGTCGGAGGTGATGTAGGGGAAGTCGGCGGAGCCGTTGTTGAGGGTGAAGACGACGGTCTCCGGGCCGTCGGCCACGATGTTCTTTACGATGCCCATGGGGGACTTGATCGGCGACTTGGAATTCTCGCCGCGATGGTAGTTGTAGGTCTCGACCACGTCGGTGGCGGTCACCGTCTTGCCGTTGTGGAAGGTCAGCCCCTTGCGCAGCTTGTACACCCACTTGGAGGCGCCGTCGGCCGGCTCGATCGACTCGGCCAGGTGGGGCACCACGGCGTTCTTCTGGTCGATCTGCACTAATTGGGCGCCAAAGATCCCGGTCGACATGTTGCCCTGAAAACCGTTGGTCCATGTCGCGGGATCCAGCGCGTCGGTGGTGGCGCCGTGGCCGGAGCCGAGCCTGAAGGTGCCGCCACGTTTCGGTTCGGCGCGCGCGGCGGTGGCGAACATGGTATTGGCCGCGGCGGCGGTGAAGCCGGCGGCCATCGCGAACTGAATGAAGTCACGGCGCGACAGCTTGCCCCGGCCCACGGCCTTGGCGGCAAGCTTCAGTTTGGTTTCGAATTCGGTCATGTGTTTCTCTCCCTGCTGACCAATGTATCGAATTGTTCGAGGAGATGTCCGATGGAATACCCGCCGGGCTGGGCGAACCCTGTGCCCAGCCGGCGAAGTCATGCCGTCTCCCCAATTCTTCGTTTTGTTCCGGAAGGCCTTGGGGCCGCTCCTGCATCGAAACTCTCACGCTGCCCCGGCCCCGTCAACGGTAGTTTCGGGTGCACCCGGTGAATTGATTGAACCGGTCGCGCCTCAGACCGGGGCAATGGCATCCGGCGCGAAGCGGTAACTGGCCGAACAGAATTCGCAGGTGACGCTGATTTCGCCGTTTTCGATCATGTCGGCGCGGTCGTCTTCGGGGAAGCGCCGGAGCATCGCCGCAACGCTTTCGCGCGAACAGCCGCAGTGGCGGTGCAACACGGTTACCGGATAAACCGTGACGCCGTCCTCGTGATAGAGCCGGTAGAGCAACGCCTCGGGGCGCAAGGTCGGATCGAGCAATTCGTGGTCCTCGACGGTGTCGAGAAGCAGCCTGGCTCTCACCCAATCGCCGGTTTCCGGCAATTGTGCATCGGCACCCTCGGGCGCATCGCCCGAAGAAAATACAATTGGACTGGCGCCGCCCTCGCGCGGCAGATGCTGCACCATGATGGCGCCCGCCCGCCAGGTTTCGGCCCGGCGGCCCCGGCCGAGGATCGGCCCCGCCGCCAGGCGCAGGCGCGTCGGGATTTGCTCCGACTGGGCGAAATAGGCGAGGGCGGCTTCGCTGAGGGTATTACCATCGAGCGGCACGATGCCCTGATAGCGCTCCATGTCGGGGCCCTGATCGACGGTCATGGCGAGATAGCCCTCGCCCATGAGGGCCGGTTGCGAGGTGGGGTCGAGGGCCGCCACGCGCCCGGCGTCGAAGCGGGCATAGCCGCGGATCTTGCCGGGGGACACATAGTCGGCGACGATCATATCCACCGGACCGCCGGTCTTGGTCTGCAGAATGAATTTGCCGTCGAATTTCAGCGTGGCCCCGAGCATGGCGGTCAGCGCCACGGCCTCGGCGAGGAGTGCGGAGACGGGCGCGGGGTAATCGTGCTTGTGGAGTATGTCGTCGACCGCCGGTCCAAGCCTGACGATGCGGCCGCGCACGCCGAGCGGCTTGATCTCGAAGGGCATGACGAGATCGTCCACCTGAATCTCTCTTGCTTCAAGCATTGCCGCTCAAACAGTGGAGCAAGATGCCTTTCTGGACATGCAGGCGGTTTTCGGCCTCGTCGAACACCACCGATTGCGGGCCGTCGATCACCTCATCGGTCACTTCCTCGCCGCGGTGGGCGGGCAGGCAATGCATGAAAATCGCATTCTTCGCGGCAAGAGCCATCAGCCGCGCATCGACCTGATAGGGCCTCAGCAGGTTGTGCCGGTTCGCCGCATCCTTGTCGTGCATGGAGACCCAGGCATCGGTGATGACGCAATCGGCACCGGCAACCGCCGCTTCGGCGGACACCAGGAGTTCCACATCGGCATTCCCGGTCTTGGCCCAGCGCAACAGCTCGGGGGGCGGAGACAGGGATGGCGGACAGCCGAGCCGCAGCTTGCCGCCCAATCTTGCAACCGCGTGAATCCACGAGGCGGCGACATTGTTGCCATCGCCCACCCAGGCGATGGTCCGGTGGGCGAGCGGCCCAAGGCGCTCCTCGACCGTCATCACGTCGGCCATGACCTGACAGGGATGCGACAGGTCGGTGAGGCCGTTGATCACCGGCACGGTGGCGTGGCGGGCGAGCTCGGTCAGATGCGAATGCTGCGAGGCGCGGATCATGACGGCATCGACATAGCGCGACAACACGCGGGCCGTGTCGGCTATGGTCTCGCCGCGCCCCAATTGCATGTCGCCGGCCGAAATCACCAGCGTGTCGCCGCCAAGCTGGCGCATGGCCGTCTCGAAGGACACCCGCGTGCGGGTGGACGGCCGCTCGAAGATCATGGCGAGAATGCGCCCCTTCAGCGGTTCGCCGGCCTCGCGCGCGCCCTTGGGCAGGCCGATGCGCGCCTGCTTCATGGCCCGCGCCGCGGCGATCATGGCCTTGAGATCGGCGCCCGCGAAATCCGCGATATCGAGAAAATGCCGGGGTGCCGGGGCCATCGCTCTATCCCTCAGGCCGCCTTGGCTTCAAGCGCGCGGCAGGCCCGGTCGAGCCGGTTCACGGCATCGGCGATATCGGCGTCGGTGACGATGAGCGGCGGCAGAAGGCGCAGCACATTGTCGCCCGCGCCGATGGTGAGAAGATGCTGGCCGAGGGCGGCGGCCTGCAACTCGGTGTTCGGCACCTTGCACTTGATGCCCATCATCAGGCCGGCGCCGCGGATATCCTCGATGACGGCGGGATGCTCGTCCTTGAGGCGGGCGAGTTTCTGCTTGAGCGTCAGGGCGCGCTGCTGGACGCTTTCGAGAAAGCCCTCGGCCAGCACCACGTCGAGCACCGCGTTGCCGACGGCGGTTGCCAAGGGGTTGCCGCCGAAGGTCGAGCCGTGGGTGCCGGCGGTCATGCCCTGCGCCGCCTTCGCGGTTGCCAGACAGGCGCCCATCGGAAAGCCGCCGCCGATGCCCTTGGCGATGGCCATGATATCGGGCGCGACGCCCGCCCATTCATGGGCGAAGAGCTTGCCGGTGCGGCCGATGCCGCATTGCACTTCATCGTAGACCAGCAGCAGCCCGTGCCGGTCGCAGAGCTCGCGCAAGGCCTTGAGATGCCGCGGCGGAACCGGGCGGATGCCGCCTTCGCCCTGTATGGGCTCGATCAGGATGCCAGCCGTTTCGGATCCGATCGCCGCCTTCACCGCTTCGAGATCGCCGAAGGGCACCTGATCGAAGCCCTCGACCCTGGGGCCGAAGCCTTCGAGATATTTCTCCTGACCGCCGGCGGCGATGGTTGCGAGCGTGCGGCCATGGAAGGCGCCCTCGAAGGTGATCAACCGGTAGCGCGCGGGGTTTCCGGTGACGGCGTGATACTTGCGCGCCATCTTGATGGCGCATTCCAGCGCCTCGGCGCCGGAATTGGTGAAGAACACGGTGTCGGCGAAGGTCGCCTCGATCAGCCTTTGCGCCAGGCGCTCCTGGCCCGGCATCTGGTAGAGATTAGAGGTGTGCCAGATTTTCTGGGCCTGTTCGGTGAGCGCCCGCACCAGATGCGGGTGAGCATGGCCGCAACTCGTCACCGCCACGCCGGCGCCGAAATCGAGATACTCCTCGCCCTCGGGCGTATAAACGCGCATCCCTTCGCCGCGCGCGAAGGATAGCTTGGCGCGCGCATAGGTCGGCAAAACGGGTGCAATCATGGGCCGCGGCCTTCACTCAAAATCGAAACGGCGCCGCACGAAGGACGGCGCCGCTCACTCGACCGGCTTATAAATCCACTATCGCCAGGGGTCAATTGCGCGCGGCCAATGCGGCCGGGTGAGTCAAAACAACGCATGGACCGCCGATTCCAGACCTTGGTAAGGTTTGGTTAACGAGTATCTACCGGGTGCGATTAGCTGGGGAAAACACCTCGGGGCGGCCGTCGGATTCTTGCAGTCGAACCACCGCGTATAGTAGTGTCGGCTTATTGAACCTACGAGATGTAGGGCTTCACAGTCAGGCGAAAGCGTAATGCGTGCGGGACAAGAGCCCGCGCGAAGGTGAGGGATTCGGGTGAGCGGCACTATGGGCGACAACCAGGGAGGGGCAAAAATGGCCTGGACGGGAGAGCGGGTGGAACTTCTCAAGAAGTTATGGGCCGAGGGCCTGAGCGCCAGCCAGATCGCCGCCCGGCTGGCTCAGGGTGTGACCCGCAATGCCGTCATCGGCAAGGTGCATCGCCTCAATCTCTCAGGCCGCGCCCCGCAGCCGCGCTCGACGGCGCCGCGGGCGCCCCGCAAACCGCGCGAGCCCAGCCATCCGGGCCGCTCGACCGGCATGCCGTCGCTGCCCTCGGCCGGCAACACGGCGCTCAAATCCTACCTGCGCCCGGAGGCGGCACCGCGCCACGTGGCGCTGCCGGAACCGCAGCCGGTGCGCCTCGTCGATCTGCCGAAGGACGGACGCGTCACCATCCTGCATCTCTCGGACAAGACCTGCAAATGGCCGATCGGCGATCCGGGCCATGAGAACTTCTGCTTCTGCGGCCACAGACCCCGCATGGGCTCGCCCTACTGCGAATACCATGCGCGGCTCGCCTATCAGCCGCTGCAGGACCGCCGCCACCGCAAACCGGTCTTCAGCTGAGGCGCCGCACGGGCATTGGCATAGCAAGAGCAGAATTAGTCCGCCTACGGACCATCAATTTCCATTCCTGTCATCGCCGGATTCATTCCGACGACCCATCGATCCGATGGGGAGGTGCTCGAGCTCGTGTTTGCCATGGGTCCCCGGAACAAGTCCGGGGATGACAAGCTGGGGAATGGATCGCTTCGGGCCGATCCGGGCCGCATCTTCAGTTTTCAAACAGCGGTGGGCTTCAGCCATAGCTTCGCCCTTGATGGAAGCAGCTTTTCTGCTTCCGGGGGTCGTTCCTTCCCTTTTGGCAAAGAGAAGGGTTGCGCGGGCGCTGCCCTACGCGGTGTGCCGGTTCCGGTGGTCTGGAACCGGCGATGAGCGCAGAACCAGCGCCCACGCTTTCGCGGCGATTTCTGTCTCCGGTTCGCACTTCGGCGGTTGCCTCGGAGGACAACTGGCCTAGAGCGGGATGATTCTACATTGACCCATATCCGGCGTTGACGAAGTAGTTTC
>CAYOZR010000008.1:0-44043 GCA_964408555.1 uncultured Aestuariivirga sp.
ATACACATCGTCTCAATCCGCTTGTGGATGAAACAATTTGTCAACACGGCCTAGATATTGTGGACACTGAGGAAATTGGTGATAGTGGCGCCGATCTCACGGCCGCGCGTGAGCGGCTGTCTAACAATTCCACTGAACTTGGCCGGGAGGCTGTCGGCGACCCGGTTGGGTTGGCCGAATTGCTTCCTGAGCTCGTGACGGGAATTGCTGGGCGTCGAGCTCAGTTCGGCTACGGAATCGCCTTGGGGACTACTGATCCCGAAGGCGTTTGGAGACAACTCCACGCTGCTCTAACCAAGACATCACCTAGAGAACGCAGACTCGACGCACTATTTGGTTTCCTGACAGGACTGGCCGAGCGAAATCGGGAATTGGTAAATCGCCTACTCGACGACGCATTCAATGACGACACGCTCGGAATTCACTTTCCCTACCTTCAGACGGCAGTCGAAATTGGACCTGCGGATATTGACCGCTTACATCGGTCGTTGATTGCCGGGCGCGCACCAATAGATGCTTATCGGGTCCTTAGTGGTGGACGCGCAACGGACCCAATTGACGGCCAGGCACTCGAGAAACTTCTGCTCGTGATAGCTGAGAAGCAAGGGGGTGTTCCAGTTGCGGTAGACATTCTTCAAATGAGGCTCTTTTCCGATCGTCAGTCCGGTCGGCCGAACGATCCCCACCTGCTAGAGGCGGGCGTAATGCTTCTCGCAACATGGGAGCCCACAGGAGAAAGTCACGACGCTGAATACGCTATTGGTGAATTGGTGCGGACGTGTTTCGTCGGCACTCAATTTGAGGACAATGCCCGGCGATTGTGCCAAAAAATCGCTGTCGCGCTTAGCAACTGGCAGTTATCTACATACGACGTCTTGGCAGTTCTGAAGGCGATCTACGCTACGCAACCGAAAGCGGCATTGGATGTTTTCAGCAGCTCTCATCGTCTCTTTCTCCAAATTACGAAAGGCGCAGATGATGCCATAGAGAATCCACTTTCGGATGTTCCAAGTGAAACAATATTGACTTGGTGCGAAATTGATCCGCAGAGTCGTTATGTGCTCATCTCGCACTCCATACCGCTTTTCCTTCGAGATGGAAAGGACGCGTCTCGTACATGGACTCCGATTGCGCTCACAGTTCTTGAGCGTGCGCCCGACAAAGTCGCAGTCCTTGATGCATTCGTATCAAACTTTCGACCATCAAGTTGGAGTGGATCGCTGGCTACAATCCTCGAAGAGCGAACTAATCTTCTACAGGTGTTCGAAGGGCATTCTGATGCGATTGTAGCAAGAGCCGCGCGATCACATAGAGAGAAGCTAATCCAAACGATTGGGGTCGAACGCGAGCGTGAGCGGCGCGAAGATTTGGATCGAGATGAGAAATTCGAATAGAGACTTCATTTGATATGTTTGTGTCGTCCACCTTCCCTTCAAAGGGGACTGCTTGCTGCTGGACATCGAAAGTCTTTCGAAAAATCCAAAACCACTGCCGGCAGTGTGAAGCTGGGTCGGCACCGATCACGGAAACCTGACATTCGGCCCCTTCTGACTGCGCTTCTCTGCCACCGCCACCGTGAGCGTCATGGCAAGCGACAGCGTCGCGGCCATGGAGCGGAAGCCCTCGAAATTGGCTTCGACCACCTCGAACCACACCTCGGCGATCTGGGCCAAGGGCGAGAAGGGGCTGTCGGTCACCGCCACCATCGGCACATGGCGCGCCGCCGCGGCTTGGGCAAGCGTCACCGATTCGCTGGCGTAAGGGGTGAAGCTCACGACCAAGACCGCGTCCTTGCGCGTCGCCGCGGCGATCTGCTCGGCGGCGAGGCCGCCCACCGCGTCGATCAACATGCTCCGTACACCGAGCTTTCCGAAGGCATAGGCCATGCAGGTTCCTCTCGCAAACACTCGCCACCCGGGAAAGAACAGGAGCATTGCCGGCCGCGTTTCCGCCACGGTCCACTGAGGATCGGCGCTCGATTCCGTGGACGGAATATAGGCTGACAAGACATTTGCTTTCACAGAGGTGGACCCTTCTCGCCGGAGCGTTTAATGTGTTCGATATGACCGGCAGCACAGACCCTTCCTATCGCGGCGCCGACGCCCTGCTACCCTCGGAAATTGCCCGAGAGGCCGAGACCGTGGGTGTCCGAAAGACGCGGCTCGACGTGCCAAGCCTCATGGCCCTCGCGATCCTGGGGGGTGCGTTTATCGCTCTTGGCGCCATGTTTGCCACCACGGTCCTGGCTGGAGCAAACGGCACTCTTCCCTACGGACTAAGCCGGCTGCTTGCCGGCATTGCATTTTGCCTCGGACTCATCCTCGTCGTCGTTGGGGGAGCCGAGCTGTTCACCGGGAATACCCTGATGGTCATGGCCTGGGCCGCCGGCAAGGTGCGGCTGGGCGAAATGTTGCGGGCCTGGTTGATCGTTTACATCGGCAACTTTATCGGCGCGACCGGTACCGCGCTTCTTGTGTTCCTGTCGGGCCAGTATGCTCACGGGCGCGGCAGCGTCGCCGGGGTTGCTCTCAGCCTGGCGATCGACAAGGCGACATTGCCCAGCGACCAAGCGGTCTTTCTCGGCATTTTGTGCAACGTGCTGGTGTGTCTCGCGGTATGGCTTAGCCTCGGAGCGCGGACAACGAGCGGCAAGGTGCTTGCCATCCTCTTCCCGGTTTCGGCCTTCGTCGCGGCCGGTTTCGAGCATTCAGTCGCCAACATGTATCTCATCCCTCTCGGCCTGTTCATAAAGGAATGGGCGCCAAGTGAGATGTGGGCGCAAATTGCAAGCAGCCCCGCCGATTACGGGCCGCTGACGTGGCCTACATTTTTCTTCAGTCTCATCCCCGTGACCATCGGAAATATTATTGGCGGGGGCGGACTGGTCGGCGGCGTCTATTGGTTCATCTACCTACGGGCCGGCCCAAGAACCTGATCGGCTATTAGGATTTCGCAATCACGTCGTCCTGATCCGCGGCTCTGTCTTGGTGCGCTTCTCCGCCACCGCGACGGTGAGCGTCATGGCGAGCGACAGCGTCGCCGCCATGGAGCGGAAGCCCTCGAAATTGGCTTCGACCACCTCGAACCACACCTCGGCGATCTGGGCCAAGGGCGAGAAGGGGCTGTCGGTCACCGCCACCATCGGCACATGGCGCGCCGCCGCGGCTTGGGCAAGCGTCACCGATTCGCTGGCGTAAGGGGTGAAGCTCACGACCAAGACCGCGTCCTTGCGCGTCGCCGCGGCGATCTGCTCGGCGGCGAGGCCGCCCACCGCGTCGATCAACATGCTCCGTACACCGAGCTTTCCGAAGGCATAGGCCATATACGACGAGATCGGGAAGGAGCGGCGCAGGCCAATGAGATAGATGGTCTCGGCCTTGCTGAGAATATCCACGGCGCGGTCGAGGCTGGCTGGATCGAGCTTGTCGCGCAGCGAGGTCAAGGATTTCTCCGCCGCCTCGCTGAAGCCGTGGAAGAGGACGGTGGCCTTCGAGCCGGTGAGCGCATGCTGGCGCAATTGCTCGATGCGCTCCTCGTAATTGAGGATGCGGTCCCTGAGCCTGGAGCGGAAGACCTCCTGCAAATCCGAGAAGCCCTGATAGCCCATGGACTGGGCGAAGCGGATCAAGGCCGAGGGCTGCACCTTGGCCTCACCGGCGATCGAGGCGACGGTGCCGAAGGCGATCTCGTCGGGGTGCTCAAGGGCATAGGCGGCGATCTGGGTGAGGCGCTTGGGGAGGGAGGGGGCGCGCTCGACGATGCGGTTGCGCAAGCCCGGAAAGTCATTCGGAAGAGCGTCCATTTGGCTCATTTTGCGCGCCAAATTGCGAGGTTTTTGCTGCTTTTGGCGAGGTTTTGTGGCGGCGTTTTCCGGGGAATTGCTTGACTCCGTCAAGTAATTTTATTGCCGGCTTTTGACCCGATAACTAAACCACAGTTCGCCGCCGCCGCCAAGGAAAATGGAATAAAAATTCCATTTTTTGAACAGGCTGCTGGAAAGTTTTAGCTCCGCCTTGTGGGGCCCGGACGGCGGCGGGAGTCGGGATTGTTGCCGGTCTCGCCCGCCAGCGCCCGGCGGAGGCGGCGGAGGATGACGGCGCGGCCTCTCTCATCGGCGGCCTTGGCGACTTCCTGGTTGATGTCGAGCACCAGCCGGGTCAGGTCGTTGTGCCAGTCGAGCCGCGCCATGTGGAGGGGGTCGATGCGCGGCCGGGTTTCCGCGGCGAGGAAGGCGCAAGCCGCGCCGCTCAGATCGTAGACGTCGTCGAGGCGGGGCCGCACGATGCAATCGTGGGCCACGATCTTGCCGGCCAGCGCCTGTTCGAGGGCGAGCTGGGCCTGTTCTTCGCCGTGGGTGAGGAACAATGTCCGGGCGATGGGCATGCGGTCCTCGAGCCACTGCACCAGCTCGGGGCCGTCGGCATGGCCGGAATAATCCTCGAAGCCGCGGATGGCGGCCTTGACATCGATGTCCTCGCCGTGGATGCGCACCGTCTTCTCGCCGTCCTCGAGCAGGCGGCCCAAGGTTCCGGAAGCCTGGAAGCCGACCAGAAGCACGGTGGCATCGCGGCGCCAGAGATGATTTTTCAGATGATGGCGGATGCGGCCGGCATCGCACATGCCGCTGGCCGCGACGACGATGTGGAAGCCGGTGAAGCGGGCAATCGCCTTGCTCTCCTCGACGCTGGCGGTCGCCTTGAGGAGGGCCGAGGCGAAGGCGCGGGACAGTTCATCGCCGTTCTCGAGCTCACCCGCGTGGCGGGTGAAAATCTCCGTGGCGCGCTGGGCCAGCGGCGAATCGAGGAAAATGTTGGTCCTGGGAACCGCGCGCCTCTCCATCAGCATCACCAGATCGGTCACCACCTCCTGGGTGCGCTCGACGGCGAAAGAGGGAATGAGCAGCGCGCCGCCGCGCTTGGCCGCGGCGCGGACCTCTTCGCCGAGAAGCTCGCGGCGCTTGCCGGGGCTACGCTCGAAGCGGTCCTTGCCGCCATAGGTCGATTCGCAGATCACATAGTCGAAGCCCCGCGGCGCCTCGGGATGGCGCTCCAGCATCTTGGCGTCGGGGCCGATGTCGCCGGAGAACAGAAGGCGCACCGGCTTCTCCCCGGCGGGCTCGACCTCGACTTCGATGGAAGCCGAGCCCAAGAGATGGCCGGCATTCCAGAAGCGGCAGCGGATGCCGGGGGCCGGCGAAAACCAGGTTTGCATCGGCTGGCCGTGGAAGAGGCGCAGCGCCGCCGCGGCATCCTCGCCGGTATAGATGGGCTCGACTTCGGCCCGCCCGCGCTTGCGGTTGCGCCCGTTGAGCTGCTTCACCTCGGTTTCCTGGATGAAGGCCGAATCGGGCAGCATCACCGAACAGAGATCGACGGTGGCGTGGGTGGCGTGGATGGGATTGGCGAAACCGTGCTTGACCAGCTTGGGCACGAGGCCGGTGTGATCGATATGGGCGTGGGTGAGGACAAGTGCCGTGATCGAGCGGGGATCGAAGGGGAAGCCGCGGTAGTTGAGCTCGCGCTCGGTCTTCGAGCCCTGGAACATGCCGCAATCGATGAGCACGCGGGCCTGCCCCACCTCGATCATGTAGCAGGAGCCGGTGACGATGCGGGCGGCACCGTGAAAGGTGAGGCGGAAGGTCAAGGCCTATTGCTCCGGAATCATGAGGCCGCGCCGCACCAGTTCCGCCCAGGCGGCCTCGGGCGTGTCGGCAAAGCCGAAGAGATCGAGGTCTTCGGCGCGGATCATCCGGGTCTCGGCGAAATGCCGGAAGTTGATGGCCGAATTCCAGAATTTCGAATCATAGAGAACCACCGGGAGCGCATCGTCCATCTTGCCGGTCTGGCGGAGGGTGAGGATTTCGAAGAGCTCGTCGAGGGTGCCGAAGCCGCCGGGAAACACCACCAGCGCCGAAGCGCGCATGGCGAAATGCATCTTGCGCATGGCGAAATAGTGGAAGCGGAAGGTGAGATCGGGGGTCGAATAGGCGTTGGGCTCCTGCTCCAGGGGCAGCGTGATGTTGAAGCCGATCGAGGGCGCATCGGCATCGGCGGCACCGCGATTGGCCGCCTCCATGATACCGGGGCCGCCGCCGGTGGTGATGACGTTGTGGCGCGGCAGTTGATGGTCGAGCTTGGCGCCGCCGTTCTCGGAACAGATGCGGGCGAATTGGCGCGCCGCCTCGTACCAGCCGGTGCCGTCGGCTTCCGTGACCCGGGACGAGCCGAACACCACCACCGTGGTGGCGACGCCCCAGGCGCGCAAATGTTCCTCGGCCTTCTGGTATTCGAGCTGGAACCTTACCGCCCGGGTCGAATCGCCCAGGAGAAAATCCTGGTCGAGGGCGGGCAGGCGAAAGGCGGCCGCCGCCATCTGGGCCTTGTTGGAATCCGTCATGTCCACGCTGAAATCCGCATCCGTTGCCGCTTCTCCCTCGGGGGATAGGCGCAAGGCCCCTTGCAATCAAGAGGGCCATGGATCACGCTGCCGCAGCGGGAGGCGGTTCATGGCGGAGACGAAAAAATCCTTTGGCGCGCGGTTCGAGGCCGCGCCGGGCAAGGCCTTCAAGCTGGCGAAATGCGATTCCCGCGACGATGCGGGCTTTGGCGACAAGGAGAAGGCCAAGGCCAGGACGGCGGAAGATGCCGCCGCCATCGACCGCCTGCAGGACCGGCTGTTCGCCGAGGGAAAGAGGGCGCTGCTCGTGGTGCTGCAGGGGATCGATTGTTCCGGCAAGGACGGGACGGTCAGGGCGGTGTTCAATGCTTGCGGGCCGATCGGCGTGACGGTCACGCCCTTCAAGGTGCCGAGCGCCGAGGAGATGGCGCATGATTATCTCTGGCGCGTCCACAAGGCCTGTCCGCAACGCGGCTTGATCGGAATTTTCAACCGCTCCCACTACGAGGACGTGCTGGTGGTGAAGGTGAAGAAATTCGCCGCGCCCGAGGCCATCGAACGGCGCTACGAGGAGATCAACCAGTTCGAGAAGACGCTCACCCAGAACGGCACGCGCATCCTCAAATTCATGCTCAACATCTCCAAGGACGAGCAGGGCAGGCGCCTACGGGAGCGCGTCGAGGCGTCGGACAAGCGGTGGAAATTCAATCCCGGCGATCTCGACGACCGGGCCCGGTGGGACGATTACATGGCGGCCTACGAGACCATGGTGGCGCGCTGCTCGACGGCGCAGGCGCCGTGGCATGTGATCCCCGCGGACCGCAACTGGGTGCGCAATGCGGCGATCGCCCGCATCGTGCGCGAGTGCCTGGAAGAGATGAACCCGCAATATCCGAACCCCACGGACTGGGACCCGGCAAAGATCAGGATCGTGTGACGCCATGGATCTGCAATTGAAAGGCAAGCGTGTTTTGGTGACCGGCGGCACCCGCGGCATCGGCCGGGCCATCGCTTTCGGATTTGCCGACGAGGGGGCCGACGTGGCGATCTGCGCGCGCGATGCGGTGGCGGTGGCGCGCACGGTGGCGGCGCTGAAGGGCCGGGGCGTCAACGCCTTCGGCCGGCTGGTCGATGTGACGGACGCGGCCGCCCTGGCGGAATTCGTGCACGATGCGGCCGCCAATCTCGGCGGGCTCGATTGCGCCGTCGCCAATGCCAGCGCGCTGGCTACGGGCGCGGACGAGGCGGCTTTCCGCACGGCCTTCGAGGTGGACGTGATGCACACGCGCAATCTGGCGGAAGCGGCGATGCCCTATCTGGAGAAGAGCGGTGCGGGCTCGTTCACGGCAATCGCCTCGGTCTCGGGCTCGGAGGATTACGGCTTCGAGGACGCGGCCTATGGAGCGATGAAGGCGGCGCTGCTCTTCTATGTGAAGTCGATGGCGCGCTTCGTGGCGGCCAAGGGGGTGCGGGCCAATGTGGTGTCGCCCGGCATGACCTATTTCAAGGACGGTTTCTGGCACAAGGTGGAGGAGAACGCGCCTGGCGACTTCGCCGCCGCCCTCGCCGCAAGTCCCATGGGGCGCCTGGCCAAGCCGGAAGAGATCGCCAATGCGGTGGTGTTCCTGGCAAGCGCCGCGGCGGGCTTCATCTCCGGCGTCAATCTGGTGGTCGACGGGACGCTGACGCGAAGGATACAGAACTAAGGACTGAACTCACAAATACGCCGTTGGACGGCTTGTCAGAGTCCGATTTTGCGCCTTAAGCGGCCGTCAAACGCGGCGGGCGGCATTTCCAGGAAGGGCCAGAACCGGACCTTGCTTTGGCTTGGCGCTCCGAGCATTACGCCTCATCGGCCTTCCTCGGCATCTTCCTTCTTCTTTCCAGGTCAATACTCTCACATCGCCTGGTCTAGAAAAGGCCGGTCAGGTCAAGTGAATTCGTCGAACCGCAGACTCGACGTCACTCCCCGCCGGACATCCGAAGGCCTGCCTCGCCGCCGCATCGCCCGACGGTTTACTTCTTGAAAGTGAACCGGCCGAACACGCTCGGCTCATGGGGCGGGCGGTGGTATTTGCACGAGCCCGGCACGAGCTTCAGCGTGAACGTCTTCGTCCCGAATGCCGGAGGGGCGGCCTCGGCCGCCCCTCCGGTGTGCAACGACTCCGCGTTCTTCCTACGGCGTCGGGTCGGCGTACGAGCCGCCGAAGATGTCCGTGTTGCCGAAACTGGCCGGGCATTGCTGCTGCGGCGCCGGCTTGGGCGGCACGGCGGTGCCGCTCGACACCGCCAACTGGGCCGCAGCGCGCCAGCTGTTGATCGCGGGACATGCGGCTGCGTTGCGGACGTCGTTCCACACGCCCGCTCCGTAATCGTCCGTCGCAACGGCGTACACGTAGTCGCCGAGGAACTCGAGCCACATATTGTTCTGGCTGGAACTTCTCGGATCGCCCGCTACGCCCCGGTGCAGCTCCGAGAACGCGCCCAGCGTGCCGCCGCCGATGTCGGCATGCTTCACGACCCCGAGCAGCGAGCGGGAACTGGTCGTGTCGTCGCGGAACAGGCTCGTGAACGCATTGTAGACCAGGTACACGTCGGTCCCGCGCGGCGAGATGGCAACGGCCGAGTAGTAGCCTCGGTCGCCTAAGGTCTCCTTCGCGGACGGAATCGACCAGGTGGCACCTCCGTCCGTCGACGTGCTCACGAAGACGTGCTCGTGGTTGACGCCGGCACGGCCGTCGACCCAGGTGCGCACCATCACGTTGGTGGCCCCGGCGCCGGTTGGAGCTCCGTTGGCGATATCGATGCTCGGCGCCGACGACAGGTCGTCGCGGGCTCCCGCCACGCCGTCCATCACGCAACGATAGCCGCCGCCGTCGAACTGGACCGAGAAGCACGTGTCCACGGCCAGGCCGATATTCCGCGGCCGCGTCCAGCTCGTCCCGCCGTCATACGACTTGATCAGGAGGTGCTGGCCCTGCCCGGGCGAGCCGACCGCGAACTGGTTCGCCAGCACGTAGACGACGCCGTTCGAGTCGGTCCGCACGGTGCAACCCGAGCGGCCGAACCCCTGCTTCTGGTTGAAGGGGGTGCTGCTCGCGGAGGTCACCTGCTTCCCGGTCCACGTGCTGCCGCCGTCGGTCGACGTCGCCATGAGCAGCGGCTGCGGATAGGCGTTTCCCAAGCTGTTGCTGCGGAAGGATGCCAGGCAGACGTAGACGTTGCCGAAGAACGGGCTGCTCGACGCGTTGTCGGCCCAGACCTGTTCCTTATCGCTGAACGTCGTCGAGGACTGCTTGGTGATGATCACCGGTGCCATCCAGTTGTTCTGGTCCGCCACGATCGCGGACGTGAGCGCCGGGGTGCCGTCGATCCGCGAGATGGCGAGCGCCTCGTAGCCCCTGAACGTCGTCGTGCCGGGGAAGGCCGAAGTGAGGTTGACGTAGTACAGGCGCGAGCCGTTCTCCCACGAGAAGTGCCCACTCCCGTCGGGCCTGGGCCCGAAGGCCAGAGCCGGGTCGCCGTCGGAGACGAGTCCGTTCTCATAGTAATTCGGCAGCGTTCCGATCGGCCCCGCCTGCGGCTGACACGCCGGGTCGGTGTCGCCCACCGAGCCGAGGCAGCCCCGGGCCGTCCAGCCCGTGTACGCCGGCTGCGTCCAGGTATGGCCCGAGTCGAACGAGAAGTAGACGCCGGAGGCGCCGATGCCGTCGGTGAACGGGCAGGTGTTGTCGGCGCCGGCGTTGCAGGCCTCCATGTCGATGTTGTCGTTGGCGCCCGCCGCGAGCACGGCCGGATGCTTGGCGTCGACGGCGAGCGCCGGCTCGTTCTGCTTGTTCCGCGAGAACGGGCCCGCCGGACTGCCGGCGCTGACGAGAACGTCGGTGCCGGCCGTGGCGAACCCTCCCCCGGCGGTGATGGCGGCGGCAATGCCCGCCACCGCGGCCATGATGACCAGTGCTCTTTTCATGTCGTCCTCCTGTTGGCTCGAGACTCCTCACAAAGGCTTGTTGACGCCGAAAAAGGTAGCTCACTTCCGCCCCGTGCGAAAGGGGCGAGCGCGTTTTCGCAAGCTCTCCCATGAAGACGACGTTGGCCGGCTTCTCGATCTCCTCTTCTTCTCAGCGACGTGGCTGCCGGCCGGCCGCGACAGCGGCGGCGGGTGTTGTAGCGGACGCCCACCGCCTCGACGTTCACAACGGCCTGCTGCTTTCCGCCCTTTGGGACCGATTCCGGACACTTGGATGGCGTGTCGATGCCGCAGGCTTCTATTCGGGCATCAATTTCGTCGTGCACGGCGCGCTGACCCGGCGGATACAGAACTAGGCGGTGAGCAAGAAACTTTCCCTCGCCCCATTGGGGTGTACAGGGGGCGAGGGAGGGGCCCGCGCCTGCGGCGCGGGCCCCTCCTTCTCCCCCACGGGGAGAAGGAAATTGCGCGGATGACGGTTGTGTCATGTTGAGCGAATCGTTAGGAAGATGAATCCTTGGGACGGAGCGGCGCATGTTTTCCGGCGAGTTTGTAAGACAATTCGATCACGCCGGCGAAGTCCGCGACTTCCCGTTCGGCCGGTTTGAAATCGTTCATGTGGCGGGGATATCCTTGGGCCGGGCCACCTATCGGCCGGGCTGGAAGTGGCCGGTCCACAACGCGCCCCTGGCTGGAACCGCGCTTGATCTGCTGCCGGGTACGGTGTTTCACATCACCACCACGCCCCATGACAGCTGGGTCCACGGTGAAGCGCCCTATGTCTCGCTTCACGTTCTCAAATCACAGTAACTTCGATCGGCAACCAACGGGAGGGTCCTGAAAATGGCCAAAGCAAAGCAGATCGTCATAAAGGTTGAAGACAGGCCGGGCACGGTGGCAACCGCCATCGCGGCCCTGTCGGAGGCCGGTGTCAATATCCTGTCGATCTTCGGCTGGACGGAAGCTTCGCAGGGAAATCTGCATCTCGTCGTGGACAACCCGCGCAAGGCCGTGAAAGCGCTTGCGGCCGCGGGCATCGCCCATAGCGAGGCGAAGGCCGAAGTGGCCGAGTTGCCAAACAAGCCCGGAAGCCTTCATGCCTATTTGCAGAAGCTCGCCAAGAAAGGCGTCAATCTGCGCTCGATTTGTGGAACTTCAAGCAAATCGGCACGCAAATCGGTCGTGGTCTGGACGGCTGAAGGCTAAGTTAGCGGCAAAAGATGCTTGCATGTCGATCGGCAAGCCGGGCGCGGCGAACCGGCCCAGCGGGCGAGGCTCGAAGATGCCTGGGGTGCCAGGGTCACCGAGGCCATGGGTATCGGCGATATCGGCGTATCCCCGTGGGGCGAGTGCGAGGAACAGCGCGGCATGCATCTGGGCGGCCGCGCGCATCGAGCTGGTGGCGTGGGGCGGCTTGCAACGCAGCGAATACAAGTCGAAACTGGTACAGCGCCGAGGCGCAGGGAGGCGCGCATGCAAAAACTACAATCCCAGGGGGTTCATCACGTCACGCTGGTGGGCTCGAACCGCCAGACGTCGATCGATTTCTGGGAAGGCGTGCTCGGCATGGCCTTCGTCTTCGAGCAGCCCAATCTCGACCGGGCCTCGGAAAGCCATCTGTATTTCGATCCCGGCGACGGGCGGCTGATCACCGTCTTCACCGACGAGGGGCGCAAGCCGGTGGCGCGGCGGACGCCGACGGAGCCGGGCTGCGTCCATCACATCGCCTTCTCGGTGTCGCGGGTCACCTTCCTGCAGGCGGTCAAGCGTCTCGACGAGCGCCAGATCGAGCACAGCGGCGTCAAGGATCGCGGCTTCATGGACTCGATCTATTTCGAAGATCCCATGGGGCTGCTGATCGAGCTTGCCTCCTACCGTTTCGAGCCGCCGGCGGGCTTCAGCCATGCCGACGTGCTGTTCGAAGCGCACCACATCCGGGTGGCGCGCGGCGACTATAATATCGCCGAAGTGCATCTGGCCGACGCCATCGAGAAGCTGGTGGCGCGGAGGAATGCGACACTCTCCGCCGACCGCTCGCCGAAGAATCCTTACTGACGTGCCTGCAACCACAACACTGGGAGGAACCAATGGCTGCGATTAAACTACACGTGCTGAAACCGAGCGTGAACAACATGGCGGCGCGGGTTTTCGTGCGCGCGGCGAAGCTCGACTTCAGCGAGGACGATGCCTGGGGCAAGACCCGCTCGCCGGGATTCCTGGCGAAGAACCCGGCCCACATGACGCCGATGATCGAGGCCAAGGGCCTGCCCAAGGGGGCGCTGTGGGAAAGCTGCGCCATCATGCAGTATCTCTGCAACAAGCATGAGCTCTCCCGCTTCTATCCGAAGGCCGCCGCCAAGCGGGCGATGATCGACAGCGCCATGTTCTATCTGATCGGCACGCTCTATCCGCTGGTGGCGCGCGCCACCTATCCCAATCTCGGCTTCCCGCAATATGCGGGCGAGGTGGGGTCGAGCAACGCCGGCGCCGAGATGAAGGCGGAGGCGCAGAAGACCGCCGCCGCGGCAATCGCCGAGCCGCTGGATGTCTTCCACAAGTTCTACATGGACGGCAAACCGTTCATCGGCGGGGCGAAGCCGTCGATCGCCGACATCCGTCTGGCTTCGACGCTCGAATTCCTGGCGGTGGTCGACTACGAGCTTCCGGGCTGGGCGAAGAAATACATGGGCGCCATGGAGAAATCCCTCGGCAAGGCCTATGCGGAACCCGCCGCCGACGTGCGCGGCTACATCGCCCAGGTGAAATCGCAGAAGAAATGACGCTCGTACTAGGGTCTGTTGAGATTCATTTGGAGTTGATGACGGCTGCGGTGAGGTAGATCATGGCGGCGAAGCTGTGATCGGTCTTGTCGCTGCGCATTGCGATGCGTTTGAAGTCCTTGAGTTTGCCGAAGAAGTTCTCGACGCGATGGCGCCATTTGTAAATCTCCTCGTCGATGGCAAGGGGAGTCTTGCGCTGCGATCTTTGCGAAATGACGATTTTCGCTCCACGTTCGTTCAGGTTTTCGACGATCCAGTTCGAATCGAACGCCTTGTCGGCAATGCGGCCGCCGAATTCGATGTCGGCGATCAGCGGCGCCATGCCCACCGTGTCATTGCGATGCCCCGGCAGGAGGACGAAGCGCACCAGATTGCCGAGCGCATCGGTCAGCGCCAGGATTTTGGTGGTCCAGCCACCCCTCGATTTGCCGATCGCCTGATTTTGGGTCCCCCTTTTGCGCCATGGCCGTGACGGTGGACCTTGACGATAGTGGCGTCGGCCATGGCGTATTCCATGTCCGGATCGTCCGAGACAGCATCGAATATCCGCTTGAAAACACCGGCTTTCACCCAATCGCTGTAGCGTTTGAACACCGTGTTCCATTTGCCGAAGCCCTCGGGAAGATCACGCCAAGGACTGCCCGTGCGGGCGATCCAAAGCACTGCTTCGAGGAAAAGCCGGTTGTCTTTGCCACCGCGCCCAGGATCGGACAGCTTGCCGAGGCAGTGTGGTTCCATTCTCGCCCATTGCGCGTCTGTCAGAACAAAACGTTCCATGTCAAACTCCTTTCGGAGCTTGAATCACTCTTCAAGCGATTTGTGAATCCTGAACCTCAACAGACCCTAGGCGGCTTTCAGGAAGGCCTCGACTTCGGCGGCGGTGGGGGCGGCGGCGGAGGCGCCGTATCTGGTGGTGGAGAGCGCGCCGCAGGCGGCGGCATAGCGCACCGCTTCAAGCAGGGGCCGGCCCCGCTCGATGGCATGGGCGAGGCCGCCGTTGAAACTGTCGCCGGCCGCCACGGTGTCGACGGCCTTGACCGTGAAGGCGGGAATTGTGCCTTCGGCCGCGGCGGCGGAAACGGCAACGCCCTTGGCGCCGAGCTTGACAATGGCGGTGGCGATGCCGCGCCTGCGCAATTCGCGAGCGGCCTTCAAGCCGTCGTCGAGCGAAGACGGTGTCCAGCCGAGAATGGCGCCGGTCTCGGTTTCGTTGGGAGTGAGAATGTCGATCGCCCGCAGCACGCCGGCGGAAAGGCCCCGTTGCGGCGCCGGGGCGGGATCGAGAATGACGGTTCCGCCATGGGCCTTGACGATGCGGGCGGCGGCGAGCGAGGGGCCAAGCGGCACTTCAAGCTGGAGGAGCAGGACACTGGCGGCCTCGAGCGCGGCGCGGCCGCGCGCCACGTCGGTTTCATCGACCGCGAGATTGCTGCCGCCGATGAGGGAAATATAATTCTCGCCGGCCTCGCCGACATTGATGATGGCGAGGCCGGTGGCGCCATCGGCATCGTGGCGCAACAGCGCGGTATCGACGCCGTAAGAGGCAAGCTCGCGTTCGGCGGCGCCGGCGAAATCGTCGGCGCCGATGCGGGCGATGAAGCGCACGCCGCTGCCGAGCTTGCGGGCCGCCACCGCCTGATTGGCGCCCTTGCCGCCGAGGCCGAGCTTGTAGCGGTGGCCGTGCAGGGTTTCACCCGGCTTCGGCAGGCGCTCCATATAGGCGGTGATGTCCATGTTGATGCTGCCGAAGACGGCGACGGTCATGGTGGCATCCTCAGGCCGTGAAGCGGCAACCGCTAAGGTGAAGGTGTTATGATGCCCGCCCTGACGCCGGCGTTCACGGTGTTGTTCACCGCCGCCATGGTGGCGGCGATCGGGGCGATGGCGCGCAGCCATTCGACCGTGGGCGCGTTGGTCACATAGATCGTGTCGTCCGGCACGACGCCGAAAACCTGGGCGATGAACATGGTCTCGGGCTTCGACATGTTGAACCGGAAGATCGCCGGACCTTCGTGCCAGCGGCCATCCTGGTCCTGCCAGGCCTTCGGCTCGCGCAGGCGGAAGACGAAGACGCCGGTATTGCTGGCCAGCTCGTTGGAGAGGCCGCCCACCTGGGAGAGCGCGTCGAGCAGGCTGGGATTGAGCTTGGAGAATTCGACCTGGCCGGTCTTGGCGACCGCACCCAGCGCATTGAATACCTTGGCATCGGATTCGAGAATCACTTCGTCGCCGGAGCGCAGCTGCATGTTGCGGCCGCTCTGCACGGTGGAGAGGGGAACGCGCAGCACCTGCTTGCCGCGGCGGACCAGCACGTCGATCTGGTGGGCGGGACGCGTCGCACCGCCCGCCTTGCCAACGGCATCGAGCAGCGTCAACGGCCCTTCGAGCAGGGAGAAGCGGCCGGGGTTCTTCACTTCGCCGCCGACCAGCACGCTGGAGCCGCGGTCGGCGACGAGCTCGACATAGACTTGGGGTTCGAAGGAAACACCGGCGAGCTTGTCGCGGATGCGATCCCCGACTGCATCGGTATCGAGGCCCGAAACCTTGACCCCCGCCGCATAGGGCAGCGAAATGGTGCCGCGGTGATCGACGCGGACCTTGTCAAAGACGGTGCCGCCGGTGGCGAGGGGCGCGAACAGCCCGCCCGTCTTGCTTTCGGAAATCCGCACCTTGATGATGTCGCCGGAGGACAGAACCACCGCGGGCGCGGAGGGAACGCCGGCGGTGCCGGCGCCGTCATCGATGTGGCGCAGGAGATAGTTGCCGACATTTTGCGGGTTCATGTCGACGAGCGAGAAGCCGGCGAGATCGGCGGAGCCATGGGTGATCGCAACTTCGGCGGGGCCGGAGCGGGGAATCCCCGAACAGGCCGTCAACAAAACAAGGGCGGCGAGAATCGCAACGCGCTGAATTCCTGCCCGCAGCATTTCGATTTTACGCCCCTTGTTGTTACTTCTTGGTCTTCGGCGCGGAGACGCCCGGCGCATCCCCTTGCGCCGTGTTGCCGGTGATAGCCCATCAAGCCGGGGACTCGCAAGCCATGGCTGGTTGCCGCCGGTGCAAATTCCCAAGTGATTGATATTCTTGCAACAGTGGCGAGAAGGCGCGGTTCAGCTCAAGCCGAATTCGCGCCGCCAGAAGGAGCGCACACGGCCTTGATCGCCAAGTGCGGCCGAAAGCCGCTGGCCGCCCTCGGCGAGACGGCGCGCGGCATCGCGGTTACCGGCAAGATCGAGCAGGGCCGCCTGCCAGGCTTCCGGGTCATTGGGCAAGAGCCTGCCCGATGTTTCATCGGCGATTGCCCCGGCAAAGGGCGGCTGGGTGCTGTAGAGGCCGGCGGCGCCATAGGCGGCATGGTCGTGCAGGCGGCTCAGCGAGCGGGCGCGGTTGAAGGTGGTATCGAGGGCGGGGGCCAAGGCGATGTGGAAGCGATGGGCGGCTACGAAGGCGCGGTATTTCTCCCAGCTCATCGGCGAATGGTGGGTGACATTGGGAAGGCCCTGGAGGGCTATGGGTGCATGGCCGTTGAGGAAGGTGGTGAAATGGGCATCGGGCCGGCGCTTGAGGAATCCGGCGACGGCGGGGGCGAAGAATTCCAGATCCTGGAGATGCGAACGGGTCGCGGCGAAGACGATATCGAGCCTGCCCTCCCCGTCGTGGTGGTCGAGGGAGGCCACGGCATGGCATTGGGCCGGTTCGAGGCGCATGGTTTCGTGCTGGCGATAGGATTGCAGAATGCACTCGGAGGGGGCGACGACATGGGTGACGAGACCCAGCAGCTTGCGCAGCACGCCGTCGCGATAGGCAATGAGGCGGCGGCGCCAATCGGCCGGCAGGCCGTCGCCGTCGTGAAGCGCCTGCAGATCGTCGTCGATCAGCAGATAGATTTTCTTGAACCCGCCGCGGCGCAGGAAAATCAATTCATTTTCGGTTGCATAGCGAATGATGACGGCGGCATCGCCGCAGGCAAAAACGGTTGCCGAAATGCGGCGAATCGGCTGGCCGGCCGCACCGATGCGATCGCCGATCAGGCCCGACAAGGCGTCGGCGAAATAGAGCGATGTGGTGGGGATGGAGTTCCGGTTGGGAATCCAAAATTGTCCGGTGCCGGAGAGAACGCCGCTCACTGTCTGCCCGATGAAGTTTGCCACTGCCTTCATGCAACGAATTCCGCCTACCCAATTGCCGTACCCTGACAAAATGTGCCGATGAACGAGCCTCAGATCGCCACCCGACATGGCCGCCGCAAACAGGGCCACCATCTCAGTGAAGTATAAGAGCACAATCTCTTGCAATTGTAACGATATTTTGGTTGCAATCAGCCGCCCGGCACTTGCGGCTGTTTCGCCTCGGCCATGAACCGGGAAACGGCGGTTCTCACACCCTCCCGCCAAGGGCCGAGGGAGAATCCGAAGACCGCGGCGAAGGCGGTGCAGTCGAGGCGGGAGTTGAGCGGGCGGCGGGCCGGGGCCGGGTAATCGGCGCTGGAAACCGGGACAACGAGGGGCCTGGGACCGTCGAGGGCGTGGCTCATTTCGAAAATGTGACGAGCGAGGCCGCACCAGGTGGTCACACCCGCGCCGGCCAGATGATAGATTCCGGAAGCCCGGGGGTCTCCCTCGATCATCGGCGCCAGACGCAGAATGGCATCGGCGAGATCGAGCGCGCTCGTCGGACTGCCCCATTGATCGTCGACCACCCGCAGCATGGGGCGCTCGCGGCCGAGGCGCAGCATGGTCTTGACGAAATTGGTGCCGAAGGGGCTGTAGACCCAGGAAGTGCGCAGGATCAGGGCCCGTTGGTGCGCCTGGCGGACCGCGATTTCGCCCGCCAGCTTCGAGGCGCCATAGACGTTCAAAGGCCCGGTGGCGTCGGTTTCGACATAGGGGCCGGATTTGGTCCCGGCGAATATATAATCCGTAGACAGATGAATGAGCGGGACGTTCAATGCCGCCGCGGCGGCGGCGACGGCGACGGCGCCGTCGCGGTTGACGGCGAAAGCCCGCTCCGGTTCGGCTTCCGCCCGGTCCACCGCGGTGAAGGCCGCGGCATTCACCACGAGATCCGGCCGCGCCGCGCGGATCGCGGCGGCGGCATTTGCCGGGTGTTCGAGATCGAGATCGGGGCGGCCCGCGGCCACCACCTCGATCTCCGGCGTCAGTGCCGCCCGTTCGACGATCGCGCAGGCGAGCTGGCCGGTGCGGCCGGTGACGAGAAGCCGGATCATCGGCGCTGGGTTCCAAGCCGCTCGCCGCCATAGCGGCGGGCGCGGATATCCTGCCACCAGGTACTATTGGCGATGAACCAGTCGACGGTCCTGGCCAGACCGGTCTCGAAGGTCTCCCGCGCCCGCCAGCCGAGTTGGCGCTCGATCTTCGAGCAATCGATGGCATAGCGGAGATCGTGGCCCGGCCGGTCGCCGACGAAGGTAATGAGCGAGCGGTGCGATGTGCCGGCGCGTGGCGCCCGGGCATCGAGCAGATCGGCGATCGCCTCGACCACGGCGAGATTGCTGCGCTCGCTGCGGCCGCCGATATTGTAGGACTGACCGATTTCGCCGCGGGTGAGAACGAGGCCGAGGGCGCGGGCATGATCCTCGACATAGAGCCAGTCGCGGACATTGGCGCCGGTGCCGTAGACGGGAAGCGGCTTCTCTTCGAGGCCGTTGATGATCGCCAGCGGAATGAGTTTCTCGGGAAAATGATAGGGCCCGTAATTGTTCGAGCAATTGCTGAGCACGACGGGAAGGCCGTAGGTCTTGTGCCAGGCGCGGACCAGATGATCGGCGGCGGCCTTGGAGGCGGAATAGGGCGAGGAGGGCGCATAGGGGCTCGCCTCGGTGAAGCTGCCGCCGTCGAAAGGCAGATCGCCGAAGACTTCGTCGGTCGAGACGTGATGGAAGCGGAAATGCGCCTTCCGGGCAGCCGGCATCGCCTCGTGCCAGGCGCGCGCGGCCTCAAGCAGCGCGAAGGTTCCCTCGATATTGGTCCGGATGAAGGCTGAGGGGCCGTCGATCGAGCGGTCGACATGGCTCTCGGCGGCGAGATGCATGACGGCATCGATCATCTCCTCCCGCATGACCTTGAGCATGGCGTCGCGATCGCAGATGTCGAGCTTGTAAAAGCGGTAGCGCGGGCCGGCGGCGATGGCGGCAACCGAGTCGAGGCTCGCGGCATAGGTAAGCTTGTCGACATTGACGACCGAGAGGCCGAGATCGCCCACCAGATGGCGGCAGACCGCCGAACCGATGAAGCCGGCGCCGCCGGTGACCATGACCTTCATGGGAAGGCCTCGGCAAGGCATGGCGCGGCGCGGTCCTTCGCCAACATGATGGGGGTCGCACCCGCCAGCGGCCAGGCGATGGCAAGCGCGGGGTCGTCGTAGCGGATCGAGCGCTCATGGTCCGGCGCATAAGGGGCCGAGACCTTGTAGAAGACTTCGGTATCTGGCTCGAGCGTCAGGAAGCCGTGAGCGAAGCCCTTCGGAATGAAGAGCTGGTTCCAGGCGGCGGCGGAGAGCGTGCGGGAGACCCAGCGGCCGAATCCAAGCGAGCCTTTTCGGATATCCACGGCGACGTCGAAAATCGAGCCGCGCAGCACGCGCACGAGCTTGTCCTGGGCATGGGGTTCGGTCTGGTAATGCAGGCCGCGGAGAACGAATTTTTCCACCGAGAAGGACTGATTGTCCTGCACCCAATCCTGGGCCAGTCCGAGATCGCCAAACTTGCGGCGCGACCAGGTCTCGGAGAAGAAGCCGCGGGCATCGCCGAATTTTTCCGGAACGATTTCAATAACACCAAGGCCGATATCGCGCGACCGCATTGGCTCAGAATCCCGGATCGTCGGCAAGGCGGCGCAGATAGGCGGAATATTCGGTGCGGCCGAGCCGGGTGGCGTGTTCGTGCAACGCCGCGGCATCGATATAGCCGGCGCGGAAGGCAATCTCCTCGGGGCAGCAGATTTTCATGCCGGTTCGCGCTTCGATAGTACGGATGAAGGCGCCGGCATCCTGCAGGCTGTCATGGGTGCCGGTGTCGAGCCAGGCATGGCCGCGGCCCAGCATTTCGACATTGAGATCGCCGCGCTCGAGATAGGCGCGGTTCACATCGGTGATTTCGAGTTCGCCGCGGGCCGACGGACGCAGCGATTTTGCGATGGTCACCACATCCGTATCGTAGAAATACAGGCCGGTCACCGCCCAGTTCGATTTGGGCTGCGCCGGTTTCTCCTCGATGCTGAAGGCGCGGCCGTCACCGTCGAAGGCGACGATGCCGTAACGCTGCGGATCGGAGACATGATAGGCGAAGATGGTGGCGCCCTTCCGGCGCGCCGCCGCCTTCAGGCAGAGTTCCTGAAGCTTGCCGCCGTGAAAGATATTGTCGCCGAGAACCAGGGCGGCCGGGTGGCCTTCGAGAAACTCCTCGCCGATCAGGAAAGCCTGGGCCAAGCCGCCGGGATGGGGTTGTTCGGCATAGGAAAAGCGCAGGCCGAATTCCGCCCCGCTGCCGAGCAGGCGGCGGAACTGCGGCAGGTCGTGGGGTGTCGAGATCAGCAAAATGTCGCGGATGCCCGCCAGCATCAGCGCCGACAGCGGATAATAGACGAGCGGCTTGTCATAGACCGGCAGCAGTTGCTTGGAGACGGCGAGCGTCAGTGGATAGAGCCTGGTGCCCGAACCTCCCGCCAGAATAATGCCGCGCATGCGTTAACCCCTTGAATCTGCCGTCCCGGCCGACTCTGCCCATGGCGGCGGAATTTGCAAGGGCGGTTACTTGCGGTTGCGCAGGAGGTCGATGATGGTCCGCACGTCCTGGGCCCGGTCCAGCGAGGTGACGAGCACGGCATCGCCGGTGTTGACGACGGCAACGCCGTCGAGGCCGATCACGGCGGTCACCGCACCCGTGCTGCTGACATAGGAATTGGAGACACCGTGAAGGATGGAATTGCCCAAGACGGCGTTGCCGTTTGCATCCTTGTCCGCGGCGCGCCAGACGGCCGCCCATGAGCCGATGTCGCTCCAGCCCGGATCGACGGGAACCACTATTGAATCTTGCGTCTTTTCCATCACCGCACGATCGAAGGAGATGGACTCGATTGCCTGCAACGGCGCGGCAGCAGGAAGAATGGCGGGACCGCGGATTGTCGCGGCGGCCATGGCTTCGTTGCAGGCGCGCAGAATTTGCGGATTGAGTGCCTGCATCGCGGCAAGCAGGGTGTCGCGGGCGAAAAGAAAGATGCCGCTGTTCCACAGGCAGCGGCCCTCGCGCAGCAAGGCCTCGGCGCGGGCCGCGCCGGGCTTCTCGATGAACTGGGCGATCGCATGGGCCTTGCCCGGAGGTGCCAGGGCGATGTCGCGGCCGGGCCTGATATAGCCATAGCCGGTCTCGGGCCGGTCGGGGGTGATTCCGAAGGTGACGAACTTCCCCGCCCTGGCGCAGGGCACGGCCAGACGGACGGCATCGATCAGGACCTGGGGCCGGTCGAGATGATGATCGGACGGCATCACCAGGAGGCAGGGATTGCCGGCCAGGTCCCCGGCCGCCAGTGCGGCGAGGGTGATGGCCGCCGCCGTATCGCGGGCGACAGGCTCGAGGACGATCCCGGCCTCAATGCCGGCGAGCTCGGCCAGAATCGAAGGCTCATGGGATTGTCCCGCCACGATGAGGGGTGCTGCAAAGCCGGACAGTCCGGCGCAGCGGCGGAGCGTCTGGCGGAACAGGCTCTCGGCGCCGGTCAGTTGCAGGAATTGCTTGGGGGCGGAAGCCGTCGACAGGGGCCATAGCCTGGTGCCCGATCCACCCGCCAGGATGACCGGGACGATTCCGTCCGTCCGCGTCTCGCCCATCAATCCGCCCGCGCCCTTCATCTCCGCGGATCATGCACAGATTCGCGCAACTACATCAAATGAGCTTCAACGGCGCATCGAGGGCAAGGCCCGGGAAAATGGACGTCTCGACGGCCGCGGGCTTCAGATCGAAGAGCGAGACGAGAAGCCAGCCGAGATAACGCCGGACGTCGTCGACCGGCGTCAGGTCGCGGTTCTCATAGAGGTCCGATTCGGCGAGGCCCGGCCAGTGGGTGGTCAGAATCTTGCCGCCCTGGCCATTGGCGAAGAGGCCGCCGGCCAGAATTGCAACTCCGCCCGTCCCGTGATCGCTGCCGCCGCTGCCATTGAAGCGGGCCGTACGGCCGAATTCGCTGACCGCGACAATCGCGGTCTTGGCCCAGACGGCGCCGAGGCCGTCCTTCAGGGTGAGCAGCGAGAGGGTGAGATCGTCGAGGGATTTCTTCAATTTGGGACCTTGACCAAAATGCGTGTCCCAGCCGTAGAGCGAATAGGCGGCGATGCGGCTTTCGTTCCCGAGAAGCTTGGCGGCGAGGCCGGCGATTTCACGCACCGAGACTCCGGGATCGAGATTGTCGATCTGCATTTCCGAATTCGAGGCCATCTCGATGCGGGCGAAGCTGTCGCGCAGTTGCGGATCGTCCCGGTAGAGCAGGCGCAGGAACTGGGTGCTGTTCTTCCAGAAGGCGAGGTCGGAATCGGGGAAGAGATTGAGATATCCGGCAGGGCCCTGGAGCAGGAGAGCCGAGCCGGTGCCGATGTCGGCGGCAAATTCCATCCGGTTGTGGCCGATGAGGCCGATCAGGCGGTTGACCCAGCCCGATTCGGCGGCCGCCAGCGAGCCGGTGCCCTTCTCCAGCATGTCCTGGGCCTCGAAATGGCTGCGGTTGCGATAGGGCGTCGAGACCGCGTGGATGAAGCCGAGTTGGCGCGATGCGAACATGGGCTGGAGCGGCGACAGGGATTGGTGCAGGCCGAAGAAATCGCCGGCGGCAAAGCCTGGAGCAGGCGCCATCCGTCCGGTCTTCGGGCGCAGCCTGGCGAAATCCGGGTCGCCCCATGGCTGGATCACATCGAGGCCGTCCATGCCGCCGCGCAAGACGATGACGACGAGACGACGATCGGTTGCCGCCGAAGCGAGCGTCAGTGCCGGCAGCAGCGAATAGGCGCCACAGGCGGCGGCGGCATGGAGCAAGGCGCGGCGGTTCAACATGGTCATCTCCGGTTGAATTCGGGACTGGCGAAGACCAGGCCCATGGCCTCCAGCCGGTTGCTGGCGGCTTGGACGGTTGCAATGGTGTTGGCGGTGGCGAGCGGACCCAGTGCCGCCTGGATGAGTTCGGCGGGACCGGTTTCCGCCATGTGGCGCACGAGTGCGGGAATCCAGCGCAGGCGCCGGGCGAAGGATGCCGGCGCCAGCCAGAAGCCGGGATCGTCCGGCCAGCCCTTGGGCGACGGCGCGAGCCAGAGCTTCTGGGTGAGGGCGGCCATGGCGCCGAATGTCAGCGGATTGCGGGGGAACCCGCCATCTTCCTTGCGTTTCAGCTCGAGGGCGCCGGGGCGCAGCTTCGCGGCGCGCAGGGCGCTCACCACGAACTCGAAATCGTTGCGGGCAAGCGCCCCCAAGGGCGCCGAAGCTTCGGCGAGATCGAGCAGGGCATAATAGACGTCCGGCAGATAGCCGCCGCTGTCGAGGAATACCTTGGCGAGCTTTTCCGCCGCCGCATCGGCGGAGGGTCCGAAGAAATGGCGCGTCAGCTTGCGGGCGATGTGGCGGGCGGTGGCGGGATGGATCGCCAGCATGCGCAGGGCATCGGTGAAATCCTTGCCGCCGCCGTCATCGGCAAAATTGCGGTCGAGAAGCGTCTTGGGGCCCGGCTCGGCGCGGTTGCGGGCGAAGACGATTCCGGCCTGCTTGAGGTCGACCCACCAGCCGGTCATGATCGCGGCCAGAGCGGCGACATCGCGCTGGGAATAACCGCCATCGGCGCCTAACGTGTGAAGCTCGAGAATTTCGCGGCCGAGATTTTCGTTGAGCCCCTTGCCCTGGCGTTTGCCGAGCGGCGAATTGGGTCCGACCGAGCCCTGCAGATTCAAATAGAAAATCATGGCCGGATGCAGTTCGGCGGCGATGAGGAGATCGGCGAAATAGCCCATGACGCGCGGCCCGATGGCAGCCGCTTCAAAGGGCCCCGCCAATGCCTGGACCTGCTGCATGCCCAGCCCCAGGCTGAAGTGATTGGCCCAGAAGGCGGAGAGCCTTGCGGCGAAGGGCATGTCCGTCGTGGCGGCCGCGACAATCGCCGCATGGGTGTCGGCGATCAGATATCGCCGAATCTCGGCGTTGATCCGCATGCGCGCCGCCGCGAGATCGTCCGGCTGCTCCCGTCTTAGCTGGGTTACGGAGCCATAAAGCGCGTGTAGCGCGGTCAGCCGCTTGGGAGTTTCATCGGAAGACAATGGCGGCGTGTCTTCCAGGCGGCCAAGCTCGGCCGCGGCATCGAAGGCGGAAAAACCTTCTTTGCCGGGGCCGAAGCCGAAACGGAAGGCGGCATTATCGCCGGGCATTCGAATAGTCTCGGTGGCGAGTATGGCGTCACTGTGTCGCGTGTTTCACGCCTTACGTACGGGAGAGCCGGGCCGGAGATGCGGCAGGCCAACCCGCGCCCGGTCCGCGGCCGAGCGCCCGCTTGCAGCGCGGCGGCGAAGCGCTTTCCCGCTTCATATCTCACTTGAGGCTGGGGGGCATAGCCGATATCGTTCCCCGCAGTATCAACAGCCCGGGCTTATGCCGTGAAGACAATAACCATTATAGCGGCTTGCGGCTGTCGAGGGTCATTGCCCGCCGCCGCACGACAACAGGTTCAGCGCTGATCCATGGCCGGCAAAGACAGGTCCGTGTCCGATCCGAAGAATGTGCGGAAGCTCACCGCGGCCTTCTTCGATGCGGCATTCTATCTTGAGAAATATCCCGATGTGCGGAAATCGGGCGAAGATCCGCTCAATCATTATCTGGAACGGGGCTGGAAAGAAGGGCGCGATCCCTCGCCCGGCTTCTCGACGACCCATTATCTTTCGGCCTATCACGACGTCCGAGTCGCCGGCGTCAATCCGCTCATCCACTATGTGTTCTATGGCCGGGCCGAGGGGCGGACGCCGCATCCGGGGGTTCAGGGCCGGTCGCCGGCCGGATCGGCGCGGGCGATCATTGTGGCGGCGATCAAAGACGAATTCGATTCCGCCTACTACCTGGAAACCTATCCGGATGTGAAGGAGAAGGGACTGCCGCCGCTCGAGCATTATATCGAGACGGGCTGGCGCGAGGGGCGCAATCCCTCCGCCCATTTCGACACGGCCTATTATCTCAAGGCCAATCCCGATGTCGGCATCGCCGAGGTCAATCCGCTGTATCACTATGTGCGCTACGGCAGACAGGAGGGACGGCGGCCGAAGCCCGAGCGTTACCGGGACGAGAAGCCGGCCGCGCCGCCGGAGACGGGCAAAGCCGATCCCGCCGAGGCGGCACTCTGCGCGCTGATGGCGCCCGAATTCGACCGGGACTACTATCTCGGCGCGGACCCGGCATTGCGGGCGGCAAAGACCGACCCCGTGCTGCATTACCTGCGGCAGGGCTGGAAGGACTTGCGCGATCCCTCGCCGCACTTCTCGACCGCCTATTATCTCGACTCCAATCCGGACTTGAAAGCGGCGGGAATCAATCCCTTCGTGCATTATCTCCAGCACGGGCGCAGCGAGGGGCGGCATCCTCTACCTTTCGCGCTGCGGCTGGCCAAGGGGGGATACGCGCCGCCGGTCTCGGTCATCGTGCCCAACTACAATCACGAAAAATTCCTGGCCGAGCGTCTCGACTCGATCCTGCATCAGACCTATCCCCACATCGAGCTGCTCATCCTCGACGACGGCTCGACGGACGGCAGCGCCCGCATCATCCGCGACTACGAGAAGCGATACCCGAAAAAGATACGTTCGATTTTCAACGCCAGGAATTCCGGCAATGTCTTCGCCCAGTGGCGCAAGGGCATCGACAACACTTCCGGAGAATTGATCTGGATTTGCGAAAGCGACGATTTCTGCGAGCCCGATTTTCTCGCAAGACTTATTCCGCAATTCGCCGATTCCGCCGTGCTCCTGGGCTTCGGCAGCATCCAGTTCGCCGATGCGGCGGGCAATTTCCAGGAGGGCATGGACGGATACCGCGAAAATGCCGAGCCGGGCATCTGGAAACAGCAACAGGTGCGTCCGGCGGCGCAATGGTTCAACAACGGATTCGGCGTCAGCAATGTCATGGCCAATGTGGGCGGCTGCCTGCTGCGGCGGCAGAAGCTTGCCGATGCCATCTGGGAGGAAGCGCAAAGCTACACGGTGCTCGGCGACTGGTTCCTCTACCTCACGATGGCGGGCGGCGGGCGCATCGCCTATGTGCCGGGGGCCATCGCCTATTTCCGCCAGCATGACGCCAACATTTCGGCGAAGGGGTTTCACCGCAAGGCCTTCTACAGCGAACAGGAAAAGCTGCTGAAACTGCTGCGCCGGCAATGGGGCGTTTCCGAAGACATCGCGCGCCGCTTCGCTGCCCGGGTCAAGGCAAGCTACGAATGGTCCAAAGCCGAGCCCCATGTGGGCCGGCTGGACAGGCTCTTCAGCCTCGGCCGCTGCCTCAAGGCGCGGCGCGGCCGGCGCCATGTGCTGATCGCCTTCCTCGGCTTCCATCTCGGCGGCGGCGAGCTGATGGCGATCCATCTCGCCAACGCGCTGCTGCGGAAGGGCTACATCGTCTCGGTCATGTGCCTCTCGACCGCCGACGAGAATGCCGGGATCAGGAAACTGCTCGATTCCGGTATCGCGGTCTACGATGCGCAATCGGTCAAGGAGGCCGGGGTTGCGCGGTTTCTCGATACCG
This sequence comes from uncultured Aestuariivirga sp., assembly GCA_964408555.1. Lineage (GTDB taxonomy): Bacteria > Pseudomonadota > Alphaproteobacteria > Rhizobiales > Aestuariivirgaceae > Aestuariivirga. Next base: position 26,912 of record CAYOZR010000008.1, read on the forward strand.
CCGGCATCGACATCGTCAACTCGCACAATGTGAGCGCGGAATATTTCTTCTTCGTCAATACCCAGGAGCGGATTTCCATACCCTATGCGGTCACCCTGCACGGGTCCTACGAAGTCTCGAATATCGGCGGCGATAACATGCTGAAATTCCTGCGCGGGGTCACGCATTGGGTTTATCTGGCCGAAAAGAACCTGGCCCATCTGCGGGGCATTCCGCTGGTGCGCAGCGCGATGTCGAAGATCGGCAACGCCATGCCGGAAGATGCCGCGCCGTTTCCGAAGACCCGCGGGGAGCTCGGTATCGGGCCAAAGGATTTCGTCTTCGCCATCGCCTCGCGGGCGATCCGCGAGAAGGGCTGGGAGCCCGCCATCCGGGCGCTGGCGGAGGTACAAGAAACCACGGCACGCAAACTGTTCCTGCTGCTCTGCGGGACGGGCGACGACGCCGGGCGGCTGAAAGCTCTCTACGGCGGGAACAAGCGCATCAAGTTCCTGGGCTTTCAGACGGAGATCGCCGGGCTTTACCGGATCAGCGACTGCGCCCTGCTGCCGAGCCGGTTTCAAGGCGAGTCGTTTCCGTTGAGCCTGATCCAGGCGATGCAGGCGGGAACGCCCATCGTGGCGACGCGCATCGGCGAGATTCCGGCGATGCTGACGATGGCGAAACGTTCCGCCGGCCTGTCGATCGCGGCGCAGGACGACGACGGTACTTTCACGGCGGCGTTGCGCGATGCTATGGTCCGGATGCTGGACGACGGATTCAGGAGCCGGAGAGCGGCGGACGCGAAGGCCATCGCGGCGCGCTACGGCATGGCGGAGTTGGCGGAAAGCTACGATTCGCTATTCGACAGGCTGATCGCCGCGGCGGGCCGGACCGGGGTGGGAAAGTAGGGGACATGGAAGACAATATTTACCGGCAGCATTGGGACCATTATGCCAAGATGAAAAAGAGATCGGGCGACTGGTGGCCCGGCGACGAATGGGGAACGCCGGAATCCTGGGATAGGACGTTCAACAATCTGTTCGCGGATCATGGCGTGGCAGCCTGGCGCAACTGCGTGGAAATCGGCGCCGGTTCCGGCAAATACACACTCAAGGTGCTTGAAAATTCGCAGTCCCACGTTATGGCCGCAGACGTCTCGGCAGGCTATCAGGAAGTGTTTTGCACCCGGCTGACGGAAGCGGGACTGATTTCCAGGGTGAGCCCAGTGCTGCTCGATAACGACAGCACCACGCTTTACCGGGCGATCGAAGCCAAGGGCTGGAAGGGCGAGCTCGACGGTTTCTATTCGATCGATGCGATGGTGCATGTGGATTTGCAGTATCTCATCGCCTATCTGGTGACGGCGGCCGCGTGCTTGAAGCCGGGCGGCAAGCTGATCATGACACTGGCCAATTGCTGCAGCGACCGCGGTTTCGAGAAGCTGATCGCCGAAACCAAGAATGCATTCGCCAGAATCGGCAAACACAGCGGCAAGTTCGAGTGGCTGAGTCCCGACGCCGTCCGGTCGATCTTGCCGAAGCTCGGCTTCGACATCGATCTGTTGCAGACCGCGGGTCGCGACATCGCGCTCGTTGCAACCCTGCGCAGCCCTCTCACCGATCCGAAGATCACCCAATGCATCGATCCGAACCGATAGGCGCCAGCGGCATGCGCCGAGGCACCGGGATACTCCGGTGGCGCCAATGACCACGGCCCGCAACGGCATTCTGCACATCGGCCTTCCGAAAACGGGAACGACCACAATCCAGAATGCGTTCCATCACTGCCGCAACGCCCTGCTGGCGGAGGACGGTATTCTCTATCCCTCGCTCGAGGCTAATCACACGACGCCCCTGTGCACGATGTTCCTGGACGACCCCACCGCCCACATCACCAACAAGTTGGCGGGGCTGACCTCGCCGGAGGACGTCGCCAGGAAGGTCAAGGGATATTTCGAGGCCTTTGAAAGCGAAATACTCTCCCGCGATTGGCGGACGCTGCTGTTTTCGGCAGAGGGCCTGTCGAACCTCAGCGCCGGAGAAGTCCGGAAGCTCAAGACCTGGGTTTCACGATTTACCCCGGCCTGGCGCGTGATCGCCTGGGTGCGACATCCCGTCGACATGACGCGAAGCGTCATGCAGCAATTGGTGAAGGGCGGCTACACGCTCGATGAAATGACCGAGAAGCCGGTACTTCCCAACTTCCGCGGCAAGCTCAATAACTGGCTGGGCGCGTTCGGGCGCGAGAATATCGAAATCGTACCCTTCGAAAGCGCAGTGGCGGGACCGGGGGGAATCGCCGGGGCCTTCGCCCGTTCGGTAGGCATCGAAGGCGGGATGGCCGATGCGATCGTCCAGGCGGCCGGACGGGAAAACCTGTCGATGTCGCATGAGGCGGTTCACCTACTGAGCAGCCTCAATCGCCAGCGGCCGCTACTGGCCGGTGGCGGAATCGCGCCGCAGCGAACCGGCAACGAACTGCACATAATTCAGAAAATCCCCGGCCGCAGATTCGAGCTCGATCCGGCGACGGCCCGGCGGATCAAAGCGGAGTCGAGGCCCGACGTCGAATGGCTCAATGCGACATTCGGCCTTTCGCTCTACGGCGATATCTTCGACGACACGGCGCCGCAGGCCGAAGCCGGGCAAAGCCAGTTGTGGAACCGGGAAACCATAGATCATCTGGCCATTCTGCTGTCCGATCTTCTGAACAAGACCTATTTTCAGAATGAAATGTCGAAGGGCAATCAGGCGCTCAAGCAGAACGATCTCGCAACCGCGCTGGCGCACTACGCGGAAGCAAGCCGCGTCTTGCCGGACTCCGCCGCTGCAAGAGCTCAGATCGAGGCCGTCAGACATCGGCAAGCGCAGAAAGAGCGTTCTGCCACGCAGAGTCGGAGCGGCTGAAAATCGATGGAGTTGCTTCCGGCTGTGGCCGGGCAAACAGACATGTGACGAAATCCTGGAGCAAATAGCATCTTGCGAGTCCGGTCGATAAGTTGGGAATGCGAACTTTCGAACGCCGGCTGGAGGCACGCCTGAATCCGTTCCGGCGAATCCGCGGCCTGTGGCGGCGTTATGGCATCTGGCAGGCGATGCATGCCGCCTATGAGATGGGCGGCGAAATCCCGGCGCGGCCGCGGGTGCTGTCCGGCCCGGCCGGGCAGCGGCTCCATATCGATCGTATCGCCGGTTCGGCGCGGGGCATAACGATCGCCGGGTCGCTCATGGGCGGCGATCAGGTTTCGCTCGGCATCGGCCTCGAGGCTGGGCCCTTCGCCCAGTACCGCGTGGCGACGCTCTCGGGCGGCCGCTTCGAGGCGCATTTCGCGGCCCCGCCGCTGCAGGCGGGCCGCGCCGTTTTCTCGATCGATAGCGGCCGGCCCGAAACGAGCTGGACGGCGGCGGCCGAATTCGACGCGCGGCATTGTGTTGCGCCATGGCGGCGGCTCATCGGATTCCATCGGTTTTTCTGGACGGCGATCGTAACGCGCGCCTTCGACTTCCTCCATCCGGTCAGGCGCGCGGCGGCGCGGCGGGCGATCTCGCAATTGCTCGATGTCAGCCGGTCCGCGGCGGGCGAAGGCCCGATCGATGCCAGGCGCTGTTTCGCGGCGCGGGCGGCGGCAACGCTTCCCGCCGATTGCATCGCGACCGTCGTCGTTCCAGTCTACAACGGCCACCGGCATGTCAAGGCGCTGTTCGGCGATCTGCGCCGGAGCCTGCCCGCGCCGCACCGGCTGGTCATCGTCGACGATGCCTCGGGCGAGCCGGAGATCGCCAGGCTTCTGGCGGCGGCAGGGCGTGGCAAGGAATTTGCCGGGCGCATCGACATCCTGCGCAACGACGAAAACCGCGGCTTCGTCGTCTCGGCCAACCGCGGCCTCGCCGCGGCGCCGGGCCATGCCATCCTGCTCAACAGCGACGCGCGGCTGCCGCCCGACTGGATCGGCAGGCTGCTGGCGCCGATCCTGGCGGATTCCTCCGTCGCCTCGGTCACGCCCTTTTCCAATGCGGCGACGATCTGCAGCTTTCCGAAGATCGACGCCGACAATCCGCCTTTCGCCGGCATTGCACTGGCCCGGATCGATGCCCATTTCGGCGCCCTCGATCGCAGTTGCGCGGATTTCGCCATGCCGACCGGCATCGGCTTCTGCATGGCGATGAACCGACGGTTCATCGATGCGATCGGACTGTTCGATACGCAAGCCTTCGGGCGGGGCTATGGCGAGGAGAACGACTGGTGCCAGCGGGCGATTGCGGCCGGCGGGCGCAATGTCATGGCGCCCGATCTTTACGTGGAGCATGCCCATGGCGGTTCCTTCGGCAGCGCCGAGCGCCAGGCGCTGATCGCCCGGAACCTGCGGGTGCTGGGCGCGCGGCATGGCAATTACCATGAAGACGTGCAGCGCTTTCTCGCCGCCGATCCCGCCCGGGCGCTCCGGGCCATGCTGCTGTTCCGCATCCTCGCCCACGAGGCGGGGAGCGATTTCGAGATCATCGTCGACCACGATATGGGCGGCGGCACCACTATCTACCGCGAGCGGCGAATCGCGGCGCGGGCCGAGCGCGAGGCTCCTTCGGCGCTGGCTACATGCATGGCGGAAGACGAGAGTGTCGCGATTTCGTTCCGGCACGGCGGCGACGATTACGGCTTCCGCCTTCCGGCATGGGATCATTTCGACGTTCTGGTGCCGGACGGCGCCCGCATCCGCTGGGTTCTCAACAGCGCGGTGGGGATCACGCGCCTTTCCGGATGCCTCGACTATCTGGCGGACCGTTCCGGGAGCCACGGCAACCGGCTCACCATCTGCCTGCACGACTATTATCCGGTGTGCCCGTCCTACAATCTGCTCCACCGCGAGGGCCACTATTGCGGCGTGCCCGATCTTCGCACCTGCGCGCGATGCCTTCCGGCCAATGCCCACGCCCATCATGCGGCGGGCATTTCGGACCGGGGAGAATGGCGCGTGGCCTGGTCGAAGGGGCTCGCGGCGGCAGACGAGATCACCGCCTTTTCGGCGGCGAGCGCGGCGATTTTCCTTAAAGCCTATCCCCAATGCAAGAACCGCGTCGCGATAAGACCGCATGGCGATACCAAGCCGAGCGGCAGGCTTGCGGCGCTGCCGGCGCGGCTGAAACCAGGCGCGACGGTGCGGATCGGTGTCGTGGGAGCGATCGGCTACAGCAAGGGGGCGGAGGTGACGGTCGCGGCGGCGGCGGCGATCGAAGCCATGCGGCTGCCGGCCAAGATCGCGGTGATCGGCAAGCTGGCGCCGGGCTATTCGCATCCGGCAATCGAATTTCACGGCACTTATCGGCCGGGCGACCTGCCCGCCATCCTGAAACAGCTGTCGATCCATGTGGCTTGGGTTCCGTCGATCTGGCCCGAGACCTATTGCTACGTGGTGGACGAGCTGATGGCGGCCGGGGTTCCGCTTGCCTGCTTCGATCTCGGCGCGCCGCCGGAGCGGGTGCGGAATTACGCGCGCGGCCTGGTTTTGCAGGACTTCGATCCGGTCCATACCGTCAGCCAATTGATCGCCCATGCGCGGCGCTTCATGTAGCACCGTAGAGCCTTGCATCTTCCGCCAGGTTCCATTTGGCCGCGGGCAGCGCTCGACCGGCGTCATTTCCATTCGGACAGGGCGGCATTTTTCGATCACCCCGGCATCGGCGTGGAGGCAAAGCACAATATCATGCCCATCCCGGCGGACCGCCGGCCAGAACCGGCAAGGTCGAACTCGACGCCGGCGATCCGCGCTACCGCGCGGCGCTCGACAATCTCATCGGGCGGCGGCCGTCATGAATGCTCGCGGATGACCGCGACGATCAATGCGACGATGAAATAGAGCATCAGCAGGACCATGGCCGCGGTGCCGACGATGAAGACCCGGTCGGGGAATTCCGAGGCATCGGCGAGCGACGGCTGGGTCACGACGACGAGAAATTTCATGCGGCGGATGGTTTCCATGCGGGCCTGCTCGAGCAGGGCGAGGTTCGACTTGTAGATGTTGGTGACGAATTCGAGATTGAGCAGGATGGCCCGGTATTGGGCATCGAGCTCGTTGATCGAGCCGCTGGAGCCGCCCGACAGGCGGTCCTTCTCGCGCCTGATCTGCTCCTCGATCGAGGCGATCTCCGATTTCAGGTTTTGAATGGCGGGTGCGGTCTCGGCGAGTTCCCGCATCCGCACCTCGAGTTCGGCCCGCTTGTCGATCAACTGCTTTTCGAGAGCGGTAATGTTCGCCATCACCATCGAGGCCTCGGATTCAGTGGTTAACAACCGGTTTTCCTGCTGGAACTTGAGCAGCTCCGTCTTCACTTCCTTGAGGCGTTGTTCGGAATTGACCAATTGCTTCTCAAAGAACTGCGTTTGGTCGGCGGTGACGCGGGCATTGAGCTTGTCGATGAATTCCTGGCTGCGGGAGATGACGGCGTTGAGGACGGCTTGCGCGTAGTCGCGGTCGAAGGCCTCGACATGAAGGCGGATCATCTGCGCCTCGGTATCGAATTCAACGGTCAAATAATTGAGGACAAAGTCGTGAAAATCCTCGGTCGAAGCATCCGGCGCCAGGCGCGACAGCCAGTCGATCGAGGCTTGCGAATAGTGCTCGCGCAGCTTCAGCGTCCGATCCAGATACTTGAGCATGTCGATCGACAGGATGAATTCCTGAACCACGAGCGCATCTTTACCGGTCATCGACGACGGCAGTCCGAGAACCGAGAGATCGAGTTGAGAAGCCTGGCTCTGCTCCTGAGTGATGATGATGGAGCTATCGCTGTGATAGCGGTCGGTCGCGAGGAAGGCCTCGTAGCCCGCAACCGCCGCCAACGGCAAGATGAAGACGAGAATAAAGAGGATAGAGCGAGCCAGGCTTCTCATGGGGTATCGGTTCCACCAGTTGACTTGGTTGTGCGAGCGGCGGGCGCCCCGCGGGCGAGGCGCAACGGCTTGCGGCGGTGCCGGGCCAGACGCCGGTCCGGCGGCGGCTCGAGATCTTCGCCGTATTCGGTGAGCGCCTCGCGGATGTCGGTGAAATATTTCAATGTGCCGTCCCTGATCAGAATCCCCGCATCGCACAGTTCGAGCAATTCGGCGATATTGTGGGAGACCATGATGAAATTCGAGTTCCGCCGCTTCTCGTCGAGAATGGTCTTGCTGAGCTTGCGGAAACCGCGGTCGCCGACGGCGCCGAGTTCGTCGAAAAGGTAATAGTCGAAATCGAACATCATCGAAATAGCAAAGGAGAGGCGCGCCTTCATGCCGGATGAATAAGTCTTCGTGGGCATCTCAAAGAATTTGCCGATGCCCGACAAGTCGCGGATTTGGTCGAGCCGCTGATTTATGGCCTTTCCGGAAAGACCGTGGATGCGGCAGACGAAGCGGGCATTCTCCTTGCCGGTCATCATCCGCTGCAAGCCGGCGGTGAGACCGAGGGGCCAGGAAATCCGGCCGGTGCGGACGATCCGCCCTTCGCTCGGGATGTCGACGCCGGCGATGAGGCGCATGAGCGTGGACTTGCCGGCGCCGTTGGCTCCGATAATTCCGATGTTGATCTTTTCCGGAATCGTCATCGACACATCGCGGAAGACGTAGTGCCTTCCGAAGCGCGTCGGATAGTACTTGGATGCATTGATGAATTCGATCATTTCTCGATCAACCGGAAGCGGTTGGCGTAGTAACCGATCATGCCGAGGAACAGCGCGGCGAGCGCCCACAGCAGCGCATACCAAAAGTCGGCCTCGGGGAAGAGAGCGATACCGAGAGCATAGTGGCGGATGTATTCGATGATTTGGACCACCGGATTCCAGCTCAGGTAATAGCGCGCCTGGGCAGGGAGATCGTTCGGCGTGTAGAATACCGCCGAGACTAACATCATCGGCCGCGAAAGCGTGGCGATGCCTTTCAATAATCCGTCGTAGATATAGTCGTAGGTCGCCAAGAGCAGGCTTATGCCGAAACCCATGGTAAGAGCAGTCAGGACGATGCCGATGAGCGGCAGGCCGTTCTCAATCTTGATCCAGGCGTCGAAGAACCAGGCGAGCAGAAAGAAGACGAGAAAGCCGCCGACAACCAGCAGAAACATGTCGAGGATGAAACGCGCGATGACGGCATCGATGGGTTTCACCTGCTGGTAATTGTAGAAGGCATCATTGGCGCCGAGGGCCGAAGGAATGTCCTGAAGCGAACGGCGGACGATGAGATAAGGCAGAACGCCGGTGGCGAGAAAAATGCCGATGTTCATGCCGGCGATCACCGTGCGGCCCACCAGAAACCACATGGTGCCGAGTACCAAGATTTGTACGACGGGTTCGAGTATCACCCACAAGAGGCCGAGCCGGCCGTCGGAGGTCTTGAGGCGGAAGTCCTTGTACAAGAGGGCGAAAACGACGTTGCGCTGGCGGTCAAAACCGGTCCGCATCTCATGGACGAATTGCGACCATCGCGATCGCGGCGCGGCGGCGGCGAGGCTCATGGGCGATGTCTCGTGGTTTTCAGCGCCGCCAGTTTGCGCCAGGCGATAACGGCTCTTCCGGCCAGCGCGGCCAGCCGCGCCAGCGGCGGAGGCTTGCGGTCTTTCGATTGCGCAATCCGGCGCAGCGCCACTTGCGGCGGGCAGGGCAGGCCGCTCTCGGGATCGAAATAGCGCGGATAAAGGATCAACGCCGCGGCCACGAGTTCGTCGAGGCTGCGCCGGCGGGTGCGGCGCGGACAAGACGCGAGATCCTCGGTCAGTCCCCAACCCGCATAAAAGGGCATGCCATGTACCGTCACCGGTATTCCCCTGAGAAGTGCCTCGAAGCCGGCCAGCGAGCCGAATGTCTCCACCCGGTCCACCGCCGAATAGAGGAGTTCAAGGGAAAAGTCGCGGGCAATCCAGTCGGCATCACGGCGTTCCTGTTCCGCCGTCAAAGCGCCGGCGCGGCCAAGTCTTTCAACATCGGGGTGTGGCTTGAATATGACGAAAGCCGAAGGATGACGGCGGCGGACCGCGGCGAGAAGCGATGCATTGACGTCTTGATCCCGGGCCAAGCCGGCCGGATTTCCGAGGCGGACGGCTTCATCGTCGGCGACCTGGCCGACCACCAGAATCTTCGGCCGGTCCGGCGGCAGGGGCGGCAGCCCGGTAGCGGCGGCGAGATTGTACTTGGTGATCTTGGCCGCGACGACGCGGCGGCCGAGTTCGCCGGCCTCGGCGAGGAGAACGGCATCGATTTCGGCATGATTCAGGATATCCTCGAGGCCGGAGGGCCGCGTGGCGTCATAATAGATGCCGCGCTCGTCGATGGCGAGGGAGAGGGGCGGCACGAAAGCGGCGCCGAGGCCGGCCGAACGGATGAAACCGTCTTCGACGGTCAGACAGGCCACAGCTTCCGCTGCGCAGCGGCCGCGGATGGCGCGGGCCTTGGCACCCCAGGCGGCAATCGCGCCGCCGTGACTTTTCGCTCGTCCGAGCGCCGGGGTCAGGCGGCCGGCGAAGCGCGGCATTCCATGCGGACCGTCGAGGAGTGCCGCCACGGCGCGGCGCTTCCAGCGCGGCATGCGATAGACGACGACCGGGCGGTCGTTGGCGAGGAAGCGGCGGCGGAGAAAATCAAGCTGATCGATCGCCGTCAGGGCATCGACAGGCTGGCGGCTCCAGGCATCGAAGTAACGGCTGTAGCGCACATAGACCGCCGCGGCGAGTTCATCGCGGGTGCAGCGGCGGGTGCGGCGGGGCACGGCCTGGCGGTCATCGGTCAATCCCCAGCCGGCGTAGAAAGGAACGCCAAAGCAGACAACGGGGCATCCGGCCATCAGCGCCTCGAAGCCGAGCTGGGAGGAGACGGTATAGACCTTGGGCCTGAGATCGAGAAGAGCCCAGGGGTTGACGTTCTCCGTCAGCACATGGATGCCGGGCCGTCCGACCAACTGGCTGAGATAGCCCCGCTTCGTTCCGGCCACCACTTCGGGATGGAGTTTGGCGATCAGCATGGCGCCGGGATTTTCGGCAATCGCCGCCTCGGCCATGCGGATAAAATCGGCCGCATTGGCAAGCGCCCCGGCAATCGAGGCGTCGCCGAAGGTCTGATCGATCAGCAGCACGATGCCGCGCGGCTTCGGGCCAAGCTCGATGGGGAGGCGGTCGCGGCCATTGTTGTATTTGGACAGATGTCTTGCGGCGATGGCGCCGCGCAATCCGGCCGCCGCGGTCAGTTCGGCATCGGAGAAGCCGCCCATCTCAAGCGCGATTTCGAGATCGGAGGGCGTGCCCGCGTCGTAATAGATGCCGGTGCGGTCCATGATCATGGACGATGGCCTGACCGCCGCGCCAGGCTTTATCGAGCGCAGGAAACCGTCCTCGAAAGCGAGATAGGGAATGCCGCGGCGAGAGGCTTCGCGCCGCGCCCGGTCGGCGGTGGGCTTGTGGCCCCAGCCGGCCACCGCGCCCGAGCGTCCGGCGGTGAAAAAAGCCCGCCGCGGCGTCAGGCCGGACATGCTGGCAACTTCATCCCGCAGCCGCCACAGACCGGCGGAAAAAATATGGACGGACGCATTCATGACCGGAAACGGGACATGGGCATCGCGCGGGGGCGCGGGCACGGTCACGTGCCGGTCTTGGCTTCCGTCCGGCTTTCGGAGGCGGAGGATTTCAGGAAGGTTTCGAGCGCCACGCCGCCATCTATCAGCGTGTCACAAAGGGGCCCGAGAGCGACCCCGCGGCCGGCCATGCCGTAATAGCTGCCGTTCACCTGGCAGGTGAGCCGGAGGAGCTTGACCAGGCGCTCATAGTGCTCACGCCTGCCGACGGGCCGCATGCGGAAAAAATCCGCCAGCCGCATGCTCGGCACGATCTCCGGGTGATTATAGACGGCCTTGCCGAGAACCAGGGTCGGAATGCCGCGGCGCAACGACTGGTGGCAGGCGGTGGAATTGATGGCGGTGACCGAGATCGCCTCGTGCAGCAGCGGCACCAGCTTGCCGGTATCGACGAAGAAGACGCGATCTCCGAGGCCGCGCCGCGCCGCTTCGTCGCGGATCAGTTTCGACAAGTTGACGACGCCGTTGTCGAGGGGATGATTCTTAAATACCAGAATCGTGTCGGTACTGCCGGAGGCGGCGAATTCGGCGATGCAGAATTCGATGAAGTGGCGGACAGAGCCGAAGCCGCTGTGGTCCTTGATCTGGGAATCGCCATTGAGTTGAAGCAGCACCAGGTGAACCGGCTTGCCGAGGCGGGCGATCCGCTTCAAGGCGCGCCGGGTTTCGATCCGGCGCTTCGGCCAGCTGGCGAAACGGCCGAGCCAGAGGGCCGCTTCGCCGAGAATGTCGAGGTCGCGGTGGGCCACATAGCGGGGGAAGAACGGCGTCAAGATCAACGAGCAGAAGTAATAGTTCAACCCGGCCAGCATATAGCGAAGCTGGGAGCCAACGAAATCGGTTTCGGGAGCGGGCTCGCAAGCGGCAAGCACCGCATCGTCGATATCCTCGAGATCGAGATCGACAAAGCGGGAATTGCCATTGACGCCGTCGCGCTCGCAGGTGATCCAGTTAGGCCGCAGGTAACCTTCTTCCAGAGCGTGGATGGTTATTCCCAACGGCTTCATCGCGGCGATGGCGGCGCGATGATAGGGGCGGCAATCGCCGTACAGCACGATGTCGGTGACGCGCTCGCGAAGGGCGGTGGCGGTGAGCCAGGCCGGCCAGTCGGCGAATGAACGGCGGAAGATCAATTTCCTGCCCCACCGCGCATCGACGAAATCGCCGCCATTGATCACCACATTGGTGCAGGCATGGCCGCGGGCCGCGAGCGCCTTCTGGAGTTCCCGGTAAAAAACGCCACACGGACCCTGCAACAGCAGGAAATGCCGCTTTCCGGCACCGCCCCGATTCATTGCCCCATCACCCTTCATCCAACAGGCCCCGCCTTTGGCCGTCAACTTGTCGGATCGTTTGCCCCTCGATGGCAATTTCTTAGACGCAAGTCCGGGTGCACCGCAAGTGGTTGTTGAAAACCGGATTATCGTTCATGTTGACGGCGGAACCTCGCAAGCCGCCGGAACTTCCATGCTCGATCTTCTTATTCGCAATGCAACATTGCCGGACGGCCGCGGCAATATCGCCATCGGTTGCAAGGACGGGCGTATTGCGGCGTGCGGCGAAGGCTTGACCGCCGAGGCGCGGCAAACGATCGATGCCCAGGGCTATCTGGTCTCGCCGCCCTTCATCGATGCGCATTTTCACATGGATGCGACACTGTCGCTCGGGCTGCCCCGGTTCAACATATCGGGCACGCTGCTGGAGGGGATCGGACTGTGGGGCGAGCTCAAGCCGCTGCTGACCCATGAGGCGGTCATCGAAAGGGCACTGCGATACTGCGACCTTGCCGTCACCCAGGGGTTGCTGGCGATCCGCACCCATGTGGACGTCTGCGACGACCGGCTCCTGTGCGTCGAGGCGCTGCTCGAGGTGAAGAAGAAGATCGCACCCTATATCGAATTGCAGATCGTGGCGTTTCCGCAGGATGGATTCTACCGCGCGAAGACGGCGAAACAAAATCTCCTGCGCGCCCTCGACATGGGGGTCGATGTGGTGGGCGGCATCCCGCATTTCGAGCGCACCATGGCGGATGGCGCGGCGAGCCTCAAGGAACTGTGCGAAATCGCGGAAAAGCGCGGGTTGCTCGTCGACATCCATTGCGACGAGACCGACGATCCGCTGTCGCGGCATGTGGAAGCGCTCGCCTTCGAGACGCAGCGGCTGGGGCTGCAAGGCCGGGTGGTGGGTTCGCATCTCACCTCGATGCATTCGATGGACAACTATTATGTCTCGAAGCTCATTCCGCTGATGGCCGAGGCGCAGCTTCATGCAACGCCCAACCCGCTGATCAACATCACCATACAGGGGCGTCATGACACCTATCCCAAGCGGCGCGGAATGACCCGGGTGCCGGAACTGCGCGCCGCCGGCATCAATGTGTCCTTCGGCCATGACTGCGTGATGGACCCGTGGTACCCGCTGGGCCAGGGCTGCATGCTGGAGGTAGCGTCGATGGGTATTCACGTGGCCCCGATGACCAGCCGCGAGGCGATGCGCTGGGCCTTCGATGCGGTCACCGTCAATCCGGCGAAAGCCATGCATCTCGAAGGTTATGGGCTGGAGACGGGCTGCAATGCCGATTTCGTCATCCTGCAGGCGAAGGATCCGATCGAGGCGATCAGGCTCGGAGCCAACCGGCTCAAGGTCATCCGCCGCGGCAAGCTGATCGCCGAGACGGCGGAGCGGGTGAGCACGCTGCATCTGGCCGGCAGGCCGGCAACGGTGAATGGCGCGGACTATGCGCCGAAGGCCGCCGGGTGAGGCTGCCACCGCCGGGTGCCGCCCATGGCGCCATGCTGCTGTTCACCGCCCTCATCGCCACCAGCTTCACGGTGGGCGGGCTCATTGCCCATGAACTGGCGCCGGAGGCGCTGAATTTCCTGCGCTTCCTCCTGGCGGCGGCAATTTTCGCAGGAGTGGTCGCCGCGACCGAGGGACTGAAGCGGCCGGGGCCTGCCGATCTGGCGCGCTATTTCACGATCGCCGCCCTGCTGGTCGTATTTTTCATCACCATGTTCGAGGCGCTGCGACTCACCGATCCGGTGTCGCTGGGCGCTGTATTCACGCTGGTGCCGCTGATCTCGGCGCTGATCGGCTGGCCGCTGTTGGGGCAGAAAATATCGCCGCGCATCGGGCTCGGGCTGGCGATCGGTGCGGCGGGCGCGCTGTGGGTTCTGTTCGATGCGGACTGGCAGAAGCTTCTCGGCTTTCGCCTCGGCCGCGGCGAGGCGATCTTCTTCATCGGTTGCGCCGCCTACGCCGCCTATTCGCCGACGGTGCGCAAGCTGCACCGGGGCGAGAGCCTGGCGCGGCTCAACATGTCGGCGCTCGGCTGCGGCATGATTCTCCTGCTTCTCTATGGCGGGCGGGAGATCGTGGCGACGGACTGGCGCGCCGTGCCGTGGTGGACCTATCTCGGTATCGCCCATCTCGCCGTCTTCACCACCGCCATCACCTTTTATTTGATCAAGGGCGCCAGCCTGGTGCTGCCGGCGGCCAAGGTCATGGCCTATACCTATCTGCTGCCGGCCTTCGTGGCGCTCTATGAAGGGTCGATCGGCCATGGCTGGCCGGATGCCGGCGTGATCGCCGGGATCGCGGTGACGGCGGCGGCGGTGGCGGTGATCGAGACGGAAGGTTAGCGCGGCCGCAGGCCATTCATGAACAGGGCGATCAGGCTGCGTTCGGCGGCCTGCATGTGGTTTTTCGCGCCGCCCAGGACGGCGCGGACCTGGACGTCGAAATCGGCGTAGTGCTGGGTCGTCGCCCAGATGGCGAAGATGAGATGATGGGGATCGACGGGAGCCAGGCGGCCGGCCTCGATCCAGGCGCGGATGATGGCGGCCTTGGCATCGACCAGGTCCTTGAGCGGGCCTTTCAGGAATTTGCCGATCATCGGCGCGCCGTGCAGGATTTCATTGGCGAAGAGGCGCGAGGCCTCCGGCCTTTCACGCGACAGGCGCAGCTTGACGGCGATGTAGCGCGACAGCTCCGCCAGCGGATCGCCGGCGGCATCGATGGCGCGCAGGGGTTCGAGCCAATCGGCCAGCGTGTGCTCGAGCACGGCGACGTAGATGTCTTCCTTGCGGCGGAAGTAATAAAGGAGATTGGGCTTCGACATGCCGGCCTTGGCGGCGATCTGGTCGACGGTCGAGCCGCGGTAGCCATAGGTGGAAAACACCTCGAGCGCGGCATCGAGAATGAGCTCCTCATTCCGGGCCTGGATGCGGGTCTTGCGGACAGCGCCGGGTTTTGCCTGTGGCATTTCCGCATCCTGTTAATTCTTGATCAAATGGTCAAGAGCGGATAGCGTCCGGCGAAACACAAGAATCTCCCCGGGGAGGGACCATGGCGGCCACGGCCGTGATCGAGGCCAGGGATCTTAGCCTCACTTTCGCGACGGCGGACGGGCCGGTCTATGCACTGTCCAAGGTCGATCTTGCCGTCGCGGACGGCGAATTCGTTTCCTTCATCGGCCCGTCGGGCTGCGGCAAGACCACGCTCTTGCGGGTGATCGCCGATCTCGAGCGGGCGACGGAGGGAACGATCACGGTCAACGGCATGAGCCCACAAGAGGCGCGGCTCAAGCGTGCCTACGGCTATGTGTTCCAGGCGCCGGCGCTCTATCCGTGGCGCACCGTCGAACGCAATGTCGGCCTGCCGCTGGAAATCATGGGACTCGACAATCAGGCCGAGCGCATCCGGCACAACCTCGAGCTCGTCAACCTGTCGGGCTTTGACAAGAAATTTCCCTGGCAGCTATCCGGCGGCATGCAGCAACGGGTCTCGATCGCCCGGGCGCTCGCCTTCGATCCGAAACTGCTGCTGATGGACGAGCCCTTCGGGGCGCTCGACGAAATCGTGCGCGACAAGCTCAACCAGCAGCTTCTGGAATTGTGGGACAGGACCAAGAAGACGGTGGTGTTCGTCACCCATTCGATTCCGGAGGCGGTGTTCCTGTCGACCAAGATCGTGGTGATGTCGCCGCGCCCGGGTCGCATCATCGACACGATCGAGGCGAATTTTCCGCGGCGCCGCACCCTCGATTTCCGCGGGACGCCGGAGTTCCTGAAAGTGGCGCACCGGGTGCGTGAAGGCCTCAGGGCGGGGCACAGCTATGAAGACTAGCGCAGCCGCACTGCCGCGCGCCATCGAGGCGCCGAGGGGCCAAGCCCTTCCCGTGGCGGCGATCTGCCTGATCATTCTCGTGGTCTGGTACATCGCCGCCATTCCGATGAACTGGGTGGTGACCGAGGCCAGGATCGCAGAGGCCGGCGGCGGGCTCTACAATATTCTGGCGATCTCGTGGAACCATCAGCGGCCGGTGATCCCGGCGCCGCACCAGATCGTCGTCGAATTGTGGAACACCGTCTTCCTGGTGGCGCCGTGGAAGGCGAAGTCGCTGGTCTATCACTTGTGGGTGACGGTTTCCTCGACGCTGCTCGGTTTTGTCCTCGGCACGCTGCTCGGCATCGGACTTGCCATTGCCATCGTGCATTCGAGGCTCCTGAACAAGAGCCTGATGCCGTGGATCATCGCCTCGCAGGCCATTCCGATCCTCGCCATCGCGCCGATGATCATCGTGGTGCTGGGCTCGATCGGCCTCACCGGGCTGGTGCCGAAATCGCTGATCTCCATGTATCTGTGCTTCTTCCCCGTCACCATCGGCATGGTCAAGGGCCTCACCTCGCCGGAGCCGATGCAGCTCGACCTGATGCGTACCTACAATGCAAGCGTCGCCCAAGTTCTTTGGAAGCTGCGCTTTCCGGCCGCGGTTCCGTTCCTGTTTGCCTCCCTCAAGGTGGCGGTCGCCATAGCGCTGACCGGCGCCATCGTGGGCGAGCTGCCGACCGGCGCCCAGGCCGGCATCGGCGCGCGCATGCTCACCGGCTCCTATTACGGCCAGACCGCCCAGATCTGGGCGGCGCTGGTAGCGGCCTCGGCGGCGGCGGCATCGCTCGTTTATGCGATCGGCGCGGCCGAACGGCTCACGGCGCGAAACATGGGAGCAAGCCCATGAACGCCGGCCTGCTGCGCAATGCCGTTGCACCCGCGGTCCTTGGCGTCGCCGTGCTGATTTTCTGGCAGGCGGTGGTGAAGGGTTTCGGCATTCCGCTGGTTCTCCTGCCGGCGCCAACCGAGATCTGGGCCAAACTCATCATGTCGCTGCCGATTCTCGGAGCGGATTTCGTGCAGACCTTCGTGCGCGCGGTGATTCCGGGATGGATCATCGGCTGCCTGTCGGGGCTCCTGACGGCGCTGATCTGCGACCGGGTGGATTTCCTGAAGCGCGGACTGCTGCCGCTGGGCAACCTCGCGTCGGCATTGCCGATCGTCGGCGTGGCGCCAATCATGGTCATGTGGTTCGGCTTCGACTGGCAGTCCAAGGCGGCGATGGTGGTGGTGATGACCTTCTTCCCCATGCTGGTGAACGCTCTGGCGGGGCTCGCCGCCGCCGGTTACATGGAGCGGGACCTGATGCGTTCCTACGGGGCCGGCTGGTATCAGACATTGGTGAAGCTGCGCCTGCCCGCCGCCATGCCGTTCATCTTCAATGCCCTCAAGAT
>CAYOZR010000009.1:0-43242 GCA_964408555.1 uncultured Aestuariivirga sp.
AACTACTTCGTCAACGCCGGATATGGGTCAATGTAGAATCATCCCGCTCTAGTTCCCGATCGTGCCAGGCCGCCCACAAAAACGAACTGCATCGTGGGTTCAACCTCCACAGAATCCCGTTATTCCTCGATGGCTGCTGCAATTCCGCCGGCCCGAGGCGCCGATTTAAGCCCTTGCCGCAACCGGCCGCAAGTCTGGTAAACAGCGCCGGCTAGCGAGGGTTGTACCCCGGTACTTCAACAGGTTAACCCGGAAATTCGCGGCTCTTAGCGGAGCTCCCATCAGTGTGGACCGTAACGGCGGGAATCCCGTGACCATCAAGCTCTACAAGGGCGATGTGCCCGCCGGGCAATCGCATGACTGTTCACGATAATTCCTTCCTGGTGGGAAGGACCGCGGCAACGAACTCCTTCCCCTCGGGCGAGGCGTGGGCGGCGGCCGGCGCCGCGGGCCGCGCCGAGTTGACGTGCAGCGCCGGTTTGTCGCCGGGGACGAAGAATTCGATCAACGCCAGCGCCTCCTGCAGCGCCGCCACGCCCGCCTTGAACGAATAGCGGCCCGCGGCAAGTTCCTGCACGCTTTTCGACATGGCATTCCAGGCCTTCTCGTCCCGATACAGGCGCGAAATGCCGTCGACCCATTCTTCCGGCCGGTTGGCGATGACGGTGTCGATGCCTTCGCGGAGCCCGATGCCTTCCGCCGCGATCGAGGAGAGAACCGAGGGAATGCCCGCCGCCATGCAATCGAGGACCTTGCCCTTCATGCCGGCCCCCGAGAGCAGGGGCGCGACGAACAGCCGGCAGGAGGAGAACACCTCCGCGATGTCGGCGACGTAACCCTTGATGACCACATCCTCGCTGTCGAGCGCTTCCACCTCCGGCGGCATGTGGCTGCCGTAGACGAGGAAGCGCACGCCCGGCAGGGCCTTGCGGAGCAGCGGCATGACCTCGTCCGCGAAATACTTCACCGCCGCGACGTTCGGTGTGTGGCGGAAGCCGCCGATGAAGGCGATGTCCTTTCTTTTCGCAAAGGGGACGGTGACGGGAATCGTGTCGATCACCCAGGGCACGATGCCGGTCTTGGGGCCGCGCGGCAGATGGCTGGTGATGACGACCTGCTCGACGCCGCTATAGGACAACACCAGATCGGCACGGCCGAGCGCGGCAAGCTCGGCGTCGCGCACCTGTAACGCGCCCTCGATTTCCGCATCGCTGCGCTCGGCTATCGCGCCCCTGATCGACCGCAGGAAATGCAGGTCGGCGACATTGATGACCGTCTTGGCCTGGCGCGCCAACCGGGCGATGGGCTCCAGCACCTGCTCGGCAACGCCGTATCTGGTGATGTAGGCCAGGTCGAATTCCGCGCCACGGGCCTTCAGGAACGCCGTGATGTCCGGGTAAAACGGCATGTGGATGGTCTCGACGCCGATCCTCTGCAGATAGTCCGTATGCCGCCCGAGATAGGCCATATTGACGGGCGCGAAGGTGACCTTGCAGCCGAGCGCCTGGAACATGCGGATTTCCTGGAGCGCGGCATAGCTGCCGGCATCCTGGTCGAGCCGCGGAAACTCGGCGTCGAAGAACACCACGCGCTTGGCGATGCCGCGATCCTTGGCGAGATCGACATCCTGACCGGCCTTGCCGTTGCCGGCGAAGAGAGCCGGCCATTTGCGCTTGAACTTCGGGCGGTTGATTTCCTGAAAGCGCTTCAGCCCGGAACTGGCGGTCTGGTCCGTGCCATTCGACAGGCCCTCGTAGTGAACGACGAGAGACCGCGGCGCAAAAACCACCTTCTTGCCGGCATTGCGCACCTTGAAGGCGAGATCGGTATCCTCGAAGTAGGCCGGCGCGAACTCCTTGCTGAAGCCGCCCAGTTGCCGCCAGAGATCCGCCGGGATCATGATCGCGGCACCCGAGAGATAGTCGCAGATGCGCGTGTAGGAATAGCGCGGATCCGACGGATTGCCGCCGCGGCCATAGTTCCACGGGTCGCCGGTTTCCCACACGATGCCTCCGGCTTCCTGCTGGGTGCCGTCGGGATAGAGCAGCTTCGAACCGGCCAGGCCCACGCCGTCGAAATTCTCGAAGACGTATAGCAGTTCGTCGAGCCACTGGGCCGTGGGCTCCGTGTCGTTGTTCAGGAAAACGATGTAGCGGCCGCGCGCTACATCGGCTCCGGCATTGCAGGCGCCGACGAAGCCGAGGGCCGTTTTGTTGCGCACATAGACGACACCGGGTGCCACGTCGTTGAGCCGGGTCGTCGTATCGCTCGAGCCGTCATCGACCACGATCACTTCGAAACTGGCCCGGGTTTCGGCGAAAAGCAGGGCGGCCAGGCAATTGTAAGTGACGTCGAACTTATTATGAGCCGGAATCACGATCGACACGTCGGGCTTCGCGGCCTTGGGAAACGGCAGTTTCAGGAAATGGCCGCGCGGCTTGCCAAAACCCGCCAGGAGGATTTCGTGCAGCACGGCTCGATCCATGCCGCCTCCATTACCCCGCGGTGCGGCCAGCGAAGCATAGCGGTAAGCCGCCAGCGGAGCGAGCTGACCCGGCAGCGGCATTCCGGCATATTGCTGAATGGTATCCCAAGGAGTGGTTTGAACCGGTCCCAACGCGGCGAACTGGGCCAGGAGTTCGCCCGACATTCCAAGCCGAATTTCGAACAAATGGGGGCGCCCATCGCAGGCGGTTGCAGGCAAGGGTATGCGGACAAGGCCCCCGCCGGGGTGGCTGAGGAACAGGCGGCTTTCGGGTTGTCCATCGATCCATAGCGACACCGAGATGGAATTGCTCCAGCCCTTGGGAACATCGACGCGCGCCGCCAACACCGATCCCTCGATGCCATAAATCACGCCGGTGCTTGCTTCGCCGATCTGGACCTCCATTGGAGCCGGTGTGATCCAAGTGCCCGACCCGCGCTCTTTCACCCTGAGCGTATGCAAGGACCCGTCCATGACTTCTCCGGGCAAGGTAACGTTGCACATGTGGAACTGGCTGCCGCCGCGGAAAATCTCCGCGGCGGCGACCGCGGGCACATTGTGCAGAAGTGCGTCAAAGCCCGGTTTCTCGGGGCCGCGCGTGAGGCTGGGCCGCGCGAAAAACAGCAGGCTTTCGGCGCCGCTGAGGGTCGCTCCTTTCTCGATTTCGATCCGCAGCCGCGTTGCGCCGGCCGGCGCGCGCGCCGTCAGGCTGACCCGAGCATAGCCGGTGGCCTTGGTGCCCCCCTCAAATTCCGAAGCAATTGCCTTCTGCGCGCTCGCGATCGTTGTCCCGGCTTCGTCCAGGAACACGAGGCGGATTGCCCCCGTGGTGCGATGCAGGGCGAAAAGCCCTTGGAAACAATAGTCTTCGCCCGCCGCGATGCCGATCGCACGGCCATCGATTGGGCATGTAAAGACGGCGACCGCCGGGGTTTCGTTTTCACCGCTCGTGCCGCGCATATAGGCGGTATTTGTGCCTTGGAGCATCCATTCGGGACTCAGGTTCTTACCCACCGGGACGCCATCGGCCAGCCAGTTCAGCGTCGATCCGGCAAGCTCGCCGTCGAGCAGCCGATTGACCCGGCCGGCCGGGAAAGTTTCTAGGGCCGGGTGGCGGACGCCGCTGAACTTGCCATCCACGAAAATATCGTAGCCGTCGCCGGGCTCTCGCGACGCAATAGTGAGACTACCGGTCATCGTGTCGAAGTGCACGCCGAAAGCCGGCGTGACGAGGGTTGTCGAGGGGGAAATGACCGGCCGGGAGCCCCCGGCTGTACGTCCATTTTGCGCCTTGGCTGCGGCGATCATCAAGTGCAGACCGGAAAGGTCCAGCGAGTCGCAGGCATAGACCAGCACACCGTTTCCGGCCGGTGCAAGAATATGGACCGGCTCCTGCTCCCGTCCGGCGAGCAGACGCTGAACGTAAGCCTGGTCGAAGCCTTGCCACGAAACAGCGAAGCCGCAGTGGGATTCCGCTCTGATCGCGGCGGCGATGTCCGGCCGCGGCAGATTGGTACGGGTGCTGGCCAAGACAAATCCGCCGCACCAAACTTGAAGTTCAAGGCCGGCGCTTGGATTCCGCGCATCAAGCGCCCAACCCTGGATTCCGCCGGTTGGCGAAATCCGGTCCACCGCGCCGGCAAATTGCACGCCGCTGCTCGTCGGATCGGTGGGAAGATCATCGAACATTATTGGATCCTGATTGTATCTCGACGGTAACGGAATGACAGATATACGCCGACGCCTCCATGATTCAATTTGAATATTGGCGCGCAACAATGGGGCGCTTCCGGCCTGGCGGATGATGTTCGCAGGCATGGTCGATGGAGCCGGGTGGCGCAAAAGCTTGCAGCCGATGGTGGAGCGGCTGGAAGCGGGAAATTGCGATCGGCTGCATCGCTTTGTGGTTGTACCAACTGCTGGCCCTAATTGTATGTGACCTACAGGCGCGAGACAGCAATCCGCAAAAGCGCGGCTTTATAAGAGACAAAATTTCTAGGGAAAATGGCGCGCCCGACAGGATTCGAACCCATGACCCCCAGATTCGTAGTCTGGTGCTCTATCCAGCTGAGCTACGGGCGCGCATGTGTCAGAACGGGCGTCTCTCTAGTATAGGGCCGCCATAAACGCAAGCCTCGGCGGTCACAGCCCGGTGAGCGCGCGGTAGTAGGGCGCAATCCCCGCCGATCGGGCCTCCCAGACCGCGCGGCCGACGGCGCGGGCCAGCGTGGCGGCGGCAAGGCTGCCCAGCCGCGCCAGCGTCAGGGAGCGCGGCTCGGCAAGCACTGTCCGTCCGGTTGCCGCCGCGAACACCATATCGCCGTCGAAGGGCGTATGCATCGGCCGGATCGCCTGGGCGAGCCCGTCCGCCGCCATGATTGCCAGCCGCTTTGCCTCAGGCTTGCTGAGTCTGGCATCGGTGGCGACGACGGCGATCGTCGTATTGGCGCCGGGCTTCGCCGCACCGGCCATCAGCTCAAGCTTGCTGCCGGTGAGGCGCGGTTGTGGCGGCAGGCCAGCGGCGCCGGTCTGCGCCCCCATTTCATCGCCGATGGCGTGGTCGGCGGCCCACAGCCTGGCCGAATCCGGCCTGACGCAGGAGCCGACGCTGTTGACCGCGACGAGCGCCCCCACCGTGTAGCCGTTCCACTGCGCCGAGGCGCTGCCGAGCCCGCCCTTGATCTGCCCGGCCATGGCGCCGGCGCCGGCCCCGGCGTTGCCGAGGGCGAAATCCTTGGATAGGGCGGCAAAAGCCGCGCGGCCGAGCCGGCGATAGGGCGCTTCATCGCCCCAGGCCTTGTCGCCGCCATTCATCAGGTCGAACAGGATCGCGGCCGGAACCACCGGGCAGGGCCAAGCCTGCTGGCCGAAGGCGAAGCCGACGCCCTTGCGCGCCAGTTCGGTTGCGACCGCGGACGCGGCATCGAGGCCGAAAACCGAGCCGCCGGACAGCACGATGGCGTGAATGGCGTCGACCAGGTTTTCCGGTTCGAGCGCCGGCGTCTCGCGGCTCCCCGGCGCGCCGCCGCGGATATCCGCCGCCGCCACCATCGGCCCATCGGGAACGACAACAGTCGTGCCGGTCAGGATGCGCAGGTCTTCGGCATTGCCGACCGAGATGCCCTCGACATCGGTGATCAGATTGCGCGGGCCGGGTTTTACGCCTTCCATCATCGTGTCAGCTGTCGGGCGCGGGCTTGCGTTCGCCGCGCCGGCCGGTGCGCAATTCGGCGACGCTGTCGGGAATGGTGAGGATGAAACTGGTTCCGGTTTCGCCGGTGGCATGGAGGCCGATTTCGCCGCCATGGGCACGCACCAGTTCGGCGGCGATGGCAAGGCCGAGGCCCGTTCCGCCGGGCCGTGCGGCGCTCTGGAAGGGTTCGAACAACTTGTCGCGCACCCGCTCGGGGACACCCGGTCCGTTGTCCTTCACTTCGATGGACACGACGCTGCCTTCCCGCCAGGCCCGGATGGTGACGGAGCCATCGGCTGCATGCGGATTTTCGGCCTGGGCCGCCTCCAGCGCCTGGATGGCATTGCGTGTCAGATTGGTCAGCACCCGGCCTAGTTGCTCGCGGTCGGCATCGGCGATCACGCTGGCCGGCACATTGTTGTAGAGCACGATGCGGCTCGATGTCCGCACTACCGCACTCTCGATGATTTCGCCGGCGATTCCCTTGACTCCAAACCGCTCGCGGGCCGGCGGCGGTTCTTGGGCGCGTCCGAATTTGAGCGTCTGGGTGAGAAACTCGATAGCCCGGTCGAGCGAGGCGATGAGCTTCGGCGCGAAACGCCGCACTGTGGGGTCGTCGACCGCCGCCAGGCGGTCGGACATCAGATACGCCGAAGACAGCATGTTGCGCAGGTCATGGCTCACCTTCGACACTGCGAGGCCAAGTGCCGCCAGCCGGCTCTTCTGCTGCAACATCGCCGCCAACTCGCTCTGCATGCCGTGCAGCTCCCGCTCGGCGATACCGATCTCGTCGCGCCGCGTTGTGGGCGCGACGATGCGCGACGGGTCTTCCGGATTGTCGCCGAAAGCCACCATGTTGCGGGTGAGCCTTTGCATCGGCCGCACCAGAACCCGGTTCAGGGCGGCGAAGACCAGGCCCGCGACGACCAGCGACAATACCACCGACAAGAGAAAGATATTGAACCCGTAGCGATACATCGCCTGGCGCAGCGGCGCCTCGTGGAGCGCGATGTCGATGAGATCGCCGGACATGTTGGGAGGTTTGTCGGTGACCCCGATGATGCGAGCCGGGCCGGTCATGGCATCGAAGGCATCCGCGATCGCCTGCCACCAGCGAAGGTCCCGCAGATCGAAACTGGCGTCGATCATCGGCGGCTCCTCGCCCCGGAGGATCAGCTTGCGGGTCTCGCCCTTGCGCAAGGAAACGACCAGCACGCCCGCGCCTTTCAGTATCTCGCTTTTCAGATCGGTTGACACGATCTGGTTGGGGGCCGCTTCGGCCGCCAGTGCCGCGATCTCGGCCTGGGCGATGCGGATCTTGAGCCACTGGATGCGGAAATTGGCGATCGACGGCAGGAAGATCAGCACTTCGCCCAGCATGACGAAGCCGATGGTCAGCAGCAACACCTTGCCGGAAAGGCCCGTCAGGAGCCCCGGCTGTGGCGATTCCGCCTTACCTCCACTGTCATTCATCCGCTGATCTTACGTCATCCGAAGCGGCTGAGCATCCCTATTACGCGCCTGACCCATGGATTGGTTGCGAGTCCCGAAAAATAACCGATGGCCGCCCGGCGGCTGGCTTCGCCCAATGTCGGATAGGGCGCCACCATATTGACGAATGCCTTGATTTTGAGACCATTGCTCATCGCCAGAACCCAGGGCTGGATGAGTTCGCCGGCCTGGGCGCCGACGATGCCGGCGCCGAGGATGCGGCCGCCCTTGCCGATGACCGCCTTGACCAGGCCTTGCGTCTTGCCTTCGGTCTGGGCCCGGTCATTGTCGTGGAAATGCCAGCGCACCGCCTTGACCGCATCGCCGAACTGCTGGCGTGCCTGGGCCTCGGTAAGCCCTACATGGGCAAGTTCCGGGTCGGTGTAGGTAACCCAGGGAATGATGCCGGTGCGGTTCCTGACCGGCAGACGGAACAGCGCGTTGCGGATGATAAGCCCGGCATGATAGCCCGCCACATGGGTGAATTGCAGCCCGCCCGCGACATCTCCAATGGCGTAGACCTTGCGGTTGGTGGTTTTCAGTCCCGCATCGACGGTGATGCCCGTCCGCGTATAGGCGATGCCCGCAACCTCGAGATTGAGACCTTCGACATTGGCAATGCGGCCGGCCGCCACCAGAATGTGCGAGCCTTCGATGGTTCCCCTGCCATCGGTCGCGACGGCAATGCCCGCCTTGGTCTTGTGCACCGACTTGACCGGGGTGCGGGCCAGAATGTCGACGCCCTCCGAAATCAGCGCCTTGATCACGACGCCGGTCAGCTCCGGGTCGTCCTTGCCGAGAGGATCGAGGGCCTCGATCACCGTCACCCGCGAACCGAGCCGCCGGTGGGCCTGCGCCATTTCCAGACCGACGGGTCCGCCGCCGATGACGACGAGATGGGCGGGGCGGACGGTGTTCTCGAACAGCGTCTCGTTGGTGAAATAGGGAACCTCGGCAAGGCCGGGGATCGGCGGAATCGCGGCGCGCGAGCCGGTAGCGATGACGAAACGGCGTGCCGTATAGACCTTTCCATCAGCCTCGATTGAAGCTCTGTCGCGGAAGCGGGCCTCGGCCCGCACCACATGGACCCCCAGCTTCTCGAAGCGCTCCTGACTGTCATTGGGTTCGATCGCCGCGATGACGCGATGCACATAATCGTGCACCGCCTGAAAGTCGATGACCGGTTCCTGTGCCGCGACACCGAATTTGCCGCCGCTTCGCACGCCATGGGCTTGCTTGGCGGCGGCGATCAGGGCCTTTGACGGCACGCAGCCGTAATTGAGACAGTCGCCGCCCATCTTGCCCTTTTCGAACAGCACCACCTTCCGGCCGAATTGCGCCGCGGCAGCAGCGACCGAAAGACCGCCCGAACCCGCGCCGATGACGGCGATGTCGTAATTCATTGCCCGGCCCTCCGCGCCTTCCAGTACTTGAAGGCCACCGGAATGAGCGCCACCACGCCGAGTGCCGCGAAGGCGATGAGGATTTCCTGGGTGACGAGGGCGCCGATGTCGAAATTGTACATGCAATTTTCCATGCCGCTGGTGGCCACGCACCGATGATAAATCCGCGCCTGGACATCGACGATGCTGTCGAGTCCGGTGCCGAGCCAGGCGAAGGCGATGGAACCCGGAATGATTCCGATGATCGTGGCGGAAACGAAAGTCCTGAGATTGACCCGGCACAGCCCCGCCACCGCATTGACCGCGAAGAACGGAAAAGCCGGCACCAGCCGCAGGAACAGGAGATAATTGAAGGCATCCTCGGTGAAGCCGGCCGAAAGCTTTTTTACGAAGGGTCCGGCGCGCTCGGCCACAACGGCGCCGAGCGAGGTCTTGACGATCTGAAAGACGATGACGGCACCGGCCGTCGCGGCCACCATGGTGATGGGCGCACTCAGCGCCCAGCCGAACAGGAACCCGCCTATGATCGAGAGAATTGCGGCCCCCGGCAGGGACAACGCCACGGTGACGATATAGACCGCCATGTAGATTGCCACCGCTGCGATCAGATGCTCGGCGACGAAGGTTTTCAATGCCTCGCGATGCTCGGCGATGACACCGAGGGAAAGATAGCGGTGCAGGCCTGCGAAATAGGCTGCGGCGATCAGAACCAGGAGCACGGCCACCGGCAGCCATCGCCTCAAGGCCGGCGGCCTGCCTGACTGTGGCGGAGGATCGGGCATTGCGGTGGCCGGTTGGATCATGGTTTGTATCTTCGGGCAAGCGTTGAACTTGCCCCCACACATGACGCATCGGGTGGTAATAGGAAAGGACCCCTCACCCGCTCGTGACAACAATTCAGGCGGCGTGTGAAACGCGTGATCGGTCAGACGGGCAACCGGGCGAAAGTTTCGAGGACATGGATCCATCCGCTTATACCGCCGGGCCATGCGTTGACTTTGCTCGCGGTTTTCCTTTATAAGCCCCGGCAATTCCTGAAGCGATAGAACATCCTCACAGGGCGCATCCTCAAGATTTCCGCTATCTTGAGCTATGTCTTTGAAAACATTGGCGCCTGGGGAAAGATTTACGGAGAGAGAGAACGTGAAGCGCACCTACCAGCCCTCGAAACTCGTCCGCAAGCGCCGGCACGGCTTCCGTACTCGCATGGCCAGTGTCGGTGGCCGCAGGGTCATTGCCCGCCGCCGCGCCAAGAGCCGCAAGCGCCTGTCAGCCTAAAGACGGATTTCCACGACAATGGAACGCCTCAGGCGCCGGCAGGACTTCATTGCCGCCGCGAAGGCGAAGCATGCGGCGATGCCGGGCTTGGTGGTGCAGGCCCGCGACCGCGACGACGGGCTCGCGCCGCGCGTCGGCTTCACCGCGACCAAAAAGCTCGGCAATGCCGTCGTCCGCAACCGTATCAAGCGCCGCCTGCGCGAGGCCGCCCGCCTCACTCTGCCGGAAATTGCCCATCGCGGCTTCGATTATGTGCTGATCGGCCGGGCGGGGGCCGCCGACCGGCCTTTCGCCGAACTTCAGAAAGACCTCAATTCCGCCTTGAAGCGGCTGCACCGCACGCCACATGAGGCTGCGGGATAAGGGACGCCCATGAACTACGACAACAAGAACTTCATCCTCGCCATCGTGCTGTCGATGCTGATCGTCTTTGGCTGGCAGTATTTTTATGCCGGCCCCATCGCCGAGAAGCAGAAACAGCAGGCGACCCAGCAGCAGGCCACCCAGCCGACGACACAGGGCGAAACTCAGGCGCCTGTACCTCAGGGCTCGGTGTTACCGGCGCTGCTTGTTCGAGACGAGGTGCTGAAAGCCACGCCGCGCATCAGGATCGAGACTCCCTTCGTGTCGGGCTCGATCAACCTTCAGGGTGCGCAGATCGACGACCTGCACCTGACCCAGTACCGTGAGACCATCGATCCCAAGAGCCCGTCCATCGTCTTCCTGTCGCCCGCCGGAACCTCGGGCGCGCTCTTTGCCGAACAGGGCTTTGTCGCGGCCACCGGCACCACTGCCAAGTTGCCTGATCCCAAGACCGTCTGGACCGCGCCCGCCGATGCGGTTCTCGGCCCCGGCAAGCCGGTCACACTGACTTGGGACAACGGCGAAGGCCTCGTCTTCACCCGCGTGATTTCGATCGATGACGAATATGTCTTCACCATCAAACAGTCGGTGGAGAACCGGTCGGCCGCGGCCGTCTCGCTCATCCCCTATGCTCGCCTTCAGCGCCAGGACACGCCGAAGATCGCCGGCTACTGGGTGTTCTATGAGGGCATGCTGGGCGTTTTCGACACGAGCTTGAAGGAAGTGAAATACAAGGACGCCGTCGGCGCTGCGGAGCCAACCAAGGCCGACGGAACCGGCGGCTGGCTCGGCTTCACCGATAAGTATTGGGCCGCGACCCTCATCCCGGATCAGTCGAAGCCGGTTACCGGCACGTTCCAGCACCAGAAGCTGGGCGAGCGCGACGTCTACCAGGTGGATTACCTCGCCAAGGATGCGATCACCGTTCCCGCCGGCGGCAGTGCCACCCACCAGGACATGCTGTTCGCCGGTGCCAAGGTGGTCAGCACCATCAATGCGATAGGTGACAAGTACAAGATCGATCGCTTCGATCTGATGGTCGATTGGGGCTGGTTCTATTTCCTCACCAAGCCGATGTTCTATCTCCTCGAATTCCTCAAGGGGCTGGTCGGCAATTTCGGCATCGCCATCCTGATCGCCACGGTGCTGGTCAAGGCGGTGCTCTTCCCGTTGGCCAACAAATCCTATGCTTCGATGAGCAAGATGAAGAAGCTGCAGCCGGAGATGCAGAAGCTCAAGGAGCTCTATCCCGACGACCGGACGAAGCAGCAGCAGGGCATGATGGATCTCTATAAGCGCGAGAAGGTTTCGCCGCTCTCGGGCTGTCTGCCGGTCGTCATCCAGATCCCGATCTTCTTTTCCCTCTACAAGGTGATCCTCACCTCGATCGAACTCCGCCATGCGCCGTTCTACGGCTGGATTCACGATCTCTCGGCACCCGATCCGACGAGCTTTGCCAACCTCTTCGGCCTTCTGCCCTTCACGCCGCCCGCCATGCTGGCGATCGGCGTCTGGCCCTTGCTCATGGGCATCACCATGTGGGTGCAGATGCGCCTCAACCCGACGCCGCCCGATCCGGTGCAGGCGAGCCTGTTCAACTGGATGCCGGTCATCTTCACCTTCATGCTCGGCACCTTCCCGGTGGGCCTGGTCATCTACTGGGCGTGGAGCAATCTGCTCTCCATCCTCCAGCAGTCGATCATCATGAAGCGTCACGGCGTCGAGGTCGATCTCTTCGGCAACATCCGCGACAGTCTGCCCTTCCTCAAGAAGAAGCCGGCCAGTTGAGCGATCGCTTCACCAAGGACCGGCTTGATGCGGGCCGGCGCCTCTTCGCCGGCCCCTCTGCTTTCATGCTCGGTGTGGCCAAGCTCGAGCAACTGCCGCCCGCAAGGGGGGTGGAAATCGCCTTCGCCGGCCGCTCCAATGCCGGCAAGTCGTCGCTGATCAATGCCCTGACCGGCGTCAACGGCCTGGCGCGCGCCTCCAACACCCCGGGCCGCACCCGCGAACTCAATTTCTTCGACATTGCCGGCCAGCTCACCCTCGTCGACATGCCGGGTTACGGCTATGCCAAGGCGGCGAAGAAGGAAGTCAAGAAGTGGCAATCCATGCTGCGCGGATACTTGCGCGGCAGGCCGGGCCTCACCCGCGCCTTCGTGCTCATCGACGCGCGCCACGGTGTGCTGGCGGCCGACGAGGAGATGATGACTCTCCTCGACGAGGCCGCCGTCACTTACCAGCTTGTGCTTACCAAAATCGACAAGATCAAGCCGGAAGGCGTGCCGAAAGTCTACGCTGAAACCGAAGCGGCCGCCAGGAAGCGCCCCGCCGCCTTCCCGCTCATTCATGCCACCTCCAGCGAAAAGGCCACCGGCATCGCCGAACTTCGCGCCGAAATCGCAGGGTTGATTTGAGTATCGTCTTCTCCCGTGAAACGGGAGAAGAAGGGACCCGTTACGCTAGTAACGGGGAGATGAGGGTCTATCCGCCGAGCTCCGCCAGTATCAGAACCAGAACTTCGTCCATACCGTTCAAGACCTCGTCGTTTTGAAACCGGATCACCCGATAACCTTCCTGTGCAAGATATACGCTGCGCCGCCGGTCGCGATCCTGCTCAGCCTGTGTGGAATGGGTTGCACCATCGACTTCGACGATCAGGCGGCTTTGCCGGCACAGGAAGTCGGCGATGAATGGCCCGATCGGAGTCTGTCGCACAAATTTGAAGCCGCCGAGCGCACGGTTCCGGAGCTGCTCCCAGAGGCGGCTCTCGGCCAGCGTCGCTTCGCGCCTGAGTTGGCGGGCCCGGGTCAGCTTCGCGCCTTCTCGCATCGACAAGAGCTACCACAGACCCTCACCTATCCCAATGCCCCTTGGGCATCGGGTCCCTTTCCTCTCCCGCTGCCGCGGGCGAGGACGAGAATCATTCTTGGCAGCAGGCGGCATTCGATTATAAGCCGTCAAGCCAGTCCACGAGGCAGCGCCGCCCATGACCGATATCCCAATCAACGAGACCGCCCGCATCCTGTCCGAGGCACTGCCCTTCCTGCAGCGCTATGACGACCAGATCATCGTGGTCAAATACGGCGGCCACGCCATGGTCGACCCGGAACTCGCCCGGCAGTTCGCCCGCGACATGGTGATGCTCAAGGTCTGCGGGCTCAATCCCATCGTCGTTCATGGCGGCGGCCCCCAGATCAACCGGATGCTCGACAAGCTGGCGGTCAAGGCCGAATTCCGCGAAGGCCTGCGGGTGACCGATCAGGAGACCATGGATGTGGTCGAGATGGTGCTGGCGGGCGCCATCAACAAATCCATCGTCGCCTCGATCCAGCAGGCGGGCGGCCGCGCCGTCGGCATTTCCGGCAAGGACGGAAATCTCCTGATCGCCGAGCGCTATGTGAAGAGAAAGACCGATCCTGCGACCGGCAAGACTGTGGAGATCGATTTCGGCTTCGTCGGCGAACCGGCCCGCGTCAACATCGAAATCCTCCAGACCATCATGAAAAGCGACGCGATCCCGGTGATCGCCCCCGTCGGCGTCGGCTGGGAGGGCGAAACCTATAACATCAACGCCGATACGGCGGCGGGCGCCATCGCCACCGCCACCCAGGCCAAGCGCCTCTTGCTCCTCACCGACGTCGCCGGCGTGCTCGACAAGGACGGGAAACTGATCAGTGAACTGAAGGTCGGCGACGTGCCGGATTTGATCGCCAACGGCACCATCACCGGCGGCATGATCCCCAAGATCGAGAGCGCCGTGGGTGTGGTCGAATCCGGCGTCGAGGGCGTCATCATCCTCGACGGCCGCGTGCCGCATTCGGTGCTGCTCGAACTGCTCACGCCCCACGGCGTCGGCACCCGGGTTTCGAGAACCGGCGTATGAGGGGCTTTGCCCATATCGACACCTGGGTCTTCGATCTCGACAATACGCTCTATCCGGCGTCCTGCCGGCTGTTCGACCAGATCGACGCGCGGATGGGCGAATTCGTCGCGCAGCTGCTCAATGTGGATTTTGCCGAAGCCAAGCGGCGGCAGAAGCAGCTTTTCTACAAATATGGCACGACGCTGCGTGGCCTGATGGTCGAGCATGGCGTCGAGCCGGATGGCTTTCTCGACTACGTGCACGACATCGATCACACCCCGGTACCGCCCAATCCGGCACTCGATGCGGCACTGCATGCGCTTCCCGGGCGCAAGCTCGTTTTCACCAACGGCACCGTCACCCACGCCGAGAAGGTGCTGACCCGCATCGGCGTCACCCATCATTTCGGCGGCATTTTCGATATCGTCCATTCCGATTTCATTCCAAAGCCGGAGATGGAGCCCTACCGAAAATTCGTCGCGGAGACCGCCGTCCGCCCCGAAACGTCGGCCATGTTCGAGGACATCGCCCGCAATCTGAAAGCGCCCCATGAACTCGGCATGACCACGGTGCTGGTCGTCTCCCCGGACAACCGTGACGCCGAGCATCTGAACCGGGCAACCGGCGGCACACGGCAACCGCACGTTCACCACGTAACGGACGACTTGGCCGGATTTCTCGGACGCCTTGCCGTGAACCGGATTGACTCGTGACCGCCGCCCGATAGTTTGGCGCCAGCATCGAGGGGAAGCCCATGAAGAACATCCAAACCATTATCGAACAGGCCTGGGAAACGCGCGACAAGGTCTCTCTCAAGACCAAGGGGCCGGTGCGCAAGGCGGTCGACCAGGCGCTCGCCATGCTCGATGCCGGCGAGGCGCGCGTGGCCGAGAAGAAGGACGGCCAGTGGCTGACCAACCAGTGGCTGAAGAAGGCGGTGCTGCTCTCTTTCCGCCTCAACGACATGGAGCTGATCGGCGGCGGGCCGGGCAAGGGCAAATGGTGGGACAAGGTGCCGTCGAAGTTCGACGGCTGGACCGCCAAGGATTTCCGCAAGGCGGGTTTCCGCGCCGTGCCGAACTGCGTTGTCCGGCGCTCGGCCTACATCGCTCCGGGCGCCATTCTCATGCCGTCCTTCGTCAATCTCGGCGCCTATGTGGATTCGGGAACCATGGTCGATACCTGGGTGACGGTCGGCTCCTGCGCCCAGATCGGCAAGAACGTGCACCTCTCGGGCGGCGTCGGCATCGGCGGCGTGCTCGAACCCATGCAGGCGGGCCCCACCATCATCGAGGACAATTGCTTCATCGGCGCGCGCTCGGAAGTGGTCGAAGGCGTGGTCGTCGGCGAGGGCTCGGTCATTTCCATGGGCGTGTTCATCGGCCAATCGACCAAGATCGTCGACCGAGCCACCGGCGAAGTCTTCATGGGGCGTGTGCCAGCCTATTCGGTGGTGGTATCCGGCTCACTGCCGCAAAAACCCTTCAAGGACGGCTCGCCCAGCCCGTCGCTCTATTGCGCCGTCATCGTCAAACGCGTCGACGAAAAGACCCGCGCCAAGACCTCGATCAACGAACTGCTGCGCGACTGACCGCACCCCTTCCTTAGCGGCCGATCTTGGACGATACTGCCTCCAAGGGTCGCTGAGCCGCGTGCCACGCATGGAGGGAACAACATGGATATGTCTCTGTTCACGAGTTTCGACGGCCGGATCAATCGGCAGAAGTGGTGGCTGGGACTCATCGTTCTCATGATCATCCAGTGGATTTTCTACATCGTCATTGGCATGATCTTCGGCGGCGGCATGATAGTGAACATGGATCCGGAAAATCCGGAATCCATCAGACAGGCCATGGGCGCGCTGATGATTCCGTTGATCATCGTCATCCTGGTCTTCCTCTGGCCGATGCTGGCGATCTATGCCAAGCGCTGGCACGACCGCGGCAAGTCCGGCTGGTGGACCTTGATCATTTTGATTCCGCTTATCGGTCCGATCTGGGGTCTGGTTGAACTCGGCTTCCTGCGCGGTACCGAGGGGCCGAACCAATACGGCTCCGATCCGCTGGCCGGCTGAATTTCAAGCGAATCGGCATCGCCACTTCCGACTCGGATGCAATTGCGGGATATTGCGGCGTCCGGGCCGGTCTTGCGGCCGATCAACTCTGGAGGAAAGTCATGGATATATCGCTGTTCACGAGTTTCGAAGGCCGGATCAACCGTGCCAAATGGTGGCTCGGAACCGTCATCCTGCTGGTCTTTTCCATCGTGGTTTATTTCATTCTGGCGATGTTCATGGGCGGTTCGATGATGTCGAGACTGGATCCGGCCACCATGGGCCCGGACGCGATGGCATCGGTCTATCGTTCCTTCGCCATCGTGCAGGTGATCATGCTGGTGATCATCGCCTATCCGGCAACCGCCCTGATGAAGAAGCGGATCAACGACCGCGACCGCCCGGACTGGCTTGTCTACGTATTCTGGGCGCCGACCGTCGTCAGCCTGCTTCTGTCGCTCACGGGGCTCGGCTATACCATGACGGATATTGGCGGCATTTCCATGCCGGCGCCGTCCGGCTTGTCGTGGATCGTCAACCTCGCCGGACTGGCTATCGGCATTTGGGCCCTGATCGAACTCGGAATACTCAAGGGCACCGAAGGAACCAACCAGCACGGCCCCGATCCGCTCGCCGGTTGAAATCCCGTTAATGCAAATTGCGCCCGGTCCTTGTGGCCGGGCGCTGTGTTTGCAGCTAGACTTGGGGTCATGAAAAACACCGCCACCGATTCCGTCTCCATCCTCCAGGATCTCATCCGCTGTCCGTCGGTGACGCCGGCCGAAGGCGGCGCGCTGACCGTGCTGGAGAATCTTCTGTCGGCCCACGGCTTCGTCTGCCAGCGCCTGATTTTCAAGGACAAGGACACGCCGGACGTCGAAAACCTCTTCGCCCGCTTCGGCGGAGGCAGCCCGCATCTCTGCTTCGCCGGCCACACCGACGTGGTGCCCCCCGGGCGCGAGTCGGACTGGAGTCATCCGCCCTTCGCCGCCGAGATCGCCGCGGGATTTCTCTACGGCCGCGGCGCCACCGACATGAAGGGCTCGATCGCCGCCTTCGCCGCCGCCGCCATCGATCATGTCAGGTCGAACGGCAAGCTGCCGGGCTCCATCTCCTTCCTGATCACCGGCGACGAGGAGGGCCCGGCGATCAACGGCACCGTGAAGGTGCTGCAATGGATGAAGGACAACGGTCACGTTCCCGGCCATTGCCTGGTCGGCGAGCCGAGCTGCACGGAGAAGCTCGGCGACACGATCAAGATCGGCCGGCGCGGTTCCCTGAGCTTCACGGTTACGGTAGAGGGAAGACAGGGCCACGCCGCCTATCCCAACAAGGCCGACAATCCCATTCCGAAGATGGCGCGTTTCATCGAGATTGTCTCGCACACGAAACTCGATGACGGCAATGATCGCTTCGATCCTTCGACGCTCGCCGTCACCACCGTCGATGTCGGCAATCCGGCGACCAACGTCATTCCGGCGCGCGCCACGGCGAAATTCAATATCCGGTTCGGTACCGAGCACTCATTTGCCTCGCTCAAGGAATGGGTTTCCGATCGCATTGCCGAAGTGAAATCGGCGGTGGGCGGAAATTGGACCGTCTCGTCCAGCGAGGGGGCGGATGCTTTCATGACCGAACCCGGCGCCTTCGTCGGGCTGGTGCAGGACGCGGTGGAGCAGGAAACCGGCATTCTGCCGAAGCTTTCGACCGCCGGCGGGACGTCGGATGCGCGCTTCATAAAGGACTATTGCCCGGTGCTGGAGTTCGGGCCCACCAATGCCACGATCCACATGACCGACGAACGCATCGCGGTCGATGAGCTGCGGGCGGCGCAGGCCGTCTATGCCCGCATCATCGAGAACTATTTCAGTAGCCGACCTTGACCAGATAGAGCCCGTCGGGCGGTGCCACCGGCCCGCAGCGGGCCCGGTCGCGGGCGTCGAGTGCGGCGTTCAGATCGCGCGGCCGCCATTTGCCTTCGCCCACCAGTTTCAGGGAGCCGGCGATCGAGCGCACCTGATTGTGCAGGAAGGAGCGCGACTCAGTGTGGATTTCGATCTCCTCGCCGTAGCGCGCCACGTCGAGCCGGTCGAGCGTCTTGATGGGCGATTGCGCCTGGCATTGGGCGGCGCGGAAGGTGGTGAAATCGTGCTTGCCGACAAGTGCCTGCGCCGCCTCGTGCATGGCATCGCTGTCGAGCGCCATCGGCAGCCACCATACCTTGCCCTTGTCCAGCGCCGGCGGACCGCGGCGGTTGAGGATGCGGTAGAGATAGTGCCGCTTCGTGGCGGAGAAGCGGGCGTGAAAGTCATCCGGCACTTCTTCCGCCTCCAGCACGCTGATGGGATGGGGCCGGACATGGGCATTGAGCGCGTTGCGCAGCTCGAATGTATCCCACGGCTTCGCCAGATCGACATGCGCCACCTGCGCCAGCGCATGGACGCCGGCATCGGTGCGGCCCGCCCCTTGCACGGCCGAGGGGCCGCCGTTGATCGCCGCGACCGCCTTTTCCAGCACGCCCTGGACCGTTGTGTCTTCGGCCTGCAATTGCCAGCCGGCAAAGGGGGCTCCGTCATATTCGATGGTGAGCTTGTAGCGCGGCATCAGGAAATCCGTACCCCCTTGGCCAGCGAAAAGCCGCGCAAGAAAGTGGCGGTATCCATCGGCGCCTTGCCCTCGCGTTGCAGTGTCAGCAACCGCACCGCACCCGAACCGCAGGCAATGGTGAATTCATCGTCGAGAACCATGCCCGGCGCACCGGATAGATCGAGCGTCATGGCCTTCAGCACCTTGATGCGGGTCTCGCCGATTGCGAACCATGCCCCCGGAAAGGGCGAAAGCCCATTGATACGATTGCGGACTTCGGCGGCGCTCTTGCTGAAATCGATCCTGGATTCCGCCTTGTCGATTTTCTTGGCGTATGTGACGCCTTCGGCGGGTTGCGCCGTGCATGCGATCGAAGGCCGCGCCAGCGTCTCCACCATCAGTTTCGCGCCGAGCACCGCCAGCGCGTCGTGCAGCGATTGGGCCGTCGTCTCCGGCGTGATGGCGATACGTCCGACCTTGCACACGGGCCCCGTATCGAGCCCTTCCTCCATGCGCATGATGCTGACACCGGTTTCGCTATCGCCCGCCATGATGGCCCGCTGGATGGGGGCCGCACCCCGCCAGCGCGGCAGGAGCGAGGCGTGCACATTGAAACAGCCGAGCCGTGGCGCATCGAGAATGACTTTCGGCAGCAGCAGACCATAGGCGACGACAACCGCGGCATCGGTTTCCAGCGCTGCAAATCGCGCCTGTTCCGCTTGGCTCTTGAGCGACAAGGGTGTGCGAACCTCGATGCCCCGCGCCGCTGCGAAGGCCTGCACCGGCGCCACCCGTGCCGCCATGCCGCGCCCGGCGGGCCTCGGCGGCTGCGAATAGACGGCGGCGATCGGATGGCCGGCGGCGATCAGGGCTTTCAGCGTTTCGACCGCGAAGCCCGGCGTCCCCATGAAGACGAGGCGCATACAGCTATAGCTTTCCCAGCTTTTGGGCCTTGGCGAATTTCTTCACCACCCGGTCGCGCTTCAATTTCGAGATATGATCGATGAACAGAACCCCGTTGAGGTGGTCGATCTCGTGCTGCAGGCAGGTGGCGAGAAGGCCCGTGGCATGGATTTGCTGCGCCTCGCCCTGGCGGTCGAGATAGCGGACCGTCACTTCCGCCGGCCGCGATACCATCTCGTAGAATTCCGGGATCGACAGGCAGCCTTCCTCGTAGTCGCTCTGGGCCTCGCTCTGCCAGACGATTTCCGGATTGGCGACGAAAAGCGGCTTCTTGGCTTCGCCCTCCTTGGCGAGATCGGCGACCAGCAGCCGCCGCGGCACCCCCACCTGGATGGCGGCAAGGCCGATGCCGGGGGCCACATATATGGTCTCCAGCATGTCGTCCCACAGCCGGCGGATATCCGCATCGATCCGCGCCACGGGCTTGGACACCTGGCGCAGCCTCTGGTCGGGCAGGATGACGATATCGCGAATGCTCATAACGCTGAGATAAGCGAGGGGCGGAAGAGGGTCAATCGCCACCGCCGCCGGACCGTGCTACGCTGACACGCTTTCGCCGGAGAGGCGGATTGGCGCCTTGCCCGTGCGAAATATCAGGGAGGACCGAGATGGCCAGATATATCCAGCTTCTGAACTGGACCGATCAGGGCGCCAAGAATGTGCGGGAGAGCCCCAAACGGCTCGATTCCGCCCGCGACCTCGCCAAGAAAGTGGGCTGCGAAATCCGCGAATTCTACATGACCATCGGAAGCTGCGACATGGTGGTCATCATGGATGCCCCGGACGACGAGGCGGTGGCGAAATTCTCCCTCACCCTGGCTTCCGGCGGCAATGTCCGCACCACGACGCTGAAAGCCTTCCCCGAAGACGCCTATCGCCGGATCGTTGGAGCAATCTAGCCACGATTTTCAACGTTCCGCCGGGTTCGCCGGGCTGGCTTTTCGAAGGTTGCGGCAATTGAACGCCGCCACCTCGCTTTCGGACCTCGGCGGGCTCAATTCCGTGGGCTTGCACAAGCTGAAGGGCAATCTCCGCGGTTTCTGGTCGGTCGACATCAACGGCCCGTGGCGATTACTGTTCAAGTTCTCCAACGGCGATGCTTATGAGGTGCATATCCATGACCCGCACTGAA
Source organism: uncultured Aestuariivirga sp. (assembly GCA_964408555.1). Classification (GTDB taxonomy): domain Bacteria; phylum Pseudomonadota; class Alphaproteobacteria; order Rhizobiales; family Aestuariivirgaceae; genus Aestuariivirga. The sequence continues at coordinate 20,813 of CAYOZR010000009.1, forward strand.
ATCACGGCGTTCGGCGGAATGTTGCCGTCCGCTCACCCTGGCGAGATTCTGGCGGAAGAGCTGAAGGCCCGTGGCCTCACCGCCAACCGCACCGCCCTGAAAATGCGAATTCCCGCTAACCGCCTTACTGCCATTATGAAGGGCGAGCGCGCAATCACCGCCGAAACCGCCCTTCGCCTTGCCGCCCTCTTTGGCGTCAGTGCCCAGTTCTTTATGAATCTGCAGTCGCAATATGACTTGGCAATTGCCACCAAAGACCATGGCACGCGCATCGCCAAGGAAGTCGAGGCGGCATGAAGACTTGCCATTTTGGCTCAAAACCCCGATATAGCGCCCGGGAGGTTGGCGGCAGACGTGCCGCTCGCCAACCGGGTCAGGTCCGGAAGGAAGCAGCCCTAACGAGATCGGAACGGGTTGCCCGTCCAGCCTCCCACCTCTAAACCTGTCCCAGGCCCGCCATGACTGAAGCAACCAGCGGCGCGAACGCCCCGGGATATCGCGTTCTCGCCCGCAAATACCGTCCCCAGACCTTCCCTGACCTGATCGGCCAGGAGGCGGTGGTGCGCACCCTCACCAATGCCTTCGCCTCGGGCCGCATCGCCCAAGCCTATATGCTGACCGGCGTGCGCGGCGTCGGCAAGACCACCACGGCCCGACTCATCGCACGGGCGCTCAATTACGGCGATACGCCAACCATCGACATGCCGGCCTTCGGCCCCCATTGCGCGGCCATCCTCGAAAGCCGCCATATCGACGTGATCGAGATGGACGCCGCCTCCAACACCGGCGTCGACAACATGCGCGAGATCATCGACAGCGTGCGCTACGCACCCGTTTCGGCGCGTTACAAGATCTACATCATCGACGAAGTCCACATGCTGTCGAAGAGCGCCTTCAACGCGCTGCTCAAGACCCTGGAAGAGCCGCCGCCGCATGTGAAATTCATCTTCGCCACCACCGAAATCCGTAAAGTCCCGGTCACCATCCTGTCGCGCTGCCAGCGCTTCGACCTGAAGCGGCTCGATGCGGCAATGCTGGCGCAGCACTATGCGGCGATCGCGGCGAAGGAGAATGTCGAGGCCGAGCCCGATGCGCTGGCGATGATTGCGCGGGCCGCCGAAGGCTCGGTGCGCGACGGCCTGTCGCTGCTCGATCAGGCGATCGCCTATGGCGAAGGCAGGGTGAAGGCCGCCGACGTCGCGGCCATGCTGGGGCTGATCGACCGCGGCCGCATCGTCGATCTGTTCGAGGCCGTCATGGCGAGCGATACGGCCAGCGCCATCATGTCGCTTGAGGTCCAGCACCGCGATGGCGGCGATCCGGTCACCGCACTCATCGATCTCGCCGACTTCGTGCATTGGGTGACGCGGCTGAAAGTGGCCAGGGACTCCGCCCTTGCCGATTCGGCGCGCACCGAGGTGGAAAAGCAGCGCGGCGCCGATATTGCCGGGCGCATCGGCATGGCGCATCTGACCCGCGCCTGGTCGATGCTGCTCAAGGGCATCAAGGAGGCGGAACTGCACTCCGACGCCCTGATGGCGGCGGAAATGGTGCTGATCCGCCTCGCCCATGCCGCCGAACTGCCGGGCGCCGAGGAACTGGCGAGGCTCGCACGGCAGGGCGGCGCGGCGGAGAAAATCGTGTCCATGCCCGCTTCACAACTGCTAAGGCGCGACGCGCCGCCGGTGGAAAGCAATGGCGTGCTGGCGGTGAAGACTGCGCCCGCGCCGCAACCGGCGCCAAGCGAAACCCGCGCCTTTTCGAGCCTGAAGGATATTCTGGCACTGGCCGCGGAGAAGCGCGACATCAAGCTCAAGAGCGATCTCGAGCGCCTGGTGCGGCCCATTCGCGTCAGCCCCGGCCAGTTCGAGCTGGCACTCGAACCCTCCGCACCTCCCGGCCTTCCCGGCGAGATCGCCCGCAAGCTCGAAGCCTGGACCGGCCTGCGCTGGATGGTGCTGGTGGCCAGGGATGGCGGCGACAAGCCCATTGCCGCCCAGCAGAAGGAAAACCGCGACGGCCTGTTCCGCATGGCCCGCGAACACCGGGACGTGCAAGCCGTGTTCAAGCGCTTTCCCGGTGCTGAAATCGTCGATGTGCGCGATCCCGAACCGCAAAGCGTGAGTGAGATGGATGAAGAACCTCGGTGAGATGATGAAGCAGGTACAGGCCATGCAGTCGCGCATGGCCGACGTGCAGGCAAAGCTCGATGCCGCAACCGTAACGGGGCAATCGGGCGGCGGGCTGGTCAGCGTCACGCTCAACGGCAAGGGGGCCATGACCGCGATTGCCATCGATGCCTCGCTGCTCAAGCCCGAGGAAAAGGAAATCGCCGAAGATCTCGTCATTGCCGCCCATGGCGAGGCGAAGCGAAAAGTCGAGGCCATGCTGGCCGAGGAAATGAAATCGGTGACCGGCGGCCTGGCGCTGCCGCCGGGCATGAAGCTGCCCTTCTGATGCCGAAGCGCACGGCCGGACCCGAGATCGAGCGGCTGATCCAGCTTCTGGCGAAACTGCCGGGCCTCGGCCCCCGCTCGGCGCGCCGCGCCGCGCTGCATCTGATCAAGAATCGCGACAAGCTCCTCGCCCCCCTTGCAACCGCCATGGCCGAGGCGCGCGACAAGGTGAAAATCTGTTGCCATTGCGGCAATGTCGATACCGCCGATCCCTGCACCCTGTGCCGCGACCCGGGCCGCGACCGCGCGCTCATCTGCGTGGTCGAGGAGGTGGGCGATCTCTGGGCACTGGAACGGGCCGGCGCCTGGTCCGGTCTCTATCATGTGCTGGGCGGCACCCTGTCGGCGGTCGAGGGCATCAGGCCGGAGGACCTGTCGATCGCGCCGCTCCTTGAACGCGCCGCCAATGAGGGCATCAAGGAAGTGGTGCTGGCGGTCAATGCCACCGTCGAAGGCCAGACCACCGCCCACTACATCACCGAGCGGCTCAAGGAGCTGAATATTCCCGCCTCGCGCCTAGCCCATGGCGTTCCGGTGGGTGGCGAGCTCGACTATCTCGACGAAGGCACGCTGACTCAGGCCATGCGGGCGCGGCGGCCTTTTTAACCTCCCACCAGCCGGGGCTTTGCCGGTTCCACCGCGATCTTTGGCGGCTCGACCAGATCCAGGCTCTCGATCCGCACCCCGCGCTTGACGATCTTGTCGGCGGAGACGCCGAGCTTCTCGAGATCGCCGCTGGCGGCGCCGAAATGCTTCTGCAGATCGCCGACCCGCTCCTTGAGGCGGGTTACGTCCTCCAGCAGCCGCGTCACCTCGACCTTGATCAGGCCCGCCTGTTCGCGCATCGCCGTATCCTTGAAGATCGCCTGCATGGTCTGGACCAGCAGCATCAGGATATTGGGCGAGGCAACGATGACCCGGACCCGGTGAGCCTTCTGGATCACATCCTCGAAATGCTCGTAGAGATCGGCGTAGACCGATTCCGACGGCAAGAACATCACCGCCGTTTCATGGGTCTCGCCGGCGATCAGATATTTCTCGGAAATGTCCTTCACATGCTTCAGCACATCGCTGCGCAGGCGGCTTTGGGCGGCGCGCGTTTCGGCCTCGCCCTTGGCCAGCTTCAGGGCATTGAAGGCTTCCAACGGGAATTTGGCGTCGATCACCAGCCGCAGCTCCGAATCGGGAAGTTTGATCAGGCAGTCGGGCCGCATGCCGTTGCTCAGCGTCGCTTGGAAGGAATAGGCGGTGCCATGCAACCCGTCGCGGATGATCGCTTCCATGCGGCCCTGGCCATAGGCGCCGCGCGCCTGCTTGTTGGCGAGAATGTCCTTGAGCGTCACCATCTCGCTGGAGAGTGCGCTGAGATTCTTCTGGGCCGAGTCGATCACCGCCAGCCGTTCGTAGAGATGCTTGAGCGACTGGGACGTGCGCTCGGTCTGGTCGGTGAGGCCGAGGCCGATGCGCTGGCTTACCAGATCGAGGCGCTCGTCCAGTGTGCGGGTGAGATGGGCCTGGGCGCCCTGCGACTGGTCGGCGAACTGGCGCAGGCTCCCCGCCATCTCGGCCAGCCGGTATTCGAGCTCCGCGGCGCGGCGCATGGCCTCGCGCGCCTCGCGCCCACGCAGCCGCTGCGCCCGCCAGGAAAGGACGACGGCCAGAAGGAGGAGGACAAAAGCCGTCACGGCCCCGGCGATCAGGAGATCGAGGAGGGTGACTGGCGTCTGTCCGATCTGGAGCAGGATACGGTCGAGCGGCATGGCGCCATGCTAGACTGATTCGGGAAAGAGCGTGGCCCGTCCATACTCAACAGAGCATGGACGGGCCCTTGACCCGTACAACTCGGGACGGCGACAGGAGCCGCACGGGCCAACTCGCTCGCAACGTGGGATGGATGAGTCCAGAACCTCTGCCTCTCAAGCACCGGTCTTGTGCCGGTCCGATCCCCCGCTGGATCGAGACGGAGGGTGACGGTTGATCATGGCCTGAAAGCGGGCAGAGTGAGGCAATTTCGCGACTATCCACCTTGCTCGCCACGCAAAAAATCATCGGCCTCAGGGCGGCCGGTAGCGTCTACATTGTAGAAAATCTAATTAAAACGGCGGCTTAGCCACGAGATTTCGGTTTGAAACCGGGCGCGACGGCCCGCACCAGGCGATCATTGCGCTCGGTGAAATAAAGACCGAGCCCACGCGCGAAGCCATCGGCGAAATCCCGGAAGGCGGTCATGATCGACATGGCGGACTCCTTGCAATCCATTCTTGCTGCACTGCAGTATCAACCTGACGTATGAAGAGAATACTCAACTTCAAGCGATCCGCGCCGAAACCAGCTATGCGCATTCGGCATGGCCAAAGCTGTCGGTGGCTCGAATCAAGGCATCGGCGATTCCCGGTTCCGTCGCCGTATGTCCGGCATCGTCGATGATGTCGAACCGGGCCTCGGGCCAGGCCTTGTGCAGGGCCCAAGCGGTTTCCATCGGCGTCACCACATCATAGCGGCCCTGGATGATTGCCCCAGGAATGGCCTTCAGCCGATGGGCGCCGGCGAGCAGCTGGTCGTCCTGCGCGAAGAAGCCGCGATTGACGAAATAGTGGCATTCGATACGGGCGAAGGCCAAGGCGAAATTATCCGATCCGAATTCCTCGACGCGCGTGGGATCCGGCAGCAGCGAAATCGTCTTGCCCTCCCATTGGCTCCATGCCCGCGCACAGGCGAGCCGCTCCTGGAGATTTTCGCCGGTCAGCCGCCGGTAATAGGCGCCGATCATGTCATGGCGTTCGGCGAGTGGAATCGGTGCAACATAATCTTCCCAGGCATCGGGGAAGAGAGCGCCGGTGCCGCGCTGATAGAACCAAGCGATCTCGGAGCGGCGGAGCGTGAAGATGCCGCGCAGGATAAGCTCGGTTACCCTCTCCGGGTGGGTTTCGGCATAGGTAAGCGCCAGCGTCGATCCCCAGGACCCGCCGAGCACCTGCCATCTTTCGATGCCGAGATGGCCGCGCAGCCGCTCCATGTCGGCGACCAAATCCCAGGTCGTGTTTTCGGCGAGTTCCGCATGCGGTGTCGACTGGCCGCAGCCGCGCTGGTCGAACAGCACCATACGGTAGCGGGAGGGGTCGTGCAGGCGCCGCAGGAAAGGCGTGATGCCGCCGCCCGGCCCACCGTGCAGAACGACCGCCGGCTTGCCTTTCGGATTGCCGCATTCCTCGAAATACATCTCGTGCAGTTCCGAGACCCTGAGCCGGCCCCTGCGATAGGGCTGGAGTTCCGGATAGAAGACGCGGCGTTCGGCCATGCTGGCGATTCCCTTCGCTGTGCACAGGATGGCAAATTCGGCTTTGTCTGTCTTTCCTTAAAGGTTAAGTGGTTGCGGGCGTAGCCTTTGCGTGTGTACTCATCGACAGCCATGGAGGAAGGACCATGTGGCAGGAATTCAAGGCCTTCGCATTCAAGGGTAACGCCTTCGATCTGGCCATCGGCGTGATCATCGGTGCGGCATTTGGCAAGATCGTCGACGGAATCGTCAACCTGCTGATCATGCCGGTCATCGGCGCGGCTACCGGCGGGTTGAACTTCGACAACTACTTTCTGCCGCTCTCCGCGGCGGTAAATGCCACCAACCTCGCCGATGCCCAGAAACAGGGCGCGGTTCTGGGATATGGCGCCTTCATCACCATCCTGATCAATTTCCTGATCATCGCCTTCATTCTGTTCCAACTCGTCAAGGTTTCGAACCGGATGAAGAAAGCGGAACCGGCGCCGCCGGCCCCGGGACCGTCGGCCAGCGAGAGACTGCTTGGCGAAATCCGCGACGCGCTGGTCAAGAGGAAGTAAGCGTTTTGCGCATGACCCATATGGCACCCGGGTGCTGGACACCCGGGTTTCACTTTTGCTTTAAGCATCGGTCATGACCCCGCAAGCGCTTCTCGATTCGATCACCCGCCAGGCCCGCGACGAACCCGACAGCGGCATCGTCACGGCCGCCATGCACGGCTTCACCAAGCCGGGCGTCATTCCGTTGTGGTCGGGCGAGGGCAATGTGCCGACGCCGGAGATTTTCTCGCGTCCGGCAATCGACAGCCTGCTCAAGGGCGAGACCTTTTACACCTGGCAGCGCGGCATTCCGGAACTGCGCGACGCGCTGGCCCGCTATCACAGCCGCCATTTCGGCCGCGGCTTCGAGGCGGAGAATTTCTGCGTCACCGTCGGCGGCATGCAGGCGATCCAGACGATCATCCAGATGATCGCCGGGGAGGGCGACGAGATCGTGCTGCCCACACCCGCCTGGCCCAACTATCCCGGACCCTTGCGCATTCAGGGCTCGCGGCCGGTGGAAGTGCCGATGCAATTCGAGAACGGATGCTGGCGCCTCGATCTCGACCGGCTGTTCGCGGCAATCGGCCCGCGCACCAAGGCGATCTGCCTCAATTCGCCGTCCAACCCCGTAGGCTGGACGGCGAGCCGCGAGGAACTCATCGCGGTGCGCGACGAATGCCGCAAGCGCGGGCTTTGGATCGTCGCCGACGAGATCTATTCGCGCTTCTATTACGGCGGACCCAAGGAGAGCCGGGCGCCGTCCTTCCTCGACATCTGCGACACCGAGGAGAAGCTGCTGCTCGCCAATACCTTCTCGAAGAACTGGGCGATGACCGGCTGGCGGGTCGGCTGGCTGCAGGCGCCCAAGGCGCTGGGGGCGGCTATCGAACGCATTATCCAGTATAATACCAGCGGCACGGCGGCCTTCCTGCAGCGCGGCTGCATCGCCGCCCTCGACCTCGGCGAGGATTTTGTCGCGGCCCAGGTGGCCAAGGCCCGCGCCAACCGCGATCTGGTGGCGGCCCGGCTCCGCGGCATGCCGCGCGTCCGGTTCGAAATTCCCAAGGGTGCCTTCTATCTGTTCTTCGCCGTCGACGGGATGACGGATTCGCTGAAAACCACATTGCGCATCATCGACGAGGCGGGTGTGGGCTTTGCTCCCGGCGCCACTTTCGGCCCCGGCGGCGAGGGCCATCTGCGCATGTGCTTCCTGCGCGATCCGGCGAAGATTGCCGAAGCCATGGACCGCTTCGAGCGCTGGCTGAAAACCGCCAAGCCCGATTGAGCCTCGCATCGGGACGCCGAGAAACAGGGCACTCAGGAAGACCGGATCGGCGACGACATGGTGAGTGGCGAGTTGAGTGCGGCAAACGCCGTCGATCGGACCGCCCAGGTCATGATCGGCCGATGGCACCGGAGCGGGCACTGCCGCTCCGGTCTCATTCCGTCGACGATTACTGGATTGGCAGCATCAGATGTTCATAGGGCGTGCCGGGCCACATGACATAGGGCTTCGTCGTATCGGGCTTGGCGCCGCCCGGATAGCCGGCCATCATGCCGACCGCATTGACGATCATCACATGCGGCCCGGTATCGACCCAGGCCTCGCCTTCGGCGGGTTGCTTCGCATAGGGGTCTATATTGCTGCCGGCCGGACCGCCCTGCAGCATATACATGAACCCGACCTTGCCCTTCGGCGGCTCGGTCTTGCCGATCCAGGCCGCGGCCCATTCAAACGAATTGGCGTCGCCACACATGGGATCGTCGCCCGGCGTGGACGGATCGTTGGGAAAGCACCACCAGCCGTTCTTTCCTTCGCGCAATGTCTTCATCTTGCCGTCCTCGGTCATGGCATAGATGGCTGCCTCCGAGGTCAAGGCGGCAGGTCCGGCCATTTCGGCGTTCTTGATCATGTCCATGTCGCTGTCGGCGCGGGCGATCTGGGCGGCTGGCAGGCTGAAGGCGAATGCCGCGGCGGCCAGTACTGTCAGTTTCTTCATGTTCGTTCTCCCTGTTTGATGTGTCTCTGCACGAACTCAACTGTCCCAGGCCTGCACGACGGTCTGGCGCTTGATGCCGTGCGGGCCGAGTTCCGCCGTGCACGAGGCGACGACGCGGGTGCCGTCGGGATAGCGGCAGGCCTCGACATAGGCGAGGTGGCTGCCGTCGATGACGCCGTCGTTCAGCGCATGCGTCATGTCACGGCTGCAAACATCGTCCAGGAACGCCCCGATCTCCTTCGCACCCTTGAGGGTCCTGGGCTTGCTGGGCGGATTGTCGCTGTCGATGATCGTCATCACCGCATCGCCTGAATAGAACGACTTCAGGGTTTTGGCGTCGCGCGTTTCGACCGCGCGGCGCAGCCCCGTGATTGTGGGATTTACGGACGTCATGATTTCCTCCGGTTGTTTGAACGGGCTGCTTGATGGAGCAACCCTCCATGTGCGCCGGCCTTGCGAAAAAACCAGGCAACCGAACACCAAGACCGGTAGAGCGTACTTACCTATTGATAGGTAATCTGTCAACTGATAAGTAGAAATCGCTCATGGAATCACGCTAAGGAGGAGCGATTGAAGCAAACCGCGACAACAGGATCGCTCCCTTGGATCAGAAAGTGACCAGCAAGCACACCTCGCAACAGATTTTGGACATCGCCCAGCGCCTGGTGCAGACCCGAGGCTTCAACGCATTCAGTTACGCCGACATCGCCGCAGCCCTGCATGTCACCAAGGCGAGTCTTCATTATCATTTCACGACGAAGGCCGATCTCGGCGTCAGCCTCATTGAACGCTATGACCGGCATGTGCAGGAGGCGCTGGCTGAAATCGGCCGTTCCGGCGCCGGAGCGGCGGAAAAAATCGGGGCCTATGTGCGCATCTATTCGGAAGTCCTGGCCGACCATCGCATGTGTCTGTGCGGCATGCTCGCCGCCGAATTCGCCACCCTGCCGAAGCCGATGCAGTCGGCGCTCGACCGCTATTTTGAATGGAACGAACGCTGGCTCGCGGCGGCGCTGGAGGAAGGACGGGCCGAGGGTGCGCTCCGGTTCAGCGGCTCATCCGCCGAGATGGCACAGTTCCTCATCGGGTCTCTTGAAGGGTCCATGATGCTGGCGCGCTCGCACGGCGGCATGGCGCGCTTCGATGCGGCTACCCGCCGGCTGCTGGCGGAACTCGGCGCCTGAGCGCGCTTCTCAGCTCACATTGTTCGGCAGCTCGCTCTCGCGCCTGGCGATGAAATCGCGCAGGCCCTCGGCCACGCCGTCTTCGAGCTTCGGCTCCTCGTAGGCCGCCAGCATGGCGCGGGCCTTGTCGCGGCCGCGGGTATCGTGGTCTTTCGAGCCTTCCGCCTGCCATTGCTCGAAGGAGTTGAAATCCATGATCGACGGCATGAAGAAGGCGCTCTCGAAATGTTCGAGCGTGTGCTGGGTGCCGAGGAAATGACCGGCCGGGCCCACTTCGCGGATCGCCGCCATGGCTTCCTTGAAATCGTCGAAGGACAGTCCGCCGGCATATTTGTACCAGCCGACAAGCTGCTCGCAGTCGGTGACGAATTTCGAATAGCCGCAGCACAGGCCGGCCTCCAGCCAGCCCGCCACATGCCAGATGTAATTGGCCCCCGACAGGATCGCCGCATGCATCAGCATGTTGGATTCGTAGCCGGCCTGGGCGTCGTTGAGCTTGGAGCCGACATGGAAGCCCGAGGTGCGCCACGGCAATTTGTATTTCCGGGCCAGCGCCCCCATCACATACATCATCTGGGCGGCTTCCGGCGTGCCGCCCATCGGCGCGCCGGTTTTCATGTCGACCGTCACCATGAACTGGCCGTAGAGCTGCGGGCTGCCGGGCCGCACCAGCTGAGTGAAGGCAACGCCGGCCAGCGCCTCGGCATTGACCTGCGCCACCGCCCCCACCGACGACGCCGAGGTCGAAGCCCCGCACAGCGCGAAGGGCGCCAGGATCAGCGGCTGGTTATGCCGCGCATAGACCTTCATCGCATCCAGCATGGTGGCGTCCCACACCAGCGGCGAATTGCAATTGGTGATCGAAACCAGAACCGGGTTGTCCTTGACGAAATCGCCGCCGAAGACGATGCCCGCCATCCTCATCACGTCCTCGGCCCGCTCCTTCGAGGTGACGATGCCCATGAACGGTTTGTCGGAATGCTTGAGCGCCGAATGGACGATATGCAGATGGCGCTTCGGCACCGCGACTTCCATGGGCTCGCAGATGATCGAGCTCGACGAGTGCAGGGCCGGCGACATATAGGCGAGCTTGTGGAAATTGTTGAGATCGTCGAGCGAGCCGTAGCGGCGGCGATTGTCGAGATCGCGCACATAGGGCGCGCCATACATGGGAACGAAGACGGTGTTATTGCCGCCGACCTTGACCGTGCGATCCGGATTACGGGCATTGAGGGTGAATTCGGAGGGAACCTTGGCGATGAGAGCCATCAGCAGCGCCCGGTCGATGCGCACCCGCGTGCCCTTGACGTCCGCCCCCGCCGCCTTCCACATCGCGGCCGCTTCGTCGTCGCGGAATTCGCAGCCGATCTCTTCGAGGATTTTCATCGACTCCTCGTGGATGAGCTCGATCGCCTCGTCCGGCACCATCTGGTAGACGGGAATCTTGCGCACCAAGGTGGGGAACGACGCAACCGGCGCCGCCCTGAGCGCCCGGCGCCCCTCGCGCCCGCCGCCCCGGCGGCCGTGGGAGGAAACCTGCTTGGAAAGTTCGAGCGTGTCGATCATCGCGGCCTCAAGTCCGGTTTATCGTCATTGAGCGCCGGGACGCCGCCGAATTCAAGCGGAAGAAGAGGCAGGCTTAGCGTGAATTGAAATCAACCGGCCTGGCGCAACAGCCAGTCGCGGAGGATTTGCGCCTCGCCGGTGAGCGGCCGCTTCAGGCTCCAGCTGACGTAGAAGGAGTGCGGCGCCGCCATGCGGGCCTCCGTCACCTGGGCGAGCTTGCGCTTGACGATGAGCGGCTGCACCAGGCTTTGCCAGCCGAGTGCGATGCCCTGGCCGTCCTGGGCCGCCTGCAGGGCGATCACATAGCTGTTGAAGCGCCGCACATTGAGCTTGCGCTGCGGCGCGCCGGTCTGGCGCAGGAAATCCGCCCAGGTCGTCCAGGTCCAGTCGACGCCCTCGACCGACAGCAATTGCAGACCCGCCAGCTCCTTGAGCGACTTGACCTTGTGGCGGGCGAGGAAGTCGGGACTGGCGACCGCGACGATCGTGTCGTCGAAGAGTTTGGTCGCACCCTCCTCGGGCCACACGCCGTCGCCGTCGCGGATGCGCAAATCCAGGTCCGGCCGGTGCAGATCCTGGATGCGGTCGGAGATCATGTGATCGATGACGATGTCCTGATGCGCGTTCCAGAAGGAGCCCAAGCGCGGCATCAGCCAGAGCTGGGCGAAGGCCATGGTCGAGCCGATCGAGACGCTGCGCACCGCGCCCTCGCCGCGCACCGATTGCAGCGAGGCGTTCGAAAGTCTCGCGCAGGGCCCGGTAGATGGTCTCGCCCTTGGGGGTCAACTGCAGCGCCCGGTGCAGGCGGAAGAACAGGGCTGAGCCCACCTCGTCCTCGAGCGTCTTCACCTGTTTGGAAACCGCCCCCGGTGTCACGTTGAGTTCGGTTGCCGCGCGCGTCAGGCTTAGATGCCGCGCCGCCGCCTCGAAGGCGGCAAGGGCATTGAGTGAAGGGAGATTGTAATGGCGGCGGACCATATGTATAGGGAGGCTAACATGTTCCCGCCGATCGAGTAAACTTCACTCGGAGGGAATGGCGGCCAGCGCCGCCGCTGACAAGATTGCCCCTTCCCGTGAAGCTAAGGCCAGTGCAAGAACGATAGCAATATGGCGTCGGAAACAGCGGTCATCGAGTTCAGGAACGTCACCAAGCGCTTTGGCGAGGTGGTGGCGGTAGCCGGCAACAATCTGACGGTCAGGCAGGGCGAATTCCTGTCGATCCTCGGGCCGTCGGGCTGCGGCAAGACCACGGCGCTGCGCATGATGGCGGGTTTCGAGCAGCCGAGTGAAGGCGAGGTCTTCATCGGCGGCGCCAACATGACCGGCATCCCCGCCTATCGGCGCCCGGTCAACATGGTGTTCCAGCATTACGCCCTGTTCCCGCATCTCTCGGTCGGCGACAACGTCTCCTACGGCCTGCGGCAGCGGCGGCCGAAGCCGGGCCGCGCGGAGATCGCCCGCGCGGTGCGCGAGGCCCTCGCCATGGTCAGGCTCGAGGGCTACGAGAACCGCCGATCCTTCGAATTGTCGGGCGGCCAGCAGCAGCGCGTGGCGCTGGCCCGGGCGCTGATCAACCGGCCGGCCGTGCTGCTGCTCGACGAGCCGCTCGCCGCGCTTGACCGCAAGCTGCGCCGTGAGATGCAGATCGAATTGCAGAACCTGCAGCGCGATGTCGGCATCACCTTCCTGCTCGTCACCCACGACCAGGAGGAGGCGCTGTCCATGTCGGACCGGGTCTGCGTCATGCGCGACGGCCGCATCGTGCAGACCGGAAGTCCGCGCCAGCTTTACGATCAGCCGGTCGATCGCTTCGTGGCGGATTTCGTCGGCAAGACCAATTTCTTCGAGCGCCCGGCGGGCGGCGTCGTCTCGGTCCGGCCGGAGCTGATCGAGATCGCCGCCACTGCCAAGGCCCTGCCGGCGGGAGTGGAAACCCGCCTGCCGGTCCGCGTGCTCAACCGCATCTTTCTCGGCGAACACACCGAATACCGGGTGTTGCACGAGAAACTCGGCGAGTTCATGGTGCTGGCGCCGCGCAAATCCGAGCGCGAGAGCGGTGTCTATGAGATCGGCGACCTTGTGGCGGCCGGCTGGCGGCCGGATGCCGCCCGCATTCTCGCCGCGACGTAAGTGCAGCCAAGTTCAACAGGGAGGAAGCAATGACCAAGAATAATGGAATTATCACACCAGAGCGGTTCATCGAGGAACTGCGCCGCTATCGGAAGGGTTCGGTGTCGCGCCGGCACTTTCTCGGCGTCACGGGGCTCGGCCTTGCCACCGCGGTGCTGGGGTCGGCGGTTCCGGGGCTCAAGCCCCGCAAGGCCTATGCGGCGCTCTCCGGCACGGTGAACTTCACCACCTGGCCCAACTACTTCGCCCAGGAAAATCTCGACAACTTCACCAAGAATACCGGCGTCAAGATCAACGTGGCGATTTTCGGCTCCAATGAGGAAATGCTGGCCAAGCTGCAGGCGGGCTCGACCGGTTGGGACGTGTTCGTGCCGACCAACTACACGATCTCGACCTACAAGGACCTCGACCTCATCGAGCCGCTCGATCTGGCGCTGCTGCCCAATTACGACGCATCGACCCAGGAGGCCCGCTTCCTCGCGCCCGGCACCATCGGCGGCACCGTCTATGCCGTGCCGAAGGACTGGGGCACCACCGGCTATGTCATCAACACCAAATTCGTGACGCAGAATCCGACGAGCTGGAAGGAGTTCTGGGACCTGACGCAAGGCCCGCTCACCGGCCGCGTCATGGTGCATGACTACCAGCTCACCACCATCGGCAACGCCCTCAAGTATTATGGCTATTCCTTCAACTCCAACGACGAGAAGGAATTGGCCGATGCCGAGAAACTGCTGCTCGCGGCCAAGCCGCATCTCTTCGGCATCAACTCCGACTATCAGCCGGGGATGCGCAACGGCGATGCCTGGGCCTCGGTGGCCTGGACCGGCGACGCCACCCAGATGCACCGCGACATGCCAGAAATCATTTATGCCATCGGCAAGGAGGGCGGCGAAATCTGGAGCGACTTCTATGCCGTTCCGAAGGGTGCGCCCAACCGCGAGGCGGCCTATGCGCTCATCGACTACCTGCTGACGCCGGAGATCAACGCCAAGGAAGTCATTGCGCACGGTTATCCTTCGGGCGACTCGCGGACCAACAAGCTGGTGCCCAAGGAAATGCTGGAGAACCCGATCCTCTATCCGGCGGCGGAAGCCCTGGCGCCGCTCGAATTCGGTGCCGCGGCGACACTGACCAATCCGTTGCGTGCCGAGATCATGGCCCGGTTCAAGGCGGCCTGATCCACCTTGACTACGCAAAACCGCTCCCGCGCCGTGACAGCCATGCTGCTGGCACCCGCGGGAGTATTCTTCTTCTTTTTGCTGGTCCTGCCGCTGGTGGTGGTGTTCGTCTATTCGGTGGGCGAGCGCGCCCCGGCGGGCGGCTATGCGCCGGCCTTCACCCTGGAGAATTATGCCAACCTGCCGGCCCGCGGCAAAGCCTTCTTCAACACCTTGACGCTGGCCCCGCTCGGCACCGCGCTCACCGCGCTCTTCGCCTATCCGATGGCCTATTTTCTGGCGGTGAAAGTCTCGCCCCGCTGGCGCGTCACCTTGCTAGTTCTGGTCATGGCGCCGTTCTGGACCAGCCAGCTCCTACGCTATTACGCCTGGATGATGATCCTGGGATCGAAGGGCATTCCCGCCTGGCTGTTATGGTTCGGCATTGCCGATATCCGCATCATCAACACGCCCTGGGCGGTGCTGATCGGCGCCGTCTACGGCTTCCTGCCGCTGATGGTGCCGCCCATCTATGTGAGCCTCGAGAAGCTCGATAAGCGCCTGCTCGAAGCCTCCGCCGATTTGGGCGCGACACCGTGGCGGGGTTTCCTGCAGGTGACGCTGCCCCTGTCGCTGCCCGGTGTCGCCACCGGTTCCATGCTGGTCTTCATCCTGCTGATGGGCGACTACATCCTGCCGCAGTTTTTGGGCGGCGGAATGGTCTTCTTCATCGGCAATGCCCTGGTCGATCTCTTCCTGCAATCACGCAACTGGCCCTTCGGTGCCGCCGTCTCGGTGGCCCTCGTCGCCATCATGTTCGTGACCATCTACATCTATATGCGCTTCGTGCTCGGCAAGAGCGGCGAGCGCCGCGTGGCGCTGGTGTAGCCATGCGCATCTATGCGGCTCTGATCTACATCTTCCTCTATTCGCCGATCGGGCTCATCGTCTTCTTTTCCTTCAATGCCGGGCGCTACGCCATGGACTGGCAGGGCTTCTCGGTACAGTGGTACGGCAAGGCCTTCTCCAATCCCCTCATCACCGAGGCGCTTCTCACCAGCATCACCATCGCCGGCACCACCGCCTTCCTCTCATCGATCATCGGCACGCTGGCGGCCTTGGGTCTCGAGCGCGTCTCGGGCTGGCTCCGCCACGCCTTCGACGCGCTGATCTATATCGCCATCATGGTTCCCGGCATCGTCATCGGCATTTCGACGCTGATCGCCTTCGTGACGCTGTTCAACATCGTCAATCCGGTTCTGCTGGCGGCCTGGGGCTGGAAGATCGAGATGGGCGTGTGGACGGTGGTTGCGGCCCATGTGTTGTTCAACATCGCGGTCGTCTGCCTCTTGGTGCGGGCGCGGCTAACGGGCATGGACCGGAGCCTGGTCGAAGCCTCCGATGACCTTTATGCCACGCCTTTCGGAACTTTCCGGCAGATGGTGCTGCCGCTGCTGACGCCGTCGATTCTGGCCGGTTTCCTCCTCTCCTTCACCTTCTCGTTTGAGGATTTCATCATTGCCTTCTTCGTCGCGGGACCCAACGTGACGCTGCCGATCTATGTGTTCTCCTCGATCCGCCGCGGCATCACGCCGGAAATCAACGCGGTGGGCACCGTGGTGCTGCTGACTTCCTTCGCGCTGCTCATCGCCGCGCAACTGCTGCTGCGCCGCCAGAGCCGTACGGCCTGATTGCAGCTTCCCCGTCCGCTGCATTGCAGTGGAAATTGGGTGACCGGGTTGACTGTACGGCTGCCCGGTTCCAAGATGCCCGTCAGGGGAAAGTCTGGCGTGTGGGGCAATATCGGGGGCATCCAGCGGCGGGCGGAAAAATCAAGCAAACAACCACGCCCGTCCGGGTCCCCTGGACGGGCTGGGAGGGGGCCATATGGCTGAGCAACACAAACTGACCGAGGACGAGAAAGTCCTCCATAGCATGGGCTACGCCCAGGAACTGTCGCGGCGCATGGGCGCGTTCCAGAATTTCGCGATTTCCTTTGCCATCATCTGCATCGTGGCCGGCGGCATCACCGCCTTCCCGGTAGCGCTGAGTGCCGGCGGCGGCGCCGCGATCGGCATCGTCTGGCCGGTGGGCTCCGCCTTCGCGCTGCTGGTGGCCGCCGCCATGGGTCAGGTCGCCTCGTCCTACCCGACGGCGGGCGGCATCTATCACTGGTCGTCGATCCTCGGCGGCCGGGGTTTCGGCTGGGCGGCGGCCTGGTTCAACCTTCTCGGACTCATGTTCGTGGTGTCCTCGGTCAACTGGGGCCTGTTCAACCTGTTCCGCGACCTGTTCCTCGCGCAGGTCGTGGGCATGGACGTGTCCGGCTGGGTTCCATCGGGCGAATTCACCGGCGGCTGGTGGATCCAAACGATCTTCATCACCGCCGTCACCGTCGCGCAGGCGATCCTCAACCACTACTACTTGCGCCTCACCACCATCGTCACCGACTGGAGCGGCTATATCATCCTGGCGACGGCGGTCGTCCTCACGCTGGCGCTTCTCGCCTTTGCGCCGTCGCTCAATTTCGGCCGGCTCTTCACCTTCACCAATTTCACCGGCGAAGCGGGCGGCAATGTCTGGCCGGCGGCGACGGCCGGCATCTATGTCTTCGCCATCGGCCTGTTGCATGTGGTCTATACGATCACTGGTTTCGACGCCTCGGCGCATACGTCGGAAGAAACCCGCGACGCCCAGAGGGAAGTGCCGAAGGGCATGCTTCGCTCGGTGTTCTGGTCCTTCCTGGTCGGCTATTTCATGGTCTGCGCCATGATTCTGGCGCTTCCCGACCAGACCGACGCGGCAACCGGCACTGTCACCGACGGCGTTGCCGCCGGCGCGGCCCAGGGCTGGAACGCCTTCAACTGGCTGATCGCGCAATCGCCGATGCCCGGCTTGCTCAGGAGCCTGATCATCATCGGCATCGTCGTGTCGAACTTCCTCTGCGCGCTCGCCGGCCTCACCTCCTGCTCGCGCATGATGTATGCCTTCGCGCGCGACGGCGGATTGCCCTTCTCCGATGCGCTGAAGAAGGTCGATGCCCACCTGCGCACGCCGGGTGCGGCGATCTGGGCGGGCGGTGTTCTGTCGATCATCGCCACCCTCTACGGCGGCGCCTTCCTGGTGCTGTCGACGGGCTGCGCGGTCTTCCTCTACCTCTCCTATCTGATGCCCATCGCCGCGGCGATGAAGTCGGAAACGGCGGGCAACTGGAAGAACAAGGGGCCGTTCAATCTCGGCGGCGCCTCGATTCCGATCGCCGCCCTGGCGATCGTCGGCTGCGCCATCCTGATCTTCGTCGGCGTCCAGCCGCCGCAGGAGAAGGTGGGCTATCTCATCATCCTGATGATCCTGGCCCTGATCGGCTTCTGGCAGTCCATGGAAGGCAGGCTGCCGGCCGGCGGACTTTTCGGGCTGCTGACGGCGGCGGCCGTCTATTACTTCTGGCGCGATCCCGAAAGCAATTTCGGCCTCTGGGCAGCCGTGGTTGTAGCGGCCGTCATGGCGGTCCTGATCTTCGCGCTGCGGGGCAAGCGTTTCGCGGGCCCGCCGATCGGCGACGAAATCAAGAAGCGCCAGGCGGCGATTACCGCTCAGGAAAAGGCGCTCGACGCCGCCGGCTGACATTTGCCGATATGAGAGCGGGCGGCCTTCGGGCCGCCCTTTTCATTTGTGCTAGGGTTGCCGGATGAGCGGGAGATTCGATATCGCGGTGGTGGGCGGGGGCGTGGTGGGCCTCGCCATTCTGCGCCGCTTCGCTCTTGCCGGGCTTAAATGCGTGTTGTTGGAACGGGGCGCCGACATTCTCTCGGGCGCCTCGAAGGGCAACAGCGCGCTGCTCCATACCGGCTTCGATGCGTCTCCCGGCAGCCTCGAGCTCAAATGCGTGAAAGCGGGTTATGCCGAATATCTCGAAATCAGGGAGAGGCTCAACCTGCCGCTGATCGAAAGTTCGGCTCTCGTCGTCGCCTGGAACGAGGCCGAGCGCGCCGCCCTGGCCGGTATCGTTGCCAAGGCCCATGGCAACGGCATCGCCGATGTGCGCGAAATTTCCCGCACCGAATTGCGCCTCAAGGAACCCCGGCTCGCCCAGGGCGCACTGGCCGCGGTACTGGTTCCCGGCGAGCACATCATCGATCCGTGGTCGGCGCCGCTCGCCTACGCCCATCAGGCGCTCGCTCACGGGGCGAAGATCATGCGCAATGCCGAGGTGACCGGGGGCGAATTGGCGGATGGCGAATGGCGAATGGCGAGTGCGCAAGGCCCCGTTTCGGCGCGCGTCGTCATCAACGCGGCGGGAAATTTCGGCGATCGCGTCGAGGCCATCGCGCGGGTCTCGCCCTTCGCCATCAAGCCGCGCAAGGGCCAGTTCGTGGTCTTCGACAAGCCCGCGGCGAAACTGCTGCGGGCGATCGTCCTCCCCGTGCCCAGCGAGCGCACCAAGGGTGTGGTGCTGTTCCGCACTGCCTTCGGCAATCTCGCCATCGGTCCCACGGCGGAAGACGTGGACGAGCGCGAAACCGCCGCCTGCGACGGCGCCACGCTGGAGAGGCTGAAAGCCCGCGCCATCGAGATGGTGCCCGCCCTCGAAGGCATCGGCGTCACTGCGATTTACGCGGGGCTCAGGCCCGCCAGCGAGCGCAAGGATTACCTGATCGAAGCGGTCGGGGAGCGCAACTGGATTACCGTGGGCGGCATCCGCTCGACCGGGCTCACCGCCGCACTCGGCATCGCGCAACATGTGTTGGGGCTTTATGCGAAGAGTTTCGGCAAGCTGCCGGGAAAGCCGCCGCGGGTGAAATGGACGCCGGTGCCCAATCTCAGCGAGGCCGGCATCCGGCCCTATATGAAGGGCGGCGAGATCGTCTGCCATTGCGAGCTCGTCACCCGCGGCGAAATCGAGGCGGCCCTGTCCGGCCCTCTGCCGGCGGGCGACGCCGGCGGATTGAAGCGCCGCACCCGCGCCATGATGGGCCGCTGCCAGGGCTTCTATTGTTCGGCGCAAGTCGCATCCCTCGTCGAGGAGCACGCCCGTGCAAACTCATGACGTGGTGATCGTCGGCGGCGGGCCCGCGGGACTGGCGGCGGCGCGCCGCCTCGCCAGGCGCGGTGTCAGCGATGTCGTGGTCCTCGAACGCGAAGCCGAGCCGGGCGGAATTCCGCGCCATTGCGGGCATCTGGGTTTCGGCTGGCAGAGCCACCGCCGCCTGTGGAGCGGCCCGCGCTTTGCCGCCGAGCTGCGCCGGGATGCGGCACCGCTCGATGTGCGCACCGGCACCACGGTGCTGGAATTGGGCAAGGGCGGCGTGCTTCGCATCCGCGATGCCAAGGGGCCAGGCTGGATCAAGGGCCGCGCCGTGCTGATCGCCACCGGCGCGCGCGAAACCCCGCGCGCCGCGCGGCTGATCGGCGGCACACGGCCGCAAGGGGTAACGACGACGGGCGCGCTGCAGCAATGCGTCTATCTCCGGGGGCTCAAGCCATTCGCCCGCCCGGTGATCGCCGGCAGCGAATGGGTGTCGTTCTCCGCACTCCTTACCTGCCGCCATCTCGGCATCAGGCCGGTCGCCATCATCGAGGAGAATTTTCGCACCACCGCGCCGCGTGGCATGGGACTGGTGGCGCGGCTTGCCTTCGGGGTTCCGGTGCTGACCGGGACAAGGCTCACGGCCATCGAGGGAAGCCGGCAGGTCGAGGCCGTCGGCGTCGAACGGCGAGGCAGGCACGAACGGATCGCCTGCGACGGCGTCATCTTCACCGGCCAGTTCCGGCCCGAGAGCGCCCTCTACGCGGCGGGCGCCATCGAAAGCCGCGGCCAGGCGCCGGTCATCGACGGACAATTCCGCTGCAGCGATCCCGCCTATTTCGCCGCCGGCAATGTGCTCCTTCCCCTCAAGAGTTCGGGTGCCTGCTGGCAACAGGGTGTTGCCGTGGCCGACGCCATTGCCGGGAGTCTCAGATGAAAATTGCCGCCATCGACCAAGGCACCACCGGCACCAAATCCTTCACTCTCGACGGCGATGGAAATTTCGCGGCTGTCGCGTCCTTCGAGCATAGGCAGATTTATCCGCAAGCCGGGTGGGTGGAGCACGATGCCGGGGAATTGCTGGAGCATGTGCGCCGGGCCATCGCCGCGGCGGGGCCGGTCGACGCCATCGGTATCGACAATCAGGGCGAGACGGTGGTGGCCTGGGACGCGAAAACCGGCGCGCCTCTCCACAATGCCATCGTCTGGCAGGACAGCCGCAGCAAGGACGTGACCGCGAAGCTCAAGGCGGCAGGGGCCGAGGAACTGACGCTGAAACGGGCGGGACTGCCGCTCGATCCGTATTTCTCGGCCAGCAAGCTCCGTTGGTTCATCGATCATGTGGAAGGCGCCAAGGCGCTTCTCAAGCAGGGGCGGTTGCGGCTCGGCACCAGCGATGCCTTCTTCATGGACAAGCTGGCGGGCGTCTTCGCCACCGATGTCACCACCGCCTCGCGCACCAGCTTGATGGCGCTCGACACTTGCCAGTGGGACGGGGAACTCTGCGGGCTGTTCGGCGTCCCGATGGAATGTCTGCCGGAGATCAGGCCGACGGCGGGCGGCTTCGGCACGATCGGCAAGACGCCGGTGACGGCGAGCCTCGTCGACCAGCAGGCGGCTCTCTTCGGTCATGGCTGTGCCAAACCCGGCGATGCCAAGATCACCTTCGGCACCGGCGCCTTTGCGCTCGCGGTGGCGGGTGCAACGCGCGTCGACGGCGGCCGCTTCGGCATTCTGCCCACGCTGGCCTGGAAGATCGGCGTGGCTCCGGCCGAATTCGCCATCGACGGCGGCGTCTACAATGCCGCCTCGGCCGTCAACTGGGCCAAGAGCCTCGGCCTGTTCAAGGATTTCGCCGGGATCGAAAGTTTCGCCGCGGCACCCGCCATTACCCGCGACATCGCCTTCGTCCCGGCGCTCTCCGGCCTCGCCTGTCCCCATTGGGACCGCAACGCCGCGGGCCTGTGGATCGGCATGGGCCTCGACACCACGGCGCAGGATCTGATGCAGAGCCTCCTGGAGGGAATTGCGCTGCGCGCCGCCGAGGTGATCGCCGCGATGAGCGAACTTGTGCCGCTGGGTGGCGCCATTTCGGTCGACGGCGGCATGGCGAAGAACGGCTACTTCCTCGATTTCCTGGCAAGCGCGCTGGGCAAGACCATACTGGTTCCGTCCTCGACCGATCTCACCGCTCTCGGCACCGCGCGCATGGCCATGCGCGGTCTGGGGCGCGATGACCTGCCGCCCTTGCCGCCGCCGCGCCGGGTGATTGAGCCAGGCCAGGTGCTCGACCCCTCCGCCAAGGCGCGCTTCGCCGAAGCCGTAAATCGCGCCAAGGCGTGGAAGGCGGATTAAGCCGCCTCGCGGGCGGCGTAATCGGACTCAATCTCGGGGCGGATAGCGGCCATCGTGGGCCTCCATGGGTTATGCCACGGTGGGGCTGCTTCAGATGACGTAGGCCTGCAGCGGCGCGAAGCCGTTGAAGGCCACCGACGCATAGGTCGTGGTGTAGGCCCCGGCCGAGCCGATCAGCACCTCGTCGCCGACGGTGAGCGTCACCGGCAGGTCGTAGGGCGTCTTCTCGTAGAGCACGTCGGCCGAATCGCAGGTGGGCCCGGCGACGACGCAAGGCGCCTTGGCATCCTTGTCCCTGGCGGTGATCAGCGGATAGCGGATCGCCTCCTCCATGGTCTCGGCCAGGCCGCCGAACTTGCCGATGTCGAGATAGACCCAGCGCACATTGTCGTTGGCGTGCTTCTTCGCCACCAGAACGACTTCCGCCTTGATCACCCCGGCGCTGCCGACCATGCCGCGGCCCGGCTCGATGATGGTTTCGGGGATGGCGTTGCCGAAATGCTTGGTGAGGGCATCGTGGATGGCATTGCCATAGGCGCCGGTGCCCGGCACGGGTTTGAGATATTTCGCCGGGAAGCCGCCGCCGAGATTGACCATCGACAGGGTAATGCCGCGCGTGGCCAGCGCATCGAAGATCGCCTTGGCTTCGCCAAGTGCGCCGTCCCAGGCGGCAAGCCGCGTCTGCTGCGAGCCGACATGGAAGGAAATGCCATAGGCTTTGAGTCCCAGCCCAT
>CAYOZR010000010.1:0-40681 GCA_964408555.1 uncultured Aestuariivirga sp.
GGCCGGCCTGGACCGTTGCGTCGATTTGACCAAGAACGATTTCATCGGCTGCGACGCGGCGCTGGAAGAAAAGCGCAGTGGCGGCAAGCTCAGGCGCGTGTCGATGGTGGTCGAGGCCGGTGATGCCGATGTGCTGGGCGACGAACCCATCTGGCACAAGGGCAAGGTCATTGGCTGGGTCACCTCCGGCGGCTATGCCCACTTCGTCGACAAGTCCATGGCCCAGGGCTCTGTGCCCAAGGAACTCGCCTCCGATACATCGCAGGGCGCCTTCGAGATCGAAATCTTCGGCGAAAACCGCAAGGCCACGATCATCACCGAGCCGCCGTTCGATCCGGAAGGCAAGCGGATGCGGGGGTAACTCATTCCGTCATCCCGGCGAAAGCCGGGACCCACGGGAAACCCGATACGGAAATTTCCAGATCCACCGTGCGGACAGATGGGCCCCGGCTTTCGCCGGGGTGACGGATGATGGGGTCGTTAGCCGGCAAACTCCAGCGCCGCATCGGTGAGCCAGTCCCAGACGCTCAACGCGAAAGTGCGGAGCGCGTAGAGTTCGAAGCGGTCGCGGCTCAGGCAATGGACGAGCACCGGCGTGTGGTGCAGGCCGGTCATGGCGAACATGCCCGGCTTGAAAGCGGACTCGTGAAAATCGAGCGGGATGCCCTTGGCGAGAATATCGCGGGCGGGCGCGCCTTCGAGGAAGATGCGAGTGCGGCTGTGCGACAGGGGTGTGACCGTGCAAAGTCCCGTGAGCTTTTCGGCAAGGTCGTCGTCTTCGGCTCCGATGAACCAGAACTGTTTGGGGCCGGTGCGCATCAGGGTGCGGCCGTTGGCTTCAAGCGCGATGCCAACTCTTGCCGGCAACTTGCCGGCAATATTCGCAATTTCCTTCTCGGCGGCCTTGGTGAAAACCGCCGCCTGAACGAGCGAAAAACCGCGCAGCTCGGCCAATTGCAGCACCTCGCTGCGATAGGGCGTCGCACTCGCCAGTGCCGAAAGCCGCTCAAGCATGGAGGCGGGCTCCTTGCCGGTCGATGAAATGCGGCGAGACGATGCGGGCCCGCACCTCTTCGTTCTTCAGGGGATAAGCGCAGACGATATCCTCGCCCTCGTGTTTGAGTCCACCCCGATAGAGGCCGAGGGCGATGAACTTGTTGAGTTCGGTCGACCAGGTCACCGAGGTGATGTAGCCGCGGCCATGGCCCTTGATCGGCTCGCCCGCCGCGAACAGGATGGCGCCGCCGCGCAGCTTCTTGTCCGGCTCCAGAAGTTCGATGCCGACCAGGCTCCAGCGGTCCTCCGCCTGCAGCTTGTCGCGGAAGCGCAGTTCGCGGCCCACATAGGGCTTGTCCCGGCTCGCCATCCTGCCGAGGCCGAGATCGTCGAGGGTGTTGCGGTGATCGAGTTCGAGCCCCGCCACATGGCCCTTCTCGATGCGCAGGCTCGCCAGCGCCTCGAGGCCATAGGGCTTGATGCCGAGAGGGGCCGCCGCCTTCAGGATGTGCTCCCAAAGGGAAATCGCATAATCGGCGGGCAGATGAATTTCGTAAGCCAGTTCGCCGGAGAAGGAGAGGCGCAACAGCCTCACCCGCGCGCCGTCATGGAGAATGTCGAGGCAACCCATATAGGGCAGGTTTTCATTCGACACATCGGCGGCGGGGAAGGCGAGCTGCAGGGCCTCGCGGGATTTCGGGCCCGACAGCGCCAGGCCGGCCCATTCGTCGGTGAGCGAGGCAACATGGACATCGAGACCGGTCCACTGGGTCTCCAGCAGATATTCGAGCCACGACATGACCTCGCCCGCCTGGGCGGTGGTGGTGGTCATGTAATAGTGATTGTCGGCCAGCCTGGTGGTGGTGCCGTCGTCGAGCACCACGCCGTCATCGTTGAGCATGACGCCGTAGCGCGCCCGGCCCACCGGCAATTTGGCGAAGCCGTTGACATAGACGCGGTTAAGAAATTCCGCCGCGTCGGGCCCCTGCACATCGATCTTGCCCAGCGTCGAGACATCGGCGAGGCCGACGCCCCGGCGCACCAGTTGCATTTCCTTGACATAGGCGGTCTCCGGCGATTGTCCCGCCCAGTCGTAATACCAGGCGCGCAGCCACAGGCCCGCCTCGATGAAAGTGGCGCCGTTGGCCTTGTGCCAGTCATGCAAAGGCGACAGGCGAGTGGGGCGGAAGTGACGGCCGATGCCGCGGCCGGCGATCGCCCCCATGGCAACCGCCGAATAGGGCGGCCGGAAGGTGGTGGTGCCGGCGGCCGCGAGCGGCAGATCGCGGTGGCCCGCCATCAAGGCAATCGCATTGATGTTGGAGGTCTTGCCCTGATCGGTGCCCATGCCCAGCGTCGTGTAGCGTTTCAGATGCTCGACCGACTGGTAGCCCTCCTGATGCGCGGTCTCGATATCCGTCACCGTCACATCGGTCTGGAAATCGACGAAAGCCTTGCCCTTGCCTTTGACGGGCGGCGCCCACACGGGCAAAATGGAATAGGAACGCTCGCCCACGGCATCCGGCGCCGCGACCGGCTTGGTTTTCTTGTCGAAGCCCGCGGCCGCCGCAGCCATGCGGCCCGCCGCCGCACCTTCGGCTATTGCGGCGGCCAAGCCGAACGTGCCCATCATGGCGCCGGCGCCGAAATGCGATGGCGCGAAGCCGCCGGGCACGAAGCCCGCGATCTTCTCGTCATAGCGGGGCCTGATGCCGCCATGGGAGGTGAGATGCACCACCGGCGACCAGCCGCCCGACATGGCGAGCACGTCGCAGTCAACCGAAGCGGCATGGGCGCCGGCGAGTCTCACCCGCGCCAGCGATTTCGTGCCCTCCACATCGGCAACGCCGGTCGCCGGAAAAATCGCCATGCCGAGGCTCGCCGCCCGGCTGAGGAGCTCCGGCGCGATGGTTGCGCGATGATCGGCGATGGTGACGGCAATGCCCGCCTTGGCCAGATCGAAGCCCGCCGCATAGGCCGTGTCGTTGTTGGTGACGATCGCCGCGCGCCGCTCCGGCGCCACGGCGAAGCGGTTGACATAGCCGCGCACGGCGGAGGCCAGCATGACACCCGGCCGGTCGTTGTTGGAAAAGATCAGCGGCCGCTCCAGGGCGCCCGCCGCCAGCACAATCGTCCGTGCCCGGAGCAATATCGTGACCTGCCGCGCCTCGCCCTTGCCGGGATCGGGATTGAGATGCTCGCGGCGCTCGGCCAGCACGGCGAGATTGCCGTCATAAAGGCCCTGCGCCGTGGTGCGGGCACGCAGCTTCACGGTGCCCAGCGTTTCAAGCTCGGCAAGGGCCGAAGCCCGCCAGGCCTCATGGGTCTCGGCCGGTTCCGAGAGCAGGCTGCCGCCCAGGAGCGAATCCTGCTCGGCCAGCACCACGCGCGCACCCGAGCGGCCCGCCGCCAGTGCCGCGGCAAGGCCCGCCGGTCCCGATCCCACCACCAGCACATCGCAGAATTCGTGGGCGCTCTCGTAACGGGCGGGATCGCGCCGATATGTCCCCGCCCCCAATCCCGCGGCGCGGCGGATCACGGGCTCATAGAACATCCAGGCGCCCTTGGTCGGGCCCATGAAGGTCTTGTAATAGAAGCCCGCCTGGAAAAACGGCGCGGCCAGCGAAGTAACCGCCATCAGATCGAACCCAGGCGAAGGCCAGGCATTCTGGCTGCGCGCCGCGAGACCCTCGACCACATCCACCATGGTTCCCGGAATATTGGGCTCGGTCTCGCCGTCCGCGCCAAGCGTGAACAACCCGTTCGGCTCCTCGACGCCGGCGGCCAGAAAGCCGCGCGGCCGGTGATATTTGAAACTGCGGCCCACCAGCGTCACATTGGCGGCCAGCAACGCCGAGGCCAGCGTGTCGCCGGCAAAGCCCGTGTGCCGCTTGCCGTCGAGCGTGAAGCGCAACGGCGCGGCGCGGTCGATGCGGCCTCCTTGCGCCAGGCGGCGGAATGCGGTCACGATGCCTCCCCCACCTCGTTGGTCGCGGTGTTGCGCGTCAGCTTGAACCAGCGGCGGCAGCCCAGCACATGCTGCCAATACTCGTCATGCGGACCTTTCGGATTGTCGAAGAGGAAATAATAATCATGCCACGCCTTGGCATCGCCGGTGCCATGGGCCGGGCGTTGCTTTCCGGCATCGCCGCCATAGCGGAACTCGGAATAGTCGCGCTCGCCGCAATGGGGACAGGGCAATCTCATTGCTTGTAGGTCCAGTTGCCGATGCCGTAGTCGTCGAGTTCGCCGCCCGTCTCGAAACGGTCGAGAGAGTAGCGGCGGTTCAATTCGTGCTCTTGATCGTGAGCGATGGTGTGGGCGAAGGTCCAGCCTGACGCCGGCGTCGCCTTGAAGCCCTGATAGCACCAGCCGCCATTGAGATAGAGATTGGCGATCGGCGTCCGGCAGATGAAGGGACTGCCGTCCGGCGTCATGTCCTGAATGCCGCCCCAGTGGCGCAAGAGGCGCAGCCTGGACATGAAGGGCATCAGCGATACGGCGCATTCGGCGACGCTCTGGATCCTGGCGAACTGGCCGCGCTGGGTATAGGTGTTGAAGCCGTCGATGTGGCCGCCGAAGACCAGCCCGCCCTTGTCGGATTGCGACAGATAGAAAAGCTCCGCCCCCCAGGACACCACATGATGCACGATGGGCTTGACCGGCTCGGTGACGAAGGCCTGCAAAATATGGCTCTCGACCGGCAGCCTGAGCCCCGCCATCTTCGCGACATGGGAGGTGTGGCCGGCCACCGCGATGCCGATCTTGCCGGCATCGATGCGGCCCAGCGAAGTCTCGACCGCCACCGCCTTGCCCGCCTCGATCACAAATCCCGTCACCTCGCAATTCTCGACGATGTCGATACCGTGTCCATCGGCGGCGCGGGCATAGCCCCAGGCCACCGCGTCATGGCGCACGGTGCCGGCGCGGCCCTGCAAAATTCCGCCCCAGATCGGCCAGCGCGCCTCCTTGGAATAATCGAGATAGGGCAAGAGCTTCATCACCTCGCCGCAGTCGAGCAGCTCGGCGTCGATGCCGTTGAGGCGCATGATGTTGCCGCGGCGGGCAAAGGTATCGAGCTGGACCGGATTGACCGCCAGCACGATCTGGCCGCGCTGCGACACCATGCAGTTGAAATTAAGCTCGTGCGAGAGGCCCTCCCACAGCCGCATCGAATGCTCGAAGAACTGGGTATTGCCGTCGATCACGTAATTGGAGCGGATCAGCGTGGTGTTGCGCCCGACATTGCCGGAGCCGATGTAGGAGCGCTCCAGCACCGCGACGTTCCCGATGCCGTGGTTCTTCGCCAGATAATAGGCGGTCGCCAGGCCGTGGCCGCCGCCGCCGACAATGACCGCGTCATAGGATTTCTTCGGCGCGGGCGCGCGCCAGGCCCGCGGCCAGGGCAGGTCCGGTTGCAGCGCGTGACGGGCAAGGGCAAGTACGGAATAATGTCTGGACACGGTTGCTGCCTAACAGAAGTGGGGCGGCATCGGCAAGGATCGGATTTTTCACCCCCGCCGCCTCTCCACCCACTCGGTCAGCAGGAACGCGGCGAGGCCGCAACCGGCAAATGCGGCCACCAGCGGGATCACCGTGCCGTCATAGAGAAGGCCGATGGCCGCGCCGATGCCCAGCGCCACGGCCGAGGACAGCGAACCGGTGACCGCGGCGGCAATCCCGGCGATGCGGCCCATGGGTTCCATGGCGATGGCGTTGTAGTTGCCGAACAGGATGCCGCTGCAGAAGAAGGTGGCGGCGAGCCAGGCCCCGAGCGACCACAGCGGCGGATGACCGCCCGCTGCCACGGACACAACCAGAAAACCGAGCGACAGCGCGAGGCTTAGCCTGAGAGCCCACTTTGAAAGCGCCCGCATGCCATAGCGCATGACCAGCCGGGCATTCAGCATCATGGCGAAGGAAATCCCCACGGCCAGCACGCCGAACCACACGGCGAAGAGTTTCCCCTGACCATATTGATCGGCGAAGATCTGCTGCGAAGTGGCAAGATAGGTGATGAAGGAGCCGAAGGTCGCGCCCACGGCGAGGGTGTAGGCGAAGGTCACGGGCGTGGTCACGACCTCGACAATTCCCTGCCAGATGCTCTTGGGCGAAAACGGCAGGCGCCGGTCGCGCGGCAGGGTTTCCGCCTGGCGTAGCGCCAGCCAGATGGCGGCGACCGCCGCCATGGCGAGGAAGCCTGCGAAGATCCAGCGCCAGCCCGCCACCAGCAGCACCGCCTGGCCGATCGTCGGCGCCAGGATCGGCACCAGCATGAACACCGACATGACGAAGGACATGACCCGCGCCATGGCGGCTCCGGAACTGCCGTCGCGTACCATGGCGAGCGAAACGACGCGCGGGCCCGCGGCCCCCAGCCCCTGCAAGACCCGGCCCGCCAGCAGCACCGGGAAAGATGTGGCGAACAGGCAGATCAAGGCACCCGCCGCATAGATCGCCAGGCCGCCGAAGATCGTGGGCTTGCGGCCGAAACTGTCGGAGACCGGGCCATAGACGAGGGTGCCCACCGTCATGCCGGCGAAAAACACGGTGAGCACGAGCTGGCGGTCATTGGAGCGAGCCGCCCCCAGATCGCGCGCGATCTCGCCCAGCGCCGGCAGCATGGCGTCGATCGACATCGCCACCATGGCGGTGAGGAGCGCGACCAGAACGATGAATTCGGCGCGAACGGCGGTTTCATTGGCTTTCATCTTTGCTAGGCTACCCGCCATGAAGATCGATTCCAACACACGTTCCGTCGACCTCGACCCGCGCGAGCCGCAATTCTATGGCGATCCCTATCCCACCTATCGCGCGATCCGGGCCAAGCTCCCGGTGTTCAAGTGGGAGCAATATGGTTACTGGTGCTTCGCCCGCCACGAAGACGTCAATGCGTTGCTGCGCGACCGCCGCTTCGGCCGGCAGATCCTGCATGTGGCCAGCCGCGAGGAACTGGGCTGGCCCGAGACGCCTTCGCATCTCACGCCCTTCTTTGATTTCGAGCGGCATTCGCTTCTCGAACTCGAACCACCGGTTCACACAAGGCTCCGTGGCCTCGTCAACCGCTCCTTCCTGTCCCGCCAGGTGGAGCGTTTGCGCCCGGCGATATGGAGTCTTTCCAATGGCTTGATCGACGGATTTGAGACGAAGGGCGAAGCCGATCTGCTGACCGAATTCGCCACTCCCATTCCGGTCATCGTGATCTGCGATCTGCTCGGCGTGCCGGATGACATGGCCCAGCAATTGCTCGCCTGGTCGCATGACATGGTGGCCATGTATCAGGCGCGGCGCGATGGCGCGGTGGAACATGCCGCGGTCGCCGCCGCCATCGCGTTTAGCGATTTCATGCGCGGCTACATCAAGGAACGGCGCAAGGCGCCGCGCGACGATCTCTTGTCGGAATTGATCCGCGCCGAGGAACAGGGCAACAAGCTTACGGAAGACGAGCTCGTCACCACCGCGGTGCTGTTGCTCAATGCCGGCCACGAGGCGACCGTCCATGCCATCGGCAATGGCGTGAAGGCGCTCCTTGAACTCGGCATTCGCGACGCGATCTCCGGCGGCCACATCGAGGAGCTGCTGCGCTACGATGCGCCCTTGCATCTCTTCACCCGCTATGCGCTCGAAGACCTCGAATATGGCGGAATCCGCCTCGCCAAGGGCGAGGAAGTGGGCCTGATGCTGGGTGCGGCCAATCGCGATCCGGCCCGCTTCGCCGAGCCCGACCGCTTCGAGCCCGCCCGCGATCCCAATCCGCATGTGAGCTTCGGCGCCGGCATTCACTTCTGCATCGGCGCGCCCCTGGCCCGGCTCGAAATGCAGGTGGCCCTGCCCCTCCTCTTCCAGCGCCTGCCAAAACTCGCCCTGGCCGAGACGCCCCGCTATCGCGACACCTATCATTTCCATGGGCTGGAGCGGTTGCGGGTCGCATTCTGATGCGTCGTTTCCCGCCCATCGGCTGACGTTTCCTTCCCTGCCCGGCCCTTCTGTTGAGCGTAGAACACGCGCCAGGTGAGACTTTCTCAACAGAAGCGAGAGCCATGACCGATCTTCAGCCCGCATCCACCGGCGGCAGCCGCCGCGCCCGTGGCGGCGCCGACGCCCGCCGCGCCGCCCGCACCTCGACGGCGGTGCACCAGAAAGGCTTCATCCGCCGCAAGATCAAGCTCTACGAGCCGTTTTCCGGCGACCAGCTCGAACTGATCGAGCATAACGCCGAACGGGTGCTGCGGGAGATCGGAGTCGATTTCCGCGACGATGCCGAGGCACTGGCCATGTGGAAGGCGGCCGGCGCCGATGTGAAGGGCGACCGGGTGCGTTTTCCCAAGGGCCTGGTGGGCTCGCTGATGGCGACGGCGCCGCGCCAATTCGAGCAGTTCGCCCGCAACCCCGCCAACACCGTCACGGTGGGCGGCAACAACACCGTCTTCGCGCCGGTCTACGGCCCGCCCTTCATCCGCAATCTCGACGAAGGCCGCCGCTATGCCACGATCGAGGACTTCCGCAATTTCGTGAAGCTCGCCTACATGTCGCCGTCGCTGCATCATTCCGGCGGCACGGTGTGCGAGCCGGTCGATATTCCGGTGGCCAAGCGCCATCTCGACATGGTCTATGCCCACATCAAATATTCCGACAAACCCTTCATGGGCTCGGTCACCGCGCCCGAGCGCGCCGAAGATTCGGTCGCCATGGCGAAAATGGTTTTTGGCGGCGATTTCGTCGACAACAACTGCGTGCTGATCAACCTGATCAATGCCAATTCGCCGCTGGTCTTCGACGGCACCATGGTGGGGGCGCTCAAGGTCTATGCCCGCGCCAATCAGGCAACGGTGATCTCGCCCTTCATCCTGTCGGGGGCCATGTCGGCGGTGACCGCGGTCGGCACCCTCACCCAGATTCTGGCGGAAGCTTCCGCCGGCATGGCTTTCGCCCAGTTGTGCCGGCCGGGCGCGCCGGTGGTGTTCGGCACCTTCGCTTCGTCGATCTCGATGCAGTCGGGTGCCCCCACCTTCGGCACGCCGGAGCCCGCCCATGTTCTCTTCGGCGCGGCACAGCTGGCGCGCCGCCTCGGCGTTCCCTTCCGCTCGGGCGGCGGGCTTTGCGCCTCGAAGCTGCCCGATGCGCAAGCCGCGCATGAGAGTGCCAATACGCTGTGGCCGACGCTGCTGGGCGGGGTCAATTTCTGCCTGCATGCGGCGGGCTGGCTGGAAGGCGGCCTGGTTTCGGGCTATGAAAAGTTCATCATCGACGCCGACCAGCTCACCATGTTTCAGCGCTTCGCCGAGGGCGTCGATTTCTCGGAAAATGGCCAGGCCCTCGACGCCATCGAGGAAGTGGGCCCGGGATCGCATTTTCTCGGCTGCGCCCACACCAGGGCCAATTTCGAGAACGCCTTCTGGCGTTCGCAGATCGCCGACAATAATTCCTTCGAGCAGTGGCGCGACGGCGGCGAGAAGGATGCGGTGTCGCGCGCCAACGACCAGTGGAAGAAGATGCTGCGCGAATACGAAGCCCCCGCCCTCGATCCCGGCCTCGACGAGCAGCTTCTGGCCTATATGGCCAAGCGCAAGGAAACCCTGCCGGACAGCGTCAGCTGAGACCGTTGGCGGCCGTTCCCCACCCGACAACTTTTTTTCCTAGACCCCCTTGACAATTCGTTCCTACTATGTTCTTCTTGTCCCGTGGGGATATTATACGTGACGTACCCAATCGTTTCGAAACATGCTAAAAAACATGGGTCCCGAATCGTCCTTCTTGGTTCTTTGGAGGACAGACCTTTTGAGGAGGACCCTATCATGCGCTTCCGACTTGTTTATGAGGGGGAGCTTAAGGCCAGTCAAAGAGACCCGTTGAATGGTCAATCTGACAAGATGGCTGAGCATAAACAATCAATCCGAAAGGCGTTTCATAAGCAGCTAAAATATCTTTGGGAAACGAACAAATTTCTCAGGGAACATAGAATGGACTCGCGGCCACGACACCCCAATCAGCGGCCGGTCGATTATGCTGATAGTATTTGGAGCGAAGACAAGAAAATCCCAATGGTCGAATGGGTGGCTGGAAACTACGTCGAAAACGGCTACAGATTTGTGCCATTGGTCAGGGATGGAATTTCCCTGCTCTGTTCGCTGGACATTTTGTTTCTTCGGCGGGACATTCCTGGAAACGTGATCGGTGCGGGCGACTTGGACAATCGCATTAAGACGCTAATCGATGCCCTTCGTCGGCCCAGGAATGGTCAGGAGTTGCGAGGCAATGAGAAGCCGGATCAAGGAGAGGACCCGTTTTTCTGTCTCTTGGAAGATGACAAGTTGGTAACGCAGTTAGCGGTTGAGACCGATACTCTGTTGGACCCGCCGTTGAACAAAGGAGACGCCGATCTTCGTCAAGTCAGAGTTATTATCACCGTTGAGCTTAAGCCATACGATGTCACGCTGTTCAACCTGAGCTTCGCTTAGGCAATATCTTTCGGAGAGCTTCTTCGAATTTTTTTCCGCTTTCATCGCACCCAAGCTTCCGAGCGGCCTGAATGAACCGCTCGGACTGTTTCTTGTCAGTCAACTTTGTTCTTCTGGCCTTTGGCTTTTCGGCCATATGGATAGGTTCCGTCAGTTAGTTGTTCGATAGGTCAGGCGCTTGCCGACGATACCACGGATCATGCGGTCAGTGCGGGTCACGTCATTGACGCCCATCGCAACGCGATTGGAATAGCGGAAGTCAAACTCAGCAAGGTAGCGATGCAGATGGCGCTCGCCACAGTGTTGGTAGATACCTTTCATGCCTCTTTTAAAAATTGAATAAAAGCCTTCCACGGTATTGGTGTGAACGTTGCCCCGCACGTATTCTTCCGCGCTGTGGTTAACCACGTCATGGCTGGCAAATTGCTTGCCAACTGCACGATAATATTTTGCTTCATCGGTCATAATCGCCGAGTTCTTGTCCACATTCTTGAGCACGACGGTTTCCGCTTCATGACGAGTAGTGCCAGCAACATGGAAGCTACGAGCGCGGCCTTTGCGTTCAACCAAGGTCATCACAATATTCTTGTGCCATCCGCCGCCCCTTGCCTTGGGCTGACCGTCAAGCCGCCCAATAAAAGTTTCATCCACCTCGACAATCTGACCAGCTCCGCCCATTGGCTCAAGGTCAGCAACTTGCATGGCAAGGCGCAAGCGGTGCGACATGAACCATGCGGTCTTGAGAGTGACGCCCAAGATGCGGTGAAGCTGGTTAGAGCTGATACCCTTTTTGCTCGACGCCATGAGAAACATGGCTTGAAGCCACAGGCGAAGCGAGACGTGGCTGGACTCGAACACGGTCCCCACCTTCACGGTGAAGGGCTTACGGCACTGGTAGCACTTGTAGACGCCAATGCGGGTGCTCTTGCCGGTCATTGGGCCGATCCGTTCGAAACCGCCGCAATGCGGGCAGATCGGGCCGTTTGGCCAAAGCTTGCGCTCGACAAAGGCATAGGCGGCGGCTTCGTTGTGAAAGTGCTTGTCAGAAAGGACGGGACTCATGGCTTATGATCCTTGTTGCGAATTTCTTCTGCGAAATTCCACAGTGACATTACTGCGTCAGCAAACTCGCTGGTTAATAGATCGGCAGTTGCAGCATCTAGACCGGGAATTGTTTGATGCCCCAAACCATCAATATGATTCTGTTTCAGCCGGGCAAGGTCCTTCTCTGAAACCTGAATAGTTACCGCCACAAACAACTTGGCGATGAAAAACTCAATTGCCAACAACCGAGCTTTAAGTTTGATGGTTTCAGCGTCCAACATTGGCTTAACCCCTTATAGATTCAATATAAGGAGCCATTTGGGTATGTCAAGTATAATATCACCTATCCCGTCCACTCCGGAAGGGGTCTCGGTCATGGCGATGATCAAAGATGGGGTGGATGCGGCGCCCGCGGGCTGGGGAATTACGTGACCTCGGCGCTCGGGAGCCTCCGGTAAGACCCCGGGACACTACGATCCCGGCGCCGCAAGGCAGCTAGGCCAGTTGTCCTCCGAGGCAACCGCCCGAAGTGCGAACCGGAGACAGAAATCGCCGCGAAAGCGTGGGCGCTGGTTCTGCGCTCATCGCCGGTTCCAGACCACCGGAACCGGCACACCGCGTAGGGCAGCGCCCGCGCAACCCTTCTCTTTGCCAAAAGGGAAGGAACGACCCCCCGGAGGTGGGATGTGCCACTTCCACCAAGGGCGAAGCTATGGCCGAAGCCCTTCCGCTGTTTGACAATTGTGAATCTTCACCATCCCTCACCCTGAGGCGCCCGGCGCAGCCGGGCCTCGAAGGGTCCGGCCACCGGCCGCGACTTGAACCGAAGATTCAAACCGAGGGCTTGCGCAACTCGCCCCACGTATAGAAGCCGATGCCGCCCAGCACGAGACTCGTGCCGATGCCATCGAACAAGGTGAAAGGCTCGCCAAGCAGAATCACGGCGAAATAAATGGTCAGCAATGGCGACAAGGTCGAAATCATGGCGGTCGATTGCGGGCCGATGCGGGCCAATCCGGCATTGACAAAGAATGACGGCAGGACGGTTGCGAAAATTCCGGTGGCCGCGGCCAGCAGAATGAAGCTCCACGACGCGGTGAAGCCGAAGCCGCCGTTCACCACGGCGTAATGACCGATGCCCGCCACCGCCGCGGCCGAAAGCGCCAGCGAGGTAAACAAGGTGCTGCCGATGGCGGCAATGATGTTCTTGGCAAGGAGTTGATAGACCGCGAATGCCAGGGCGGAACCGAGCACCAGGAGCGTGCCGTCGATGACGTCGCTTCCGTATTCGGAAAGGTCGGCGGTAAAAACCGCCGCAAGGCCGAGATAAGTGACGGCGGCCGAAACGAGGCCGCGCCAGCTCAGGCGGCCGCCGAAGAAGGCGGCACCCAGCAGCATTACGAACACCGGATAGGTGAAGAGCACCAGCCGCTCGAGTTGGGCGGAAATGAAGACCAGGCCCTCGAAATCCAGGATCATGGCAAGGTAATAGCCGATGAAGCCGGTGAGCAGCGCGCGCACCACCATGGCGGCTCCCGGATGCGGCATGGCCGACGCTTGCCGCGCCCGCCAGGCGAACAGACCGACGGCCACGAAGACCGGCAATGCGAAAGCCATGCGCAAGGCCAGCATCAGGGCCGCGTCGGCTTTCTCCAGATAGGCAAGCTTGATGAAAATGGCTTTCGACGAGAACAATGCGGCGCCTGCTGCGGCCAAAGCGTATCCACCGATGAGTTGCCGCCGATTCATGCTCTTCGTTTACACGCGGCGGCGGCGCAAGTCTCCGGCAACGAGCCGCTTCCCTGTGCCGCACGCCGCCGCTAGTCTCCCTGCGAATGGAGGATTCCATGGCCCCACTGCCTTTCGTCCTGCGGCCCGCGACCGAGCTTGCCCGGCTGCTACGGGCCGGCAAGATTTCCGCCCGGGGTCTGCTCGATCTCTGCCTTGACCAATTCGCCAAGCACAACGACAGGCTCAATGCCATCGTCGTCACCGACATCGAACGCGCCCGCCGGGCCGCCGCCGCGGCCGACCGGCGTCTCAAGGCCGGAAAACCGATCGGTCCCTTCGATGGTGTACCGATGACGGCGAAGGAATCCTTCGACTGGACCGGCACGCCGTCAACCTGGGGCGCGCCTCGCTTCAAGGACAATATCGCCGCAACCGACGCCGTGGCTCTCAAACGCCTCACCGGCGCCGGCGCGGTCATCTATGGCAAGACCAACGTGCCGCTGATGCTGGCCGACTGGCAGAGCTACAACGACATCTACGGCACGACCAACAATCCGTGGGATGTGACGCGCTCGCCGGGCGGTTCTTCCGGCGGCTCGGCGGCGGCACTGGCGAGCGGCATGAGCGCCCTCGAAATCGGCTCCGACATCGGCGCCTCGATCCGCAACCCGGCGCATTATTGCGGCGTTTACGGCCATAAGCCGACATATGGCGTGGTTCCCTATCGCGGCCATTTCCCGCCCGGCATCGTGCAGCCATCCGACATTGCCGTCGCGGGGCCGCTGGCGCGTTCGGCGCGCGATCTGGCGGCGATGATGAAACTTCTGGCCGGCAGCGACGGCGCGGAGGCGCGGGGGTTCAGTTTTCATCTGCCCCCGGCGCGGCAGAAATCCTTCAAGGACTTTCGCGTCGCCGTCATGCTGACCGATCCGGTCAGCGAAGTCGACCGGCCGGTGCAGGAGCTGATCGCGAAGCTGGCGCAGTTTCTGGCGAAGAAAGTGAAGAAGTTGTCGATGACGGCGCGGCCGCAGTTCTCGACGCGCGAAGCGATGGACGTCTATATCGCGCTGCTGCGCTCGGCGACGAGCCGGCGGCAGACGGAGGAGGAATTCGCCGCCAATGCCGCCAAGGTCGAGGCATTCGCGCCCGATGACCGCGGCTACTACGCGCAAATGCTGCGCGCCTATGTGATGCCGCACCGCGCATGGCTGATGGCGAACGAGCGCCGCCACCAGATGCGCCTGCTGTGGGAGGCCTTTTTCGAGGACTGGGACGTGCTACTGTGCCCGGCCGCGGCATCGGCCGCCTTCCCGCACGATCATGTGGGCGAGCGGCATGAGCGGACCATCGCGGTCAATGGCAAGAAGGTGCCGACCACCGATCAACTATTCTGGGCCGGCTATTCCGGCGGTTTCTATCTGCCGTCGACCATCGCTCCCATCGGGCTCACGCCGCAGGGCCTGCCATCGGGTGTGCAGATCGTCACCCGGCAATATGGCGATTACAGCTCGATCCGTTTCGCCGAATTGATCGAGCGCGACTATGCCGCCTTCGTGCCGCCGCCGGGATATTAGCCGGCGAGCTTGACCGGTGACGCTGTATCCTCGGTCCAGTTCCAAACCGCGAGGAGAGGCGTATCGAGGGTTTTGGTTGCGTGCATGACGAACGGCTTGTGCCAGATGATCTCGCCGGCACTCCGGGATTCATAACCTCCCGCTCCGCGCTTCCAGTCCGAAGGTCCGGTCAGCGGCCAATAGAGTTCAGGTGCCGGGTGGTAGTGGTCCTTGTAGTGGAGATTGGGGCCCAGGAGCAGCAGCCCGAGTCGAAAATCGGCGCCGGGAAAAAATCCGTTGGAGCCGACGATTTCACACCAGCCGTAGTTGGCCATGAAGCCCGCGCCCAGTAGCGCGTCGCTGTAACCCACCGACAGGCACCAGTTGAGCCGGTCCTCGACGGCGGCCAGCGCCGCGGCGAGATTGGCATCGACCAGCATGGTCTCCGCGATGCACTGGGCGAGATGGTTGCAGACCGGCTGGCGGCGCGGTACCGGCTCGCGGAATTGTGCGGCGCCGATGTCCTGCTGCGCCAACCGGCCGAGGGTGTGCGCCGTACCTTCGCCGCCGCGTTTTTCCAGCTCCTGGATGATCGCATCGATCAGCCAGCGGACAACTTTGAAATTTTCTTCGCTCACGCGCTCGCCTCTATCACATCCCGGCCGGTTGCAGGCATGCCCTTGACCGGGAGGTTAATAGCGCAGGGCCTTCCCGCATTCTAGGATATGCCGGGTCCGGTGATTTCGCGGAGCAGCTTGCGGTAGATCGCCTCGGCATAGGCATCATAGTCATTTGCCGGGATGACGAAATGCGCCTGCCCGCCCGCCACCTGCATTTCAAAATAGACATCGAGCGTCGGCCATTCGTTGAGGATGGCCAGCGCATTGATGGTGATGCCTTGCGCCACGATGCGGTCGCGGGCGGCGTTGACCGGCGGTCCGATATTGTTGCGGCCATCGGAGGACACGTCGATGACGCGGCGGCCGGCCGACGGCGCCGCCGCGAACAGGGCCGCGCCATAGGTGAGTGCCGTCGAGATCGAGGTTCCACCCTCCGCCAGCCGCCGTGGCATGCGCGCCAGAACGGCGCCGACCTCATCGGCATCGGCATCACCGGCAATAATCGTCCAGGGCAGCACCACCATCTGGTTGGTTTCGTCGGACCACTGCATGGCGGCAACGGCGATGCGCTGCCTGTCGCCCTTGCGGATCGCGGCCTTGACGTCGTCGCGCATGAAGGCGCGGCCGAGGCCTTCCATCTGCAGGCGGAATTCACTGGCATCGACACTGAAGGAACAATCAATCGCCAGGACAAGTGCCAGATCGACGTCCGCCTCCGCGGCGCGGGTTCGCGGAGCCGGTGAAGCGAGGACCGCGAGACCGAGAAGCGCCGCAGCAAGGCGCGCGAGCCTGAAAGTCCCGCGCCGCATGATGCCTCTCCCTTTCGCTAATGTTGCAGTTCGATGTAATCCAGCGCCCGGCAGTCCTTGGCGAGCCAGCCGACCTTAACGTCTTTTCCTTCGGCAATCGCGTCGCTACCGGCCTTGTTCGGCACTTTTACGATGAAATTGTTGTGGCCGGCCACCTCGAGGCGGGCGCGGATGTGGTCGCCGAGATAGATCAGTTCGGCGATCCGGCCCTTCAGAACGACATCGGCGGTCTTGGCGGAGGGGTTGATGTCGACCCGCTCGGGTCGCAGCGACAAGAGCGTACGGTCGCCCTTGTTGCCGGCATTGACGGCCAGCGCCTTCACCACATCGCCCGAATCGAGCCTTACGGTGGCGATCCTGTCCTTGCCGATCTCGGCGATGGTGCCCTTCAGCTTGTTGTTCTCGCCGATGAACTGGGCGACGAAGGAGTTCTGCGGCCGCTCGTAGAGCTCGTCCGGCGAGGAGAGTTGCTGCACCACGCCGTCGTTGAACACGGCGATGCGATTCGACATGGTGAGCGCTTCCGACTGGTCGTGCGTCACATAGACGACGGTGACGCCGAGCCGGTCGTGAATGTGTTTGATTTCGTATTGCATCTGCTCGCGCAGTTGCTTGTCAAGGGCGCCGAGCGGCTCGTCCATTAGGACAAGATCGGGCTCGAACACCAGGGCGCGGGCGACGGCGATGCGCTGCTGCTGGCCGCCGGAAAGCTGGCCGGGACGGCGGTTGCCCATATTGGGGAGTTCCACCATCTTGAGCACCTTCTTCACCCGGTCCTCGACCTCGGCCTTGCCGATATTGCGGACCTGGAGCGGGAAGGCAAGATTCTCGTTCACCGTCATGTGCGGGAAGAGCGCATAGTTCTGGAATACCATGCCGATGCCGCGCTTGTGCGGCGGCACGTTGTTGATCGGCTGCCCCTTGAGATAGATCTCGCCGTGGGTGGCGGGCTCGAAGCCCGCCAGCATCATCAAGGTCGTGGTCTTGCCGGAGCCCGACGGCCCCAGCATGGTCAGGAACTCGCCCTTGGCAATGTCGAGGTCCAGATTCTTGACGACGAGGGTTTCGCCATCATAGCTCTTCTGCACATTGGCGAAGCGCACCATGGCTTCGCCCGCCGCGGACTTGCTGCTCATTCCCCTAACGCCTCACCCGATGATCCAATCGCCATTTTACCCGGCATCATATGGTGCAAGCCTGCGCGAGGGAAGCGCCTTGTCAGCGCTTCTTTTTCGCGGGTTTGCGCTTGCCGCCCGCTTTCACGATGAGGTGCTCGGGGCCGTAGGGGAAGCCGGTGATGTTCCGGTTGCCCTTTTCGGTGATCACCAGAATATCGTGCTCGCGGTAGCCGCCGGCGCCCTTCTGGCCCTCGGGAATCATGATCATCGGCTCCATGGAGACGACCATGCCTGGCTCCAATACCGTGTCGCAGTCTTCGCGCAGTTCAAGTCCGCCCTCGCGGCCGTAATAATGGCAGAGCACGCCAAAAGAGTGGCCGTAGCCGAAGGTGCGGTACTTGAGCAGATCGTGGCTGGCGTAGATGTCATTCAGCGCCTTGGCGATCTCCGAACACTTTCTGCCGGGAACCATGAGCTTCTTGCCTTCGTCATGGACATGGCAATTGATCTCCCACAGCCGGATATGCTGCTTCGAGGCGGTCTCGGCAAACAGGGTGCGCTCGAGCGCCACGTAGTAGCCCGCAACCATCGGGAAGCAGTTGAGGCTGAGGATGTCGCCCCTTCCGATCTTGCGGCTGGTCACTGGATTGTGGGCGCCGTCGGTGTTGATCCCCGACTGGAACCAGGTCCAGGTGTCCATGAGCTCGGCGTGCGGCCAGACCTTGGCGATCTCGCGCACCATGGCCTGAGTCGAATGCAGCGCCACTTCATGCTCGGCAACGCCGGCTGCCACCGCCTCGACCACCGCCGCGCCGCCGATGTCGGCGATCTTCGCCATCTTGGTGATGTGCCTGATCTCCTCGGCCGACTTGATCATGCGCATGCGCATGGAGGGTGCCGCCACATCCACGAATTCCACGCCCGGCATGGCGTCCTGCAGCGCTTTACGAAAATCGATGCTGGCGTGATCGAACTCGATGCCGATGCGCTTGGCGCCCTTGGTCAGGCCTTTGACCGCATGGAAATAATTGTCCTTCGACCAGTCGGTGTAGGTGACATTATCGCCGAAGGTGCGCCTGGCCGGCTGACCGCCGTCGATCGCCGCCGTCACCGATGTGGCGCCCTTCTGGGTAATCACCAGCCCATATTTGCGGCCGAAATAGCAATAGAGGAAGTCGGAGAGGTAGCAGATGTTGTGATAGGAAGTGAACAGGCAGGCATCGACATTGCTCTTGGCCATCCAGCCGCGGATATTGTCCTGGCGGCGCTGCAGTTCGGCGGCCGAGAAGGTGGGCTTGGGCTTTTTGCCGTTGCTGCGATAGTCAACCTGGCTGGGGCGTTCGAGGGCGGACATGGTGGATAAACTCCGTCTGAAGAATAGCTTACTTGTTTCGTGAGAAAGGGCTTGTGTCAAAGGATGATCGTTCAGATAATGCATGAGTTATTCTCATGAGATATCCGTGGTCAAGCTGGATGCGGGCCGCCGGGCTCAAATATGCCGGCCCATCGCCGGGTCCGATTTTCGAGGACTTCAATCTGCTGCGCTGGCCGGCCAGGGCATTGCATCTGGCCGTCTGGTCCAGCTCTTCGACATCAAGGGTCAACAACGATCTGGTCTATTACCTGATCGAGCCCGAGGACGCCCAACACCGTCATGCTGCGGCAATCGCAACTTTCAAGGATTGGCTCCTCAAGCAGGCAACCGCCTGAAGTCTGGGTCATCAGGACGCGAATGCAGAACTTTGTGCCGCATCCGGCAGCCTGGCGCCCGGCAATTGCCAATATATCCGGGCGGCAACAAAGACTTGGGGGATTGCGCGCATGATGGCTATCGGAGAGCTAAAGAGGCAGCGGCTGGCGGCCATCGAGGCGACTCTGGCGGGTCCGCCGAAGCGGACGACCAACCCCTTCTTCGGCGTGGGACCGATCACCGATGCGACGGCCGACGAGGTGGAGGCGCGGCTGTTGCGCTTCGAATTCGACGCCTGGCTGGAAAAGAATTACCGCAAGCTCGACGACATGGGCCGCGACATCGGCGCCTTCACTTCGGCCGAGATCGGCCGCAGCATGCACCGCGGCTATCCCGCCGACAAATTCCTCCTCGACATGATGCGGGAGATTCACCGCTATTTCGAGTTCCCCAAGGCGAACAAGATGGCGGTCGGGCTGGGCGGCGGGCACTCGGGCTTCACGGTCTGCGCCCTGCACATGATGTGCACGTCCGACAAGGCCCAGCATGTCTATGTCGACACGCCCGCGCCCGAGTCGGATGCCGCCAAGGCTTCCGGCTTCTTCCGCCAGTCCTGGGGCGCGCAACTCATCGAGCTGCAGCGCTTTGCCCGCAACGGCGACCAGTCCCGCATCCATTTCGGCGCGGCGGAGGGCGCAATCCCGCCCGCCGACAAGCTCGAGAACATGGGCATCAAGTTGTTCTTCGGCGTCGGTCATGAGACAACCGGCGCCACCACCTACACGGAAGCCGAGATCGGCAATCTGCTTGAATGGATCGGGCGCAACCCGGCCGAGCATCACGCCGTGCTCGACGCCACCTCGATGCTTGGCGCCATGCCATGGGCGGAGGCTACGGTGCGTGAAACCATGGCGAAGTGCTGCATGTTCATGCCGTTCCAGAAGGCGATCGGCGGAATTTCCGGCTATTATGTCGCCTCCTTCACCCCGCATGCGCTGGCGCTGATCGAGAAGAACCAGAAGGAACTGTCCTGGGCCATTCCGCGCCAGCTCAAGATCGCCGCTCCGGTCGATCCGAAGCGGCCGCTCACCGGCGAGCGCACCGTGAATGTCGGACCGATCTACGATCCCGCCCAGGACAAGATGCTGGGCGGTGTCATCAACACCTATTCGACGCTGGCCTTCGCCGAGACAACCTTCGGTCTGTTGCGCTCGGAACGCCGCATCGGTCCGGTCGCCGAGCTTAACCGGCGCTCCAAGGCCAATCGCGAGGCGATCAACGAGTGGGTGGCGGCGCATCCCCTGTTCGAACTCGGCGTTACCGAACCGGAGCGCCGCGGCGCCGCCGTCACCCTGCTCAAGGTCAAGGATGCCGATATCATCGATCCGGCACTCCATGCCCGGATCATCGCGCGTTCGAAACAGCTGCTCGGCTATGAAGGCTCGACCCATCCCAATGGTGGGCACGAGCGCGGCCTCGATGTGGCGCGCTATGTTAACGCCTTTCCCGGAACTCCCGGCGACTATCGCGCCTGGGTCGGCGGCATCCGCGCGCCCGACGACATCACCGCCCTGCTCGACAACCTCAAATATGCCTATTTGCGGGCCAAGATCGTGGTGATCGAGGAAGAACTCGCCAAGCTCGGCGAGATGTTTCCGGCTTCCGCCGCAAGCGGCACCCGCAGCCGCCAAGACGATCCGAACCGCGCCTACAAGGTTCTGGTGGCCGATCTCATCGGCCTCAAATTCGATGCTAAGGGCGAGCCCGATCACAGCGAGGTTCGCGCCCATATCGAGGCCAAGGGCGGCGTGTTTCATGAAAGTCCCATCGCCAATGAGGCGAAGCTCGCCAAGGGCAAGATCCATTTCTTCTATCAACCCGATCTCTCCACCGAGGCGGAAATCCTCACCGTAACCGACAAGGGCCAGTATGACGCGGTGATCGTGGCCGCCACCTACCTGCCCAAGGCTTCGGTCTTCAGGCTGGGCGGGGTGCGCATCGGCGCCGGCACCGGCAATATGGGTTCGGCTTCCTGGGGCGGCGGCAATGGCGAGGGCGGCGAGGCGCCCTTGATGAACACACCGGGCTTCAACAGCCGCGCCACGGCGCAAATGGCGATGAAGGCGCTGCTCAAGGTAATGCCGGACCTGCCGGTCGACGAATTGCACTGGCGCGTGGTGGCCGGCGACTTCGATACCGGCAAGAACCTGCGCGAGTTTCCGACCGAGAAGCTCGAAGGCAGGAAGATGGCGATCATCGGCTACGGCAATATCGGCCGCGAGCTGGCCAAGCTCGCCAAGGCCTTCGGCATGCGGGTGACGATCTATGCCAGACCCCGCCACAAGGAATGGATCGAGTCGGAAGGCTTCGAATATGCCGATACGGCTGAGGCCGCCGCCAAGGGCGCCGATGTCATCAGCCCGCATACCGGGCTCGGCACCTTCAACGCGGCGACCGGCACATTCGCCAATGCCGGCGTCGTCGGCGCCTCGGTGCTCAGTGTCATGAACGACGGCGCGGTGGTCATCAACTATGATCGCGGCGAGGCGGTTGATGCTGGAGCTCTCGATGCCGCCCTTACCAGCGGCAAGGTACGTTACGCGGCAATCGACGCCGACCTGTTCAAGGACGCAAAGACGGCCGCGCTCTCCGGCCCCATGGTGCCCTATCTCGAGATCGAGAAACGCCACAGGGGCAAGCTTGAGCTTCTGCCCCATGCCGCCGCCGATACCGAGCATCTGTCGCGGGTCGAGGGCGCCAAGCAGGCGGTGGACCAGATTTTCGACTGCATCCAGTACAAGACGGTCACCAATCTCAAGGGCGATCTGCCCAAGGGCTACGTCAATGCCGGAGCCCGGACGGTCAATGGCGTCGGCCGCGTTTCCCAG
The DNA here is from genome assembly GCA_964408555.1 of uncultured Aestuariivirga sp. Classification (GTDB taxonomy): domain Bacteria; phylum Pseudomonadota; class Alphaproteobacteria; order Rhizobiales; family Aestuariivirgaceae; genus Aestuariivirga. Next base: position 21,908 of record CAYOZR010000010.1, read on the forward strand.
CTCGATATTGCCCGCGCCATTGCCGACCCGGCATCGCTGCGAGCGGCCCGCGAGACGACGGAAGCGCTGGCCGCCATCTGGGGGGCGCTGGCCGCCACGGATAACCCAGAGCGGCGCCATGAGCTTATCGCCCGCTACGGGGCGAAACTGGTGAAGAGCGGTAACCAGTATGCCGTGCTGATGGAAGTGCTCGGCCTCACGGGACCGTGTTACTAGGGCAAGTCCCCTCCCCTTGACCCCGGCCGCGGGCGGCGTAGAAATGGCCGCATGAATGAGATCGTCCGCCCTATCGCCGCAGGTGCCGCTCCGCTCATCGATCCGTTCGGGCGGCATGTAAGCTATCTGCGCGTGTCGGTGACCGACCGCTGCGACTTCCGCTGTGTCTATTGCATGGCGGAAGACATGACCTTCCTACCGAAGAAGGACTTGCTGTCGCTCGAAGAACTCGACCGGGTCTGCTCAGCCTTCATCGCCAAGGGCGTGCGCAAGATCAGGCTCACCGGCGGCGAGCCCCTGGTGCGCAAGGGCATCATGACGCTGGTCGAAAGCCTCGGCCGCCATCTGCGCACCGGCGCCCTCGATGAATTGACGTTGACCACCAATGGCAGTCAGCTTGCAAAATATGCAGCTGAGCTCTTCGCCCATGGCGTGCGCCGCATCAATGTTTCGGTCGACACGCTCGACGCGGCGAAGTTCAAGACGATCACGCGCTGGGGCGAACTGGCCAAGGTCCAGGAAGGGATCGCCGCGGCACGGGCCGCGGGGCTTGCCATCAAGATCAATGCCGTGGCGCTCAAGGGCGTCAATGAGCATGAGATCCCCGAGATGGTCCGCTGGGCCCATGGCCAGGGCATGGACCTGACGCTGATCGAGACCATGCCGCTTGGCGACATCGAGGGCGACCGCACCGATCAATATCTGCCGCTCTCGGTGGTGCGCGCGCAGTTGCTCGACCGGTTCACGTTCGAGGATATTCCCTACAAGACCGGCGGGCCCGCCCGTTATGTGAAGGTGAAGGAGACGGGCGGCCGGCTCGGCTTCATCACGCCGCTCACCCATAATTTCTGCGAAAGTTGCAACCGGGTGCGGCTCACCTGCACCGGCACGCTCTTTATGTGCCTGGGCCAAGAGGACGCCGCCGATCTGCGGGCGCCCTTGCGCGCCTCGGAAAGCGACGATCCGCTGAACGCCGCCATCGACGAGGCTATTATGCGCAAGCCCAAGGGCCACGATTTCATCATCGACCGCCGCCACAACAAGCCGGCGCTGGCGCGCCACATGAGCGTCACCGGCGGCTGATCTTCAACTGACGAAAATGAGCTTCAATCCGGCCACGGCGAGCACCAGGCCGAGCGCCTTCAAGATCATTTCGCGCGGCATGCGTATAGCTCCCATGGTCGAACCCACCACCGCTCCGGCGATGACAGCCGCCGCATAGAGGGGTAATTGCCCGGGCAGCGAGCCGACGCTGGCAAAGTTGCCAAACAGGCCTGCCGCCGAATTGCACAGGATGAAGACCGCGGCAACGCCGGAAATGACGCGCGTCTCGGCCCAGCCGAGAAACAGGATGAGCGGCGACAGAAAGATGCCACCGCCCGTACCGGTCAGGCCAGAGAGAAATCCGATCGCGGCACCTCCGGCAATTGCGGGGACGACCGGCGGGTCCTTGATCTCCTTCGCCACCGTGGGGCCGATAGAAAACAGCAGTCGCACCGCGGCGATCAGCAGGACGACGCCGACGATGGGCTTGTAGAAATGGCCAGGCAGTTGCAGCGAGCCACCGAGCAGAGCAAAGGGTGCGGCGCCAATGAGAAACGGCCACAAAACCCGCCAGCGGAACACGCCGGCCAGCAGGAAGCGGGCCGACACCAGCGAGGCGACGACGATATTGAGCACCAGTGCGGTGGGCCGCATCACCGCCTGCGGCAGGCTGAAGAGCGCCATCAGCGCCAGATAGGCGGAGGCCCCGGCGTGGCCGACGGAGGAATAGAGCATCGCCGCCAGAAACATTCCGGCGGCTAGGAGAATCGAACTTTCATCCATTATGGCGGGCGCCCCAGTCGATATGTACCAACGACTATATCGATTTCGGCGAATTGTCCAGCACCAGTCTATGCACTTTACTTCCGCGCAAAATTGGAGAGGCTGTTCAGTGCGTCAATGTCCCTGCGGCTTGCGGTCAGGGACTTCCTTTCGATGTTGCGGAAGTGCTTCAACACATCCTTGCCGGCCGGTGTCAGTTGCGCGACGCCGCCGCCCTTGCCGCCGCGTACCGAGGACACCAAAGGCGTCCTGAAGCAGCCGTTCATGGTTTCCACCAGCGTCCAGGCGCGCTTGTAGCTCATGCCCAGTTGCCGTCCGGCAGCGGCGATCGAGCCCGTCTGACCGATTGCCTCCAGAAGGTCCGCCTTTCCGGGTCCCAGGGCCGTATCCGGGCCCAGAACCAGCTTCAGGCGCAGTTGCAGCGATGAGGGCATGAGCAATCCATATTATCCAATTGCATGATATTGGACCGCCCGGCCAAATCAAAGCGCATTGCGCGGTTGCGTTTCTATCAATTCGCGACTGCCGCAAGACAGGCTAGACGTGGACTCATGAATGCCCTCCCCGCCAATGTCACGCTTCGTGCCGGCCTCTATATGGTTCTGGCCATGGCCTCTTTCGTTACCAACGACAGTTTCGTGAAGCTGATAGGAAGGAGCCTGCCGGTCGGAGAGATCATCGCTATCCGCGGGTCGATGGCGGCCTTGTTCATCGCCGCCATCTGCCTGCGTCAGGGCGTTCTCGGCAGCGCACCCCTGATATTCACCCGGAACGTCTTGATCCGTGCCATGCTCGATCTTGTCGGCACGCTGCTGTTCATCACCGCGCTCATGCACATGCAGATCGCCAATCTCACCGCCATCATGCAGGCGGTGCCGCTGGCGGTCACCGTCCTTTCGGTTGTCTTTCTCAAGGAAAAGGTGGGGGTGCGCCGGACTGCTGCCATCATCGTCGGTCTCATCGGCGTCGTGCTGATCGTGAAGCCGGCGCCGCAAAGTTTCACCGTTTATGAAGCATTCGCGCTGACCATCGTACTGTCGCTTGCCGTGCGGGACATCATTACCCGGCGCATACCGGCGAAAGTGCCGACGCTGATCGTGGCGCTGGCAAATGCGGTATTCGTCACCGTTGGCGGTATCCTGCTCGGGCTCACCCAGAATTTCATCGTGCCGGAAATCTGGCAGATCGGCTTCCTCGCCTGCGCCGCCGTGTTTCTGGGCACCGGCTACATGTTCATGGTCTCCACATTGCGGCTCGGCAACCTTTCGGCGACCGCACCCTACCGCTATTCCATCGTGCTCTTTGCCATCCTTTCCGGCATTGCCCTATTCGGCGAATATCCCGATGCGCTCGCCTATGCTGGAATGATGCTGATCGTCGGCACCGGCCTTTATGCCGCACACCGCGAGGCGAAGCTCAAAGATATTTCCAGAACGCAAAGCCCGTGAGGCAGACCGCCCAGATGAGGATGCCGCGGCGCACCAGATGGGCCCGCATGCGCTTGGCCGCATTGACCATGCCATAGCCGCCGGCGATGGCGCCCGCCATCATCACCAGAGACGGCAGCCAGCGAATGACCCCCGCCCGCGCGAAGATCGTAACGCTGATCAGGGTTATGAGCGTGATCGTGACGTTGCGGATGGCATCGGCCTGGTGAATGCTCAGGTGCGAGAAGATCGAATAGATGGCAAACATCACAATACCCATGCCGAGGCCGAAATAGCCGCCATAGACATAGACGGCGAATTCCAGGAGGAAGGACAGCCACAGCCATTTGCGGCCGTCGAAGGCGAAGTCGCGCTCGAGCTTGCCCTTCAGCCATGGGCACAGGGCGAAGGACAGGGTTGCGAACAGAAGCAGCCAGGGGATTGCCTTCTGAAATGAGGCCTGCCCCGCCGGCCATGATATTTATGATGCCGGCGAGAACGCCGCCTGCGAATAACAGGATGATTTCAAGGATATCCACTGCGCTTCCCGCCCCGGCTATTGCCCTTGTGCAGGGACTAATCGATGGTTCGCAAGCGTATGAAAAACAAAGGATCGAGATTTGCGCACCAAACTCCTCAGTCTTGCCACGGCAGTGCCGGAATTCACGCTGCGGACCGAAGACGTGATCCGTGAGGCGGCGGCGATTTTCGCCGGCCGGCATGTGGATTTCGAACGGATGATGCCGGTTTTCGCCAATACCGGGATCGAATGCCGCTATTCGGTCAAGCCGTATTCCTGGTTCCGCGCCGACCAGGGCTGGCCGGAGCGGACCCAGGCCTTCATCGAGGGAGCATCGGCGCTCTTCCGTCAGGCTGCCGCCGGTGCGCTGGCGGCAGCAGCGGTCGAAGCCGGCCAGATCGATACTATCGTCACCGTCTCTTCGACCGGCATTGCCACGCCGTCGATCGAAGCGCGGGTGCTGCATGGCATGGGATTTCGCGACAATGTGAGGCGGGTGCCGGTTTTCGGTCTGGGCTGCGCCGGCGGCGTTTCAGGCTTGTCACTGGCGGCGAGACTGGCGCAGGTCGAACCCGGCTCGCATGTGCTGATCGTGGTGATCGAGCTTTGCACCCTGGCATTCCGCCCCGACGAGATGACCAAGTCTAACATCGTGGCAACCGCGCTGTTCGGCGACGGTGCAGCCGCCTGCGTCGTCTCGACAAACGGCAAGAACAGCCATGGCGAGATCGAATTCACGGGTGAACACACCTGGCCGGGCACCATCGACGTCATGGGCTGGCGCATGGACCCGCAGGGTTTCGGCGCCATTTTCTCGCGCAGCATTCCCGAACTCACCGCCAACGATCTCCGTCCGGCGGCCGATGCCTTTCTGGCCCGGCATCGCCTCGACCTCGGGGATATCGGCAGCTTCTCATTCCATCCCGGCGGGGCCAAGGTGATTGCGGCGCTGGAGCAGGCCTTCGAACTCGGCCAGGGCCATTTGCAGCACGAGCGCGCCGTGCTGGCGGGTTACGGCAACATGTCGGCACCGACGGTGCTATTCGTTCTGCAACGGGCGCTGGAGGAGAAGTTCACAGGCCGCCGTTTCATATCGGCATTGGGGCCGGGCTTTACGGCGAGCTTCCTTACCATGCTACAATAAACTCATGTGGCTGAACCTCACCATTCTCGCACTCGTCACCCTGCAGCGCGCCATCGAACTGCTGATCGCGCAGCGCAATACCAGGCGCCTGCTCGCGCGCGGCGGCGTGGAAGTGGGTGCCGGGCACTATCCGCTGATCGTCGCCTTTCATGCCATCTGGCTGGCGGGGCTCTGGTATCTGGTCTGGGGCCTTGAGGTGAGCTGGCCGTGGATCTTCGCCTATCTGGTGCTGGAGGCGGCGCGGGGCTGGATCATAGCGGCGCTCGGCGGGCGCTGGACCACGCGCATCATCGTGGTTCCCGGCGAAACGCTCATCGACGGCGGACCCTACAAGTACTTCCGCCATCCCAATTACCTGGTGGTGGCGGGTGAAATCTTCATCCTGCCGATGGCCTTCGGATTGTGGTGGTATGCGCTGATCTTCGGCGGCCTCAATTTCGCCCTGCTCTACTGGCGCATCCGGGCGGAGGATGAAGCGCTGAAGCCTCTGCGGGGCGCGGTTCGGCCGCCGAAACCTTGACTTCGACCTCGCCCGCTTTTGCCGCCGATACTGCATAGACGCGAACAAAGACGCCCATCACCATGATGTCACTGGCCCTGACGCCGGGCGCCAGTGCTAGGATGGCGGCGAGGGTCAAGACGGTGGCGGCGAAGACTTCGAGGACAAGTTTGCGCATGACAGCCGGACCGCGTGGATTTTGGGCGCGATTGTGTCATGGCGCGCGCGGCAGAGCGTCGCGCATGCTTGTTGCTGTTGCGTTCACGGCCATGCCGGCACAGGCGGCCGAGCGGGTATCGCTGGAACTGGTGCTTGCGGTCGATGTTTCGCTCAGCGTCAACGATATCGAATACGGGCTGCAGATGCGGGGCATCGCCGCTGCCTTCCGCGATGCCGAAATCGCGGCCCTCATTGCAAGTCACGAGCGGGGCGTGGCCGTGGTCATGACGCAATGGACCGGAACCCGCAATGCCAATGTGCCGCTGTCCTGGCGGGTGCTGATCGATGCCGCCAGCGCCGCCGCCTATGCCGATGCGGTGGCAGGGCTGCCGCGCTCCGAATTCGGCAACTTCACGGCAATCGGCCATGCCATTTCCTTTGCCGTTGAATTGCTGGAAACCAATGCGTACCGCGGCGACGAACGCAAGATCGACGTCTCGGGCGATGGCCGCAGTAATTCAGGGCCCGAGCCCTCAGACACGCGGCTCGAGGCATTGGCTCAAGGCATCACCGTCAACGGCCTCGCCATAACCAACAACGATCCGCAGCTAGCCTCCTATTACGCCGCCCATGTGATCGCCGGACCAGCCGCCTTCGTCATCCGGGCGGAGAATTTCGAGAGCTTCGCCGAGGCCTTCCGCCGCAAGCTCAAACGCGAGCTGAGCCCGAAGATCGCCCGGGCCAAGCCAGGCCAAGTCCATGCCGGGGTGCAATGGTGAAACGCTTTGCCGCTGCACTTGCCGCGATGCTTTGGGTTGCATCAGGGTCGGCACAGGATCGGGTGCCCGTGGCCAACGAGCTGGTCCTGGCCCTCGACAGCTCCGCCAGCGTCGACCGTGATGAATTTAAACTGCAACTCGACGGGCTTGCCGCCGCCTTCCGCGATCCCGATGTCCTCGGCGCCGTCGAGCGGCTGAAGCCGCTCGGCGCTGCCGTGGCCGTCATCCAATGGGGCGGCCCCGGCGAAACCCGGACCGTACTGCCTTTCACCCACCTGGAAAATGCCCGCGACGCCAAGGCCTTTGGATTCCGTATCGGCTTGATCCGGCGCTGGATGCGGGCAAGTTCGACTTCAATCGCAACCGCCATCGGCGATGCGGCGGCGCTCATCGCCGGAAATAATTTCGACGGTCAACGGCTGGTCATCGATGTCTCCGGCGATGGCCCGGACAATGGTTCCGCCGATCTCGATGCGGCGCGTAAGAAAGCTCGCATGGCAGGCATCACGGTCAACGGCCTCGCCATCGAGGCCGAAGACAAGTCGTTGCGCGACTATTACCGCGACCGAGTCATTATTGGCGCCGATTGCTTCGTCGAGCCGGCCCGCGGCTTCGAGGATTTCGCCCGCGCCATCAAGGAAAAGCTGCTGCGCGAATTGCGACCGCTGGAATCCTAACGCTCCAGTGCCCGGTCCGCCGCCGTTGCCGGAATCCACCATTCGCGGCCGCGCGGAGTTTCGACATATTCCGGCCAGGGGAAATCGATGGGCGGGTCATAGTCGCACCAGGGATCGGGATCGGCGGACTGCGCTTTGCGCTTCCTGAATTCGTCCTGCGCCCGCTTGAGCGCCGCCCGATCAGTCATGAGATCGAGGATGGTTGCGGCGATCGTCTTTCCAGCCGTCTCGACGGTGGGATCGATGCAAGAGGGAATGCCGCCCAGTGCGTTCATCGCCCATTCGGGATAGGCGTAGTCCGCCGGCGCCTTCAGCACGGCGCGGCCTATATAGAAGCGCACAGTGGGCGCATGCCAGGTCATGTCGGTGTAATCGTCGGAGGTGTAGTGGGTCTGCCAGGCGGGAATGTCGCGGCGCACGCGGCGTTCGGCCTCCTGTGGTGCTATCAACTGGCCCAGTTCATCCGCAAATGGGTGTTGCATCGGCGTTAGACCCAGTTCCTTCTGCAACGCCTGCGCCGTCTTCACCGCTTCGGCGCCATAGCGCGGCGCGCCCGCCAGTTCGAGATTGCCAAAGGTGATTTCCGCCATGGCATGATTTGCCAGACCCGGTTTCGATTTCGAAACCCAGTGCCGCTTCACCGTGCAATGGGCGATTGCCGCCGCCACCTCGGCATTCCTGTCGAGTACCGCATAGATTTTCTGCAGCATCTCAACGTTCGGCGCGCGGGCGGCGAACATGATCAACGCCATCTGGGCGGCGAGATTGTCGGCAGTGGCTTGACCGCTCGCCAGGATCGTCTCGTTCAGCGTCCAGGTGCCGGTGTGCGGCAGCATGTGGTCGCGCAGCATCTTGGACAGCGTGTACATGGCAACGACCGCATCATTGGCACCCGGCGCGCGCGCTTCCGTGTGGGCCGCAGGGATCGGCAGTCCCGCCTGGTCCTTGGCAATACCCTGCAGCCACGTCTCCGATCGCTCGCAAAGGAACTCGTAGATCGCCGCGTAATAGGGCCCGCAATGGGTGTCCCAGCGCACCGTGTTGCAATAGGGCATCATATAGTGGGGATGAAAGGAGATGATGGCATCGAGCCCGTCGTAATAGCCTTTCGCCGCATGGATCGGCTTCGAGCCCCTGACCTTCTCGGCAGGCTCGCCCATGAAGCGGATGGTGCCGGTAATGCCATGCTTTTCCATTGCCGCCTTGGCCGCCAGAACGCCCGCGAGCGAGCCCATGCCGAGCGCCGAATGGGGATCGGTATGGCCGCCGGCAAAGCGTGACAGAGCCTTGCGGGGCGCGCGATAGGTATCGTCCACCTGGCAATTGCCGGGCACGGCATCATATTCGGCATAGGCCATGAGGGTGGGACCCCTGCCGTTCGACCAGGTGGCGGAGAAGGCCGTCGGCATGCCTCCCGAACCCGGCTCGACCGTGAAGCCTTCGGCGCGCAGTTTCTTCACATACCATTCGCAGGAGCGGTATTCGCGCCAGGCGGTCTCGGCCAGGTCCCAAATATGGGCATTCCATTGCGACCAGTCGCGGTGGTGCGCCGTTACCCAATCGAAGGCCGTACGCTTTGCTTCCATCATGGCTTCAGTCCCTCGATCAGCGCGGCGGCTGCCCGCCGCAAATCCTTCTCGGCAAATCCGGCAAAGCTCAGCAGCAAGCCCTGCTCACGCTTGCGGCCAGCATAGTGGCTGGAGAGCGGTTGCACCTCGATATGCCGGGCGGCGAGCCTTGCCGCGATCGGCTCGTCGTTCAAATCGGGCCTGAGCCGCAGCAGCAACATGAGGCCGGAAGGTGCCGCGTCGATGGTGAAGAGCCTGCCGTCGCCCAGCTTCAGCGCCTCCATCAGGGCGGCGCGGCGGCTGGCATAGATGCGGCGCATGCGGCGAATATGAATGGCGAAGGCACCGGAATTCATGAATTCGGCGAGCGCCGGCTGGGCCATCAGCGAAGGCGGGGCGCCATGGGCAAGGCGCTCTTCACGAAAGCACTCCAGCATCACGGCCGGAACCACCATGAAACCGAGGCGGACGATGGGCGAGAACACTTTCGAGAAACTACCAGAATAGATGACGCGCGCGCGGCTATCGAGGCTCATCAGGGCCGGAAGCGGCCGGCCGACATAGCGGTATTCGCTATCGTAGTCGTCCTCAATGACGACGGCTCCAGTTTCGCCCGCCCAGTCGAGCAGTTCAAGCCGCCGCGCCAGCGGCATGGTGACGCCCGTCGGATATTGCCGGGCAGGCGTCACGAAGGCGGCACGTGCATCACCTGCCTTTTCGCGGCCCTTGGCGACAATCAGCCCCTCGTCGTCGACCGGCACCGGCACCGTCTCAACTCCACCCAGCGAAAATATTCGCCGCGCCGTGGGATAGCCCGGCTCCTCAATCCACACCCTGTCGCCCGCCGCGAGCGCGGCGCGGTTGATGAGATCGAAGGCATCCATGGCGCCGGCGGTGACGATCACCTGCTGCGCCGTGCAGGAAATGCCGCGCCACTCGAACAGATGCCGGGCAATCGCCTCGCGCAGCGGCATCCAGCCGAAGGCATCGTTGTGTTCGAGCAAGGTCACCGGCGGGTTGCGCCAGAAGCGGCCCAGAAGCCTGCCCCATTCATCGTGCGGGAAGTGCTCCCAATCGACGAGACCGGAGCGGAATGGCCGTGCCGGCTCGCGTTTTGCCTCCTGCGGAGGCCTGAGGCGCTCATCCGCCGCGCGTGACGACGGCGGCGAGAGCAAGGCTTCCGGCAATTCGGCCGCCACCCGGGTGCCGGAACCGGACTTCGTCTCGATATAGCCCTCGCTCAGCAATTGCTCATAGGCTTCAACGACGGTGGCGCGCGCCACGGCAAGCTCGTCGGCGAGCGCCCGGGTGGAGGGCAGCTTGGCCTGCGGCTTGAGCCTGCCGCTCAGCACTAGCCCCCGCACCTGGCGGGCGATCTGCGACTGGATCGGCTCGCGGTCGGCGCGGTCGATGCCGATCTCAATGATGGGGGTTCCCAAAAGTGGTCTGTTCATCGCGCGGCAATTTGGCTCTTTCAGGCAGACCATATCGCACGCATGGATGACGCGCAACCGTAAGGACAGGACATGACCAAAGCCCCCAGCGAACGCAGCCGCGTCAAGCGGCTCAACAAGCGCGCCAAGTACGATGAAGCAACAGTCCATGGCATTCTCGATGCCATGCCGGTCTGCCATGTGGGTTACATCTTCAAGGGCGCGCCGGTCGTGACGCCGACGCTGCAATGGCGCGAGGGCGATCACATCTATTGGCACGGCTCATCGGCCAGCCGCATGCTGGAAACCTGCGATGGTGCCGACGTCTGCGTCACCGTCACCATCATCGACGGCATGGTGATGGCGCGCTCGGCTTTTAACCACTCTTGCAACTACCGTTCGGTGATGGTGTTTGGACGGGCGCACAAGATAACCGACCCGGTCGAGAAGGAAGCGCGCCTGCGCAATTTCACCAACCGGCTGTTTCCCGGGCGATGGGACATTCTGCGGCCGGTAACGGCGAAGGAACTGAAGGCGACGACAATGCTCGGCTTGTCGCTTGACGAAGCTTCGGCCAAGGTTCGCAACGGCCCGCCGGGAGACGATGAAGAAGATTATGCCCTGCCGATCTGGGCGGGCGTCATCCCGATGCGGACGCAAATTCTGCCGCCGGCTGACGATCCGCGGCTTCTCCCCGGCCTGGCGCCGCCCGCCCATGTGACGGGGTTCAAGTTCGGATAAACCGTGTTAGGTTCGCAACCATGAAACTCCTCGTCTTCCAACACATCGCCTGTGAACATCCCGGCGTTTTCCGCAAGTTCCTCAGGGAGGATGGCGTGGCGTGGGATGCCGTCGAATTCGATGCCGGCGATACCATCCCGCCGCTTGACGACTATGACATGCTGTGGGTCATGGGCGGTCCGATGGATGTCTGGGACATTGAGGAATGCCCCTGGCTTGTTGCAGAAAAGCACGCCATCCGTCGCTGGGTGCGCGACCTGAAACGGCCCTATCTTGGCGTCTGTCTTGGCCATCAACTGCTGGCGGACGCGCTGGGCGGCACCTGTGGCCCGCAACGGCCGCCGGAAGTCGGCATCATGGATGTGGAACTGACGGATATTGGCAAGGCCGATCCCGTTTTCGGTTCCCTGCCGCATCGCGTGAAGGCGCTGCAGTGGCATTCGGTGCGCGTGGCGCAGGCGCCGGAGAATGCAGCGATCCTGGCAAAGTCAGACATCTGCCCGATCCAGGCCATGCGCATCGGCGGCAACACGTACTCAATGCAGTATCACGTCGAGCTCGAACCGGAGACAATTCCGAATTGGGGCTGCGTGCCGGCCTATGAACAGGCCCTCGAAAAGACCCTCGGCAAGGGCGCATTGGCGGCGCTTGCCCGCGAGGCCGAACCGTTGATGCCGGGTTTCATGGCCAACGCGCGCGCCGTCTATCGTAATTTCATGGCAACGGCGCGCGGCTAAGGCGGTTTCGCCTTTCGCCTAAATGCCGCGTTAACCCTGCACCTCGACGCGGCGGATGCGGCCCTTGGCCGTAAAGAAAATCGTTTCGACGCCCTTGCGTTCGATCGTCTTGCCGGTGGATTTCGACGTTGCCTTGAGCCGCCATTCGGAGCGGACGGCATCGGGGCCCGCATGATAGGTGCGGTCGTCGATCGCCACTTGGTCGGGATGCTCGGCGAAATAGCCGCGCATGGCCGCCATGATGGCGTGTTTGCCGAGAATGCCGCCGACGCTTGGCGAATGGTATTCCGCCTCGTCGGCGAACATGGCCCCAACGCCGTCGAGGTCGAGCGCGTTGAGCGCTGCATGATAACGATGAACAAGTCCGATCAGATCGCGCGCCATCGTCCTACTCCGCCAGCTTGCCCATGATGCGGACCCAGCTTCTTATGCCGTGCCGGAAGCTTGCGATATTGTATTTTTCGTTCGGACTGTGGATGGCATCGTCATTGAGGCCGAAGCCGACCAGAATGCTGTCCATGCCGAGGATGTCCTTGAAGGAGCGGCAGATCGGAATCGAACCACCCGAACCCATGAGCACGACATCGCGCCTGAATTCGTCCTTGAGAGCGCCGGCGGACCTGGCGATCCACGGACTGTTCTCGGGAATTTCGGTTGCCGGACTGCCGCCACCGCGGCCGGAGAATTCGACCTTGCAATCCTTGGGGATTCGCTGGCGCACGAATTTCTGGAAGGCCTTTAGCAGCTTTTCCGGCTTCTGCTTGCCGACCAGGCGGAAGGTGAATTTGGCATGGGCCTTGGACGGCAGCACGGTCTTGGTGCCCGCCCCGGTATAGCCGCCCCAGATGCCGTTCACTTCCGCCGTGGGCCTGGCCCAGATCTGCTCGAGAACGCTGCGGCCCTTCTCGCCCGCCGCCGCCTTGAGGCCCACCTCGCCCAAGAACTTCTTCTCGGAGAATTCGAGCGACTGCCACTGTTTCTTCGTCGCCTTGGGCAGCTCGGCGACACCATCATAGAAGCCGGGGATCGTCACCTTGCCGGTCTTGTCGTGCAGCGCCGCGATGGCTTTCGAAAGGACCCGGATCGGATTCATGGCCGGCCCGCCATACATGCCGGAATGGAGATCGATGCGCGGGCCGGTCACAGTGATTTCCTCATGCACCAGGCCGCGCAGCCTGGTGGTGATGGCCGGCGTTCTTGCATCCCACATATTGGTGTCGCAAACGAAGGCGGCATCGCAGGAAAGTTCGGCCTTGTTGGCCTTGAGGAATGGAATGAGGGAGGGCGAGCCCGATTCCTCCTCACCTTCAATGAGGAAAGTGGCCTTGATGGGAAGCGAGCCGCTTGTGGCGATCCAGGCGCGTGCCGCTTCGACGAAGGTCATGAGTTGACCCTTGTCGTCCGCCGTGCCGCGGCCACAGATGCGCTCGACGCCCTTGGCATCCGTCCGGCGCGTGGGCTCGAAGGGCGGCGTCTTCCACAGGTCCAGCGGATCGGCGGGCTGCACGTCATAGTGGCCGTAGAAGAGGAGATGCGGGGTCTTCGCCGCCGCGGACTTGGGCCGGTAGTGGGCCACCACCATGGGCCGGCCCGGTGTCGGCCTGACACTGGCCTCGAAGCCCAGGGATTTGAGCTCGCCGGCAATCCAGTTCGCCGCCTTGTCGCACTCCGCCTTATAGGCCGGATCGGCCGAGATCGACGGAATACGCAAGAAACCGAAAAGCCTGTCGAGGCTATTCTCGAATTCACGATCGGCGGCGGAGAGGGCGGCATTCAGATCGGTCATGCGGGGTTCCTTCAAGCGAATTGCGAAATGATGCGGGCCCAGGAGCGGATGCCCTTGTGGAAGCACTCGACATCATATTTCTCATTGGGGCTGTGGACACTGTCGTCGACGCGCGCGAAGCCCACGAGAAGGCTGTCGATCTTCAGATGCTTCTTGAATGACTCGACCACGGGGATGGAGGCGCCCGAGCCGGTGAGCACGGCGGGCTTGCCCCATTCCCCGGCCAGTGCGGCTCTGGCGGCCGTCACCCATTTGCTGCCGCCGTCGACCGAAATGCCGGAGCTGTCGCCGCCCTGCGAGACAAAGCTGGCGCGGCAGTCCCTGGGCAGCCGCGCCCTGACGAAGTCGCGGAAGACCTTGCGCACATGCCTGGGATTTTGCCCTTCGACGAGGCGGAAGGACAGTTTCGCCGATGCCTCCGAAGGCAGGACGGTCTTGGTTCCCGCCCCGCGGTAGCCGCCCCAGATGCCGTTCACCTCCGCCGTGGGCCTGGCCCAGATTTGCTCCAGCGGCGTAAAGCCTTTCTCGCCCGCCGGGATGCCGAGGCCCACATCGTTCAGGAATTTCTTGGCCGGAAACTTGAGCTTCGCCCATTGCCGGCGGAGTCCTGCGGGCACGGGCTTCACGCCGTCATAGAAGCCAGGGATAGCAATGCGGCCGTTCGCATCGTGCATGGCCGCCAGGATGCGGGTCAGAACCTTGATCGGGTTCACCGCCGGCCCGCCAAAATAGCCGGAATGGAGGTCGATCTTCGGGCCGTTGATGCGGACCTCCTCGCAGATGCAGCCGCGCAGCCTGGTCTCGATGGCCGGCGTATCGCCATTCCACAGGCCGGTGTCGCAGATGAAGGCTACGTCCGCCGCCAGTTCGCGGCGGTTATCGGCCAGAAACCGGTCGAGATGGGAGCTGTCGCCCTCCTCGTCGCCCTCGAGCAGCACGGTAAGCTTGAAGGGCAATGATCCGTGGACGGACAGCCAGGCCCGGCTGGCTTCCAGAAAGGTCATCAATTGGCCCTTGTCGTCGCAAGCGCCCCTTGCAAAGATGCGATTCTTGCCGTCTTTCCCTTTTCTGGCCTGTGGCTCGAACGGCGGGCTTGTCCACAGTTCGATCGGGTCCGCCGGCTGAACATCGTAATGGCCATAGAAGAGGACATGGGGCGCATGGGACGGCAGGCCCTCCGGCGCATATTTCGCCAGAACCACGGGTTGGCCCGTGGTGTCGCGGAGGCTTGTGGCGAAGCCCACGGCTTCGGTTTCGCTTTTCAGCCATGCCGCCGCCCTCCTGCAGTCACCATGATAGCGAGAATCGGTAGCCACCGTCGGAAACCGCAGCAGTTCGAACAGACGTTCGAGGCTAGCGGGCAAGCCGCCGTCGATGTGTTCGAGTACCCGTTGCAAATGCGCCATGAATTCGTCCCGAGGGAAGGAAGCCGGAATCAGCGGCACTTTCCCATGCCTTTCCCCGCCGCGGCAAGGGTGGCGCCATGAATACCGGTGCCGCCGCCACTTTCTCTCTCGCCCGCGACAGCCTGCAGGCGAATGAACCCGCCTTGGGGCTCGGGCGCTTCCGCCGCCGCGGCTACCAGCGCTACCGGCTGCTCAGGTCCTATCTCGACCTTGCCTTCTTCTGGAAGCGGCGGTGGTTCTTCCTGACCATGATGGTCGGTTTTTCGCTCATGTCGATGCCGACACCCGCCGGGCTCAGTTACGATGCCCAGATCGTGCTCTGCATGTCGATCATGGCCACGATGCTGTTCGTCTCCGAGGCGATCCCGCTGCCTACGGTACCGCTTCTCATCATCATCGGCGAGGTCGTGTTGCTCAAGGTCGATGCGACAAAAGTGGCGCAAAGCCTGATGACAGATTCCGTGCTCTTCATCATGGGATCGCTGATGCTGGCTGTGGCCATCGTCAGGCAACGGCTCGACAAGCGTATTGCCTGGTGGATCGTGCGGCTGACGGGTACCAACGTCTACTGGATCAGTTTCGGTATCACCACGGTTTGCGGCGTGCTTGCGGCCTTCATCGGCGAACATACGGTTGCCGCCATGATGCTGCCGGTGGGTGTGACGCTCATCACCCTTACTTCGAATGATCCGAAGAAGGTGCACAATCTGGCTGCGGTCATCTTGTTCTCGATTTCCTACGGCTGCTCGATCGCAGGCGTCGCAACTCCATCAGGAGGTGCCCGCAACGCCATCATCATCAGCTATTGGAAGGATTTCTTCTACGATCCGTCCGACCCGTCGACGCGGCGCTATCTCATGGATTACGTCACGTGGATCATCTACGCCTTTCCGATGTTCGTGCTGCGGCTGCCGCTGGTGGCGGCTGTGCTGATTTTCACCTTCCGGCCCGAGACGACCGACATGTCGCGGGCCATCAGCCGTCTGCGCACGCAAGTCTCGATGCAGGGGCCGATGAAGGGCTCCGAATGGATGACGATTGCGATTTTCCTTGCCACAATCGCGGGCTGGATCGCATTTTCCTCCCAGTTGGGACTCGGAGTCATCGCCATATCCGGTGCGGCTGCCTTCCTCGTCCTCGGTCTTGTGCGCTGGGAAGACATTAACTCGGGCGTCAACTGGGGTGTCGTGCTGCTCTATGCGGCAGCCATTTCGCTGGGCGTTGAAATGAAGGAAACGGGAGCGGCCGAATGGGTTGCCACCAGTGTTCTCGCCGCCATGGATACCATCGGGGCGGGCAGCGATCTCGGCTTCAACACCGTCATCTCGCTGCTGACCATCGGCGTTTCCAACACCATGACGGCGGGCGCCGCGGTTGCGGTTCTCGCCCCCATCGTTCTGAAAACCGCTGTGGCCGCCGGTGAAGATCCGATCAGCGCGGGCTTTGTCACCGCAATATCCTCGGCCTTCGGCTATCTGACGCCGGCGGCACAACCCGCTTTCACCATCATCTACGCGTCCGGCTACCTCAAAGGGGCGGACTTCTTCAAGATCGGCATCCGGATGATGCTGATTTCATTCGCTGTGCTTCTCCTCACTGCCTCACTGTACTGGCCGCTTCTGAGATAATAGGCTGAGCATATAAGGGGACCCGGACCATTGATCGGCTTTTTCAAGCGCACGACCCTTTCGGACCGCCAGGAAGCGGCGGTGCAGAAGACCCTGCAGAATTTGCGGTCGCAACGACGCAACCGATTCCGCATTCTCGCCTGCATCGACGGTAGCGACGAAGCCTTTGTCACGGTGCGCTTCTCCGCCAAATTCGCCGTCAACGACGATTGCGATATCATTGTTCTTTATGTGCGCCCCATCGACCAGGGTCTGCATTCGGGTGGGTTGCAGGTACGGCTGGCGCGGCAGAACATGATGGATGCGGGTTTTGAACTGCCCGGCGTCAGCCATCTTAAGCGGGCACTTGAGATATTGAAGGAAGAAGGCATCGACGCGGCATCCTGGCCGCGTGAGACGGAACATCAGGATGCCTGGGGCGACCCCGCGGGCGATACCAAAGTCGAATACAAGAGTCCGGAAGGCCGCAGCGTGGTGTTGAAGCTCAAGACCGCGCCCGACGCGGCCAACGGCATTCTCGACCAGTATGAGCTCGGTCCCTATAATCTGATGATCCTCGGCGAACCGTCGCGGTGGCGCGGTGAATTCACGTCGTTTTTCGATTCCGGCATCGTCCAGACGGTGGCCACCATGGCGCCCTGCTCGGTGCTGGTGGCGCGGCAAAGCCTGCACAAGCAGGGCTTCTTCATCTGTACCGACGGCACATCGCGCTCGATGCAGGCGGTGCGGCGCGCCGCCGTGCTCGCCCATATGACCGGCGAGCCGATCACGCTGTTTTCCGCGGCACCCAACGAGGCCGCGCGCGCCGCCGCCGAAGAGGCCGTCGCCAATGCCAGAGCGCTGCTCAAGGCGATGAAGATCGCAGTTGCCGAAACCAAGGTGGCGGTGGGCGATCCGGCCGAGGAAATCGTTGAAACCGGCTCGCTCTACAAGGTGATCGTGGTCACCGACGAAGGCCGCTCGCGGCTGCAGCGCCTGTTCCGGGGCTCGACCGCCACCGACGTGGTGCGCAAGGCCAGAACCAGCGTTCTGGATGTGAGATAGCGCTGGCTTTGCCGCGATACCGCGCCATCCATGGTTAACAGACCGATTCGACAGCCGTTCGAATTTTAACGGCTTCTTCCACTAAACTTTTATGCGATGGCGCTAATTACAATTCAATTCTACTTTTGCGGGTTGCTCCCGCAAGAATGTCATTGGGAGAGTAGCCATGTCCCCGCGTATGTGCCGCAGCTTCTTGAGCGTAATTGTCTCGGCGTTTCTCTTGCTGTCCATCGCTGGCGCCGCCTCCGCAGCCATCACGGTGACGGAAGCCAAGATCGAAGCCGGTAGGCTTAAGGTCAAAGGCAAGAGCCTCACCGGCACCCATGTGATGCTCGACAATCTGCCACCCGCAATCATCAACGGCAGGACGCGGGAATTCGCTTATGACGTCGTCTACCTTCCGGGTGATTGCATCGTCGATCTGAAGCTCGTCGGTGCTGTTACGCCGCAGGTGAAGGCGGTCGTCGCCATGTGCGGACCGCGCGGCTTGCGCCCGCGCGGCGCCTGGAATGGAACCAATACATACTATGAAAATGATCTCGTCTTGGATGCAGGATCAAGCTGGCGGGCGAAACGCACGACTTTTGGCTATGTGAACCGCAACAAGAAACCCGGCCTCCCTGGCAATGGGCTCTACTGGGAAAAATTCGCTGCAAGAGGCGCAAGAGGCCCGGCCGGCCCCGCAGGTGCGGATGGTCTCGCTGGTCCGGAAGGTCCGCAAGGCTCCGCCGGTCCTGAAGGCCCGCAGGGACCCGCTGGCGCAGGTGGCGCAGTCAGTCCGAAGGGCCCCGCTGGCCCCACCGGCGCAGATGGCGCGGCCGGCCCGCAAGGTCCGGCCGGTCCTGCCGGTGTTGATGGCGCAGTCGGCCCGCAAGGTCTGGCAGGCCCACAGGGTCCCGCCGGCCCCGCTGGTCCCGCTGGTACTGATGGCGCAGTCGGCCCGCAAGGTCCCGCAGGCCGGCTTGGCCCACAGGGTCGTGCCGGTCCCGCCGGTGCAGACGGTGCGGTTGGCCCGCAAGGTCCTGCCGGTACCACCGGTCTTCCCGGAGCAGATGGTGCAGCCGGCCCGCAAGGTTCCGCTGGTACCGCCGGTCTTCCCGGCGCAGATGGCGCAGCCGGCCCGCAAGGTTCCGCTGGTACCGCCGGTCTTCCCGGAGCAGATGGTGCGGTCGGCCCGCAAGGT
>CAYOZR010000011.1:0-40356 GCA_964408555.1 uncultured Aestuariivirga sp.
TCCGGAATACCGCACGCTGCCGATGGTCTGGTACGTGCCGCCGCTGTCGCCGATCCAGGCCGCCGCCGATGCCGGCAAGGTCGGCCATGACGGCGCGATGCCGGATGTGCGGAGCTTGCGCATTCCGCTCAAATACCTCGCCAACCTGCTCACCGCCGGCAAGGAAGAGCCGGTGGCCTTGTGCCTCGAACGCATGCTCGCCATGCGCACCTACATGCGGGCCAAGACCATCGACGGCGTCATCGACGAGGCGGTCGCCGCGCGCGTCGGCCTGAAACCCGCGCAGATCGACGAGATGTACCACATCATGGCGATCGCCAACTACGAGGACCGCTTCGTCATCCCCACCGCGCATCGCGAACTGGGCGAGGATGCTTACGATCTCAAGGGCTCCTGCGGCTTCTCCTTCGGCAATGGCTGTTCCGGCGGCACGACCGGCGCCGATCTCTTCGGCGGCGGCAGGCGCGCCAAGACCCCGATGGAGGTGGCGTGATGGCCAAGACATTCAAGGTGCTTTCGGCGCTGCTCAGCTATCCAACCGCCGAACTGCGGGAAGCGGCCGGCGAGCTCCGCGAAACGCTAGCGGCCGAGGCTCTGCTTTCGCCTTCGGCGCGGCGCGGGCTCGACCGGCTGATCGGCGAGATCGCCGATGGCGATTTCTACGACCTCCAGGAACGCTACATTCTTCTGTTCGACCGGACCCGCTCGCTCTCGCTCCACCTTTTCGAGCATGTCCATGGCGAAAGCCGCGACCGCGGCCAGGCGATGATCGATCTCAAGGCTCTTTATGAGCAGAAGGGCTTGGCGCTGAGCGCCACCGAACTGCCCGACTTCCTGCCGCTGTTCCTCGAATTCCTGTCGACGCTCCCGGAAACGGAAGCGCGCGAACTCATGCGCCAGACGGCGCATATTTCGGGCGCCCTCGGCCAAAGGCTGGAGAAGCGGGAGTCGGCCTATGCGGCGGTGTTTACCTGCCTCGCCGAGCTCGCCGGGGCGCCTCTCGAGGACGCCGCACCGGTGGTCGAGGAGAATGACGCCGATCCCAACGATCTCGCCGCCCTCGACGAGGCCTGGGAAGACAAGCCGGTGACCTTCGGGCCCGAGGCGGCGGGAGGCTGCCGCGATACTCTCATTTCCAAGATTCGCGCCGGCCGGCGGCCTGCCGCGGGTGTCCAGTCCACGAGAGGAGCGACCCATGGCTGATTTTTTCAACAACGCCGTCTTCGGCTGGTATCCCTATTTCTGCCTCACGGTGTTCATCGTTGGCAGCATCATCCGCTTCGATCGCGAGCAATACACCTGGCGCAGCGGATCGAGCCAGCTCCTGCGGCGGCGTGAGCTGATGTGGGGCTCGAACCGGTTTCATGTCGGCATCCTGGTCATCTTCATCGGCCATTTCTTCGGGCTGCTGACGCCGATCTGGATTTTCGACTGGTTCGGCATCACCCACACAGCCAAGCAATTGATGGCGATCGTCATCGGCGGCGTCGCGGGGATTTTCTGCCTGATCGGCATTGCACTCCTGACTCATCGCCGCCTGTTCGATGTCCGCATCCGCCGCAACTCGAGCTTCGGCGATATCGCCGTCCTGCTCCTGCTGTTCGCGCAATTGCTGCTGGGACTTGCGACCATCCCCGTATCGCTCGGCCATCTCGATGGCGGCGAAATGGTCCGATTCATGACCTGGGCCCAGGGCATTCTGACCCTGCAGCCGGGAGTGGCGGATCTGGTGTCCGATGCCAGCCCGTTATTCAAGCTGCATCTCTTCCTCGGCATGACCATCTTCCTGGTCTTCCCCTTCACCCGCCTCGTCCATGTCTGGAGCGCGCCCGTCTGGTATCTCGGCCGCCGCGGCTATCAGGTGGTGCGCTCCAACCGCCCGGCCGTGTTGCAGAAGGAGCTTGGGCGATGACCGCACTGGCTGTCGATCGAAGGCCGTCCGCGCCGCCGCCGGTGATTTCGGTCAACGGCACGGTCATCGCGCGCCCCGCCATCACCCGCGAAGTGCAGTACCATCCGGCGGCAACGCCGGCCGACTCCTTTAGAATGGCGGCGGAAGCGCTGGTGCTGCGCGAACTCCTGTTGCAGGAGGCGCGGCGGTGCGCTGTCGAGGCCGTCCGCCAGGCCGATGACAAGGGACGCCGCGAGACCGAGGAAGAGGCTCTGGTCCGTGGTCTCATCGAACGCGAGGTTCGCGTTCCGGCGCCCGAAGACGACGAGTTGCGGCGCTACTACAATGCCAACCCGATGAAGTTCCGCTCGCCCGAGATCGTCGAGGCCCGTCATATCCTGATCGCCGCGCCTGCATCCGATGCCGCCGCCTATGCGGCGGCACGCGAGAAAACCGAAGCAATCGCCCAGCTGCTGGCTGAATCACCGGATCGCTTCGCCGACCTGGCCCGCCTCCATTCGGACTGCGCTTCGGCCGGCGAAGGCGGCCGTCTCGGACAGATCGTTCCGGGCGAAACCACGCCGGAATTCGAAGCCGCAATCGGGAACCTTGCGGAAGGCGAAACGACACCGGCCCCGGTTGTCACCCGCTACGGCTTTCACCTGATCCGGCTCGACCGGCGCATTCCGGGAATCGTATTGCCTTTCGACAGCGTCTCGCCGCGCACTGCCGAGTACCTCACGGAACGGGCCCGGCGCATGGCGACCGCGCAATACATGGCGCGTCTGGTTTCGCGGGCCAAAATCACCGGAATTGAAATGCCGGGGGCGGAAACTTACCGGGTAAATTGAGGGTACTGCCCATGTTGCTGGGTGACGTCATTGCCGGGCTGGAGGACGAGGCGGTAGCCGCCGAGACCGTTCTTCGTCTCGGCGATCTCGGATTGCTGGCCGCGCTGCAGCGCCAGGCGGACGAGTCGGGCGTGGCGCTTGGCGCCTATGCGGCCTGGTCGGTCCGCGTCTATGCGGACAACGCGCCGGCCGACGAGTGGACGACGCTCCTCGGCGTCATGGGGCGTGCCGAAGACCCCGGTGCCGCCTATCTCCAGCGCGCCTTCTCCTATGTGCTTGGCTCCTCCGCTCCACTATGAACGGCCCGGCGAGGCCCGGGACTTGCGCTCCTCGGCCAGAATTTTCTTCTGATAACGGCCCTGGACGACGTCGACGATGAGCAGCGCGCCGACGACGAAATAAAATGTGCTCTTGGCCATGGGTTCGACGGGATAGCCGAAGAAGGCGAGATGCGCGATGTCGCCGCCTTCGGAAAGCAGCATGACGCCGACCAGCAGCAGCACGAAAAGGCCCAGCACTTCATACATGCGGTTGCGCTGCAAGAAATTGGCGACGTGCTCGGCCAGCGCCACCATGAGGATGCCGGACAGCACGATGGCTGTTGCCATGACGATGAAGTTCCTGGTGAGCGCCACGGCGGAGAGCACCGTGTCGAATGAGAATACGATATTCATCACCATGATCCAGAGCAGGGCGCGGGCGACGCTCGTGTGCCTCGGTCCGCCGCCGTCTTCATGTTCCAGATCCTGGACCACCAGCATGTGGAAGATTTCCTTGAGCGCCGTGTGAATGAGGAAGACGCCGCCGGCCAGCACGATCAGGCTGTGGCCGTTGAAGGAACCCGCGACTATTGAAAGAGCGAAGCCGAACAATGGGCTCTGGAACATGGCAATGAGCTGAAGCACGGCGAACAGCAGCACAATGCGCAGGCCGATGGCCAGAACGGTTCCGAGCTGGCGGACATATTTCCGCCGCGCCGGAGCCACCCGCTTGGCCTCGATCGAGATGTAGAGAAGATTGTCGAAGCCGAGCACCGTTTCCAGCGCGGTCAGCACCAGCAATGTCATCAGATTTTCGACGGTCAAGAGTTCGGCCATGGACTATCCTGCTACCCTTTATCCGTCATCCCGGACGCAAACGGTCTAGCCGCTCTTGCGCCGCATGGCGAGATGCCAGACGAGAAGACCCACCAGGAAAGGCGGCAGGCCGAAAGCCAGGGCGGCCGGCATGCCGATGCGCGGTGCCGAAGAGAAAACAAGAGACGCGGTCGCCAATGTAAGTAGCACGGCGAGCATCGCCGCCGCCGCCAGGACCAGCCTGGCGCGGCCATGGCGCGGCAGGCCTTTCGCCGCGCGGCGGCCCTCGCGCCGGTCAAGCAGCACCCACAGCACGGCGCCGAGAAACAAGAGGCCGAGGATGAAAACCGTCAGCGGCGGCATGACGGCGGGCTCAATCCTGTAAGTCGAGCGCGTCCCTGATGATCTTCTGCAGATCCTCGCGGCGGTAGGGTTTCATGATGATGAAGCCCTCGCGGAAGCGCGGCTCTTCCTGATGCACCATGGCGCCCTTGGGATAGCCCGAGGTGTGGACGATCTTGAGGCTCGGCCGGATGGCCTTCGCCGCCTGGGCGAGGTCGAAACCGTTCATGCCGCCGGGCATCACCACGTCCGAGAACATGAGATCGATATCGGAATTTTCCTGCAGCCTGGCCAGCGCCTGGAAACCGTCCTCGGCTTCGATGATGTCGTAGCCGAAATCCATCAGAAAGCCGCAGGCCACGGCGCGCACCGCTTCTTGGTCTTCGACCACCAGAATCTTCGGGCTGCGCGGCTTCTCCGGCTCTTTGGGCGCCTCCGGTTCCGCGGCTTCGGCGGCGGGAGGCTCGGGCGCCTTGACGGATTCGACCGGGGTGAGACCGGTCACCGGCGGGATCGCCTCGCCCGGCGCGAACTTGCGCGGCAGATACATCTTGATCGAGGTGCCGTGGCCTATTTCGCTGTAGATGCTGATATGGCCGCCGGACTGCTTGATGAAGCCGTAGACCATGGAGAGGCCGAGACCCGAGCCCTTGCCGTATTCCTTGGTGGTGAAGAAGGGCTGGAACACCTTCTCAAGAAGCTCCGGCGGCATGCCGGTGCCGGTGTCGGAGACCGCAACCATCACATAGTGGCCGGGCGTCACTTCCGGATATCTTGCCGCATAGGTGGCGTCGAGATAACCGGGTTGGGTTTCGATGGTCAGCAGACCGCCATCGGGCATGGCGTCGCGGGCATTGATCGACAGGTTGAGGATCGCCGATTCGAGCTGCGAGGCATCGATCAGCGCCTTCGGCTCGCCCGCCATGGCGATGGCCTTGAGCTGGATATTCTCGCCGATGGTGCGGGCAATCAGCGGCGAGATGCCGTTAACCAGGTCGTTGACCTTGACCTCGCGCGGCTCCAGCGCCTGCTTGCGCGCGAAGGCCAGCATCTGGCGGGTGAGGTCCGAGCCCTTGCTCGCCGCCTGGATGGCTTCCTGCAGCCGCTTCTGTGCCCGCTCGTCGGGCTGCAGCTTGCCCTCGATGAGCTGCAGGTTGCCGATGACGACGGTGAGCAGATTGTTGAAGTCGTGGGCAAGCCCGCCGGTGAGCTGGCCGATCGCCTCCATCTTCTGGGCCTGCTGCAATTGCTGGGCCGCCTGCTTCTTCTGGGTGATGTCGACGATCTGCACGATCAGTTGCTCGATGTCGCCGGAAGCGCCGCGCACCAGCGAAACGCTGGTCGAGCCGTGCACGACGTCGCCCGCCTGGTTCATGTAGCGGAGATCCTGCTTGACCGAGGGAATCTCGCCCTTGATCAGTTGCCCCATGGCGAACAGGAAATGGCCGCGATCGTCCTTGTGCAGGTAATCGTCGAAGGCGCTCTTGGCGGCATCGCCCTCCGCCTTGCCGAGGAATTCCCAGAAAGCCGCGTTGGCCAGCGTGATGCGGCCCACCGGCGAGACCAGCGCCATGCCGTGGGCGGCGGATTCGAAGGCGCCCTTGAAGCGCTGGTCGTCGACCACCGTGACCGGCTGTTCGACGCTCACCGACACCGGTTCGATCAGCATGCAGATCGAACGCTCGATGCGGCCCTTGTCGCCGCGATAGGCGTTCATCGACAGCAGCACGCGGGCGGGCGAGCCGTCCATGCGCATCAGGGTGACGAACTCGTTGCGGGACACGCCGCTCTGCAGATATTTGGGGTAGATGTTCTTGACCAGATGGCTGCGCGATTCCGGCGCCAATAGCTCGGTGAAGAACTTGCTTTCGACATCGGCCTGGGAATAGCCGAAGGAGTCCGACCACTGCTTGTTGACCGAGGTGATCCGGCCGGTGCCGTCCATGCAGTGCAGCACCACCGGCAGGCCGTGCAGGAGCTGCTCGTAAACCCTGCCGTTCTGATCGGGAAAGAACGGCACATAGCGCGAGGCGGCCGGTTCCGGCTTTTCGATCTTCCACGCCGAACCGCCGCCGCCCGGGCGCAACTCGTCCCAGCCGGTAAACGGCTGACTAAGACTCGCAGCTGTGGCAGGCGGATTCATCGGTTGGGCCTCTCACGAATTCTCTCATCGTCAATTATCGACGTTCCGGTTAATGGAGCCTTGCCGGGATCGTTCAAAGGCGACCGGCTCCGGCAAGCAGCTTGAAACGCTCCGCTTATGGTGAATGAAACGTTAAGGCCTGACGCCAGGCCGGCCGATCGCCTCGGCGCGGACCACCGCTTCGAGCAGGCCGTTGTCGTCCACCGCATCGGGCAGGTGGTGCTTTTCGACGCTCAGGCGGACCTGCGGCGCCTCGGCTCCCATGGCCGCGGCGGCGGCGAGCGCCGCATGGCGCGCCTGTTCCTCGGCGGCGGCCAGAGCCTCGCCGCCGCCGGTGAAGACGCTCACACCCTTGGGGCCATGCACCCGGAACAAGCCGCCGCCGTCGCCCTCGATCGAAACCGTCACGGTCTGCGCCACCACGCCGGTTGCCGCCCCCACCGCATTGGCCACGTCGAAGAATGGTGGAAACACGATTTCGCAATCGAGCCGCCGCGCCGCCTCGCCGTAATAGACCTTGACCGGTCCGCCTACCGCCACCACCGGGATCGACGGCGATATCCGCAGTTTCGCCAGGCCGAGCTCGCCCCTGCCCGAGCACACCGCCTCCAGGATCGCGTCGCCGGCGAAGCTCCGGCCCAGCGCCATTTCGGCGATGACCCGGCAGGTCAGCCGCACCGTCTCGCTCCACACCTCGCGGCAGAACTGGCGGGCGCGTTCGTCATCGCCTGCCCGCATGTCGCGCAAGCGCACCAAGAGCCGGGCCGCCAGCACCGCTGCCTGGCGCGACCAGTTGGCCTGCAGATCAAGAACATGGGCGGCATCCGACGGCGTGAAGCCGCAGAGCTGAACCAGTCCTTTCCGTTTGAGCGAAGCCAGTGCCCGCTGCGCGCCCGATGACACGGCAATCTTGCGCAAGGGGACCGGCCGCTCGCCGACCAGGGCCAAAGTCTCGCGCTCGCGTGGGCTGAGTTCGACGGCACTTGCCACGGTGCCCGCGCCGAAGGGCCGGAGCGCGAATTTGCCGTGCAGCGAGCCGCCTTCGGTGTCGGCGAGATCGGCTTCCAGCATGGCGATGACTTCCGGATAGCGCGCCGCGATGAGCGATACCGGCACGATTCGCGCCGGGCCCACTTGCAGCCCGCCGCCAGCCAGCAGCGAGACTTCGCTGTCGCCGCCGAGCCCGATGGTCTTGACATCGATGGCCTTGACCATGGTGCGCCAGCCGCCGACTTCCGCGCCCTCCTCGCTCACCAGCGGCCGCCCATCGCGCAGGATGCCGAGATCGGTGGTGGTGCCGCCCATGTCGGACATGATGAAACTGTCGAGGCCGGACAGCCAGGCCGCTCCCACCAGGCTTGCCGCGGGTCCGGAAAGCACCGTTTCGATGGGCCGCGTCGCCACCGTCTCGGCAAGCGCCAGAGTGCCATCGCCCTTGACGATCATCAGCGGACAGTCGATGCCGAGCCCCTGCATCGCCCGGCGCACCGCCGCGATCAGCATCGAGATGCGCGAGATCAGCCTGGCATTGAGCACCGCCGTCAGCGCCCGGCGCGGCGCATCAAGCGCCGAGGTGAGTTCGCTCGACAGTGTGACGGGCTTGGCCATCCGCGCCACGACCAGCTCGCGTGCTTCTTCTTCATGGGCCGGATTGCGCACCGCAAAGGCCGAGGCGATAGCGAAGGCATCGACCGGCATGGTCGCGATGGCGGCATCGAGCCCCGCCCGGTCGAGCGGCTGGACCGCATCGCCGTTGTGATCGTGGCCGCCGCCGATCAAGGCAATCGGCATGCCCGGAAATGCCTTGGCGATGCCGGTGCGCGCCGCCATGGCGGCATCGAAGCCGATCAGGATGACCCCCACCGCGCTGCCATGGCCTTCCACCACCGCATTGGTGGCCAGCGTCGTCGACACCGACACCAGCGAAATGCCGGAGGGCTTGAGACCCTTGGGCAGCGAGGCGATGGCCGCGGTGATCGCTTCGGCGACGCCGACCGCCAGATCGCCCTTGGTGGTGAGCGCCTTGGCCGAGGCCACCACCTTGTGGCCCGTCTCTTCGATCACCGCCGCATCGGTATAGGTTCCGCCGGTATCGACGCCGACGAAATAGGATTTTGGACTTGTCATTGGCTAATTCGCTGGGTTGACCAGCAACTTGATGGACACCGAATCTTCCCACTCTCTTATTAGGTTTTTCGGCGCGAATGTCCCACTTTTTCGACGCGGCCGCAGGTCACTTCAGGGAACAAGAACCTTTCTGCCGGCGTCTCGCGCGTCAAAACGGCGGCGCGCGGCATCGAGGCGCACGCGGTTGGCGATGGCCCAATCCGCGAGCCCCTTGACCGGGACGAGAAGGTCGCCCCCCAGTTTTGTCAGCTCGTATCTGACGTGCGGCGGAACACTCGGCAAAACCGTTCTGGTGCAGAATCCGTCGCGCTCCAGGTTACGCAAAGTCGTGGTGAGCATCTTCTGCGAAATCCCCTCGATCGCTTTCTGGAGCTCGCTGAAACGCCTTGGCCCGCCGCCCAGCAAACTGACGACCAGGACGCTCCATTTGTCGCCGACCCGGGCGAGAATCTCGCTAACGGACTGACATTCCTCGGTGAGTTTCGGGTGCCTTGGTTTCACGAAGGTGCCTCCTTGCCCCGGTCTTATAGTCACCCAAATATAGTAACGAACTAAAAGTTACTAAAGATCAAGCGCCTAACAAATAGCTAGAAGGAGTTACCCTCATGGGCAAGCCAAAGCTGGCAATCATTATCGGAAGCATAAGGCCAAACCGCTTCGCCGATCGTCCGGCACAGTGGATTGCGGAGGTGGCGCGGCAACGCGGCGACTTCGACGTCGAGCTGATCGACCTGAAAGACTACCCCCTGCCGCTGTTCGCGGAGGAGGCATCGCCCGCCTACGGCCCATCGAAGAACGAGGTGGCGCAACGCTGGCAGAAAAAGGTGGCGGAATACGACGCCTACATCTTCACCGCCGCCGAATACAATCGCGGCCCGACCGCCGTACTCAAGAATGCGCTCGACTACGCTTATAAGGAGTGGAGCAACAAGCCGGTGGCGTTCGTTGGCTATGGCGGAGTGGGCGGCGCGCGTGCGGTGGAGCAATTGCGGCTGAACGCCATTGAACTGCAGATGGCGCCTATCCGCACCGCCGTTCACATCCTGCTGCCGACCTATCTGGCTGTGGTCAAGGAAGGGAAGAAGCTGAACGACTTCGACTTCCTCAACCAGAATGCCAAGGACATGGTGGATCAGTTGGCCTGGTGGACCGGCGCGCTGAAGACAGCACGCGAGAAGCTTGTGCATCAGGCGGCCTAGAAGTGTGCGGAATCGATGCTTTCTAGTATGTGGACATGCTTCATCCTTGGCCCGTCTTCGCTGCGCTTCGACGCGGCAGCCTTCGCGCACCCCACCCGCCGTCTCTGCCGCATTCGCCGACTCCATGCCGCCGGCGAGACCTCCCACCCGAGCCCTCTCCGGCGAACCCAACGCGCCGAAAACGTCGCCAGCAACCAACCATGGACAACCCGCGCAGGTCATTGCAGGTGGGCGGCGATCGCTTTGCCCAGACGCTGGATCCCGTGCCGCATCTGAGTCTCGTCGCAAGCCGCATAGCCGAGCACCAGACCGTGGGTCGGCTGTCCGTGCCGATAGTATTTTGACAAGGGCGACACGTTGACGCCGAGTTCTTCGGCCGTGGCCGCAACAGCATTGTCGTCGACGCCTTCGTTCAGGAGGCCGACAACCTGGATACCGGCGTCGCCGGGCAGAAGCCTCAGACGGCCGGAGAGGTTGCTCTCGCACAATTCGTAAAACTGCCGGCGCCGGGCAGCATAGATGCGCCGCATGCGCTTGAGGTGCCGGGTCATCAGTCCCTCGTTGATGAAGTCGGCGACCGCGGCCTGGAGAAGAAGTGGGGCAAACTGGCCGGTTGTGCTCAAGGCGCGGGGCATCCGTTCATGCAGCGCCTGCGGCAGCACCATGAAACCAAGCCGGAGTGCCGGAAAAAGCATCTTGGCAAAGGTTCCGGCGTAAATGACGCGGCCGGACCGGTCCATGCACTGCAGGGCCGGAATTGGACGACCCTGGAATCGGTACTCGCCATCGTAATCGTCTTCGATAACCCACGCATCACACTGCTCGGCAATCTCAAGCAGACGAAGACGCTGCTCAATGGGCATGGTGACGCCAAAAGGATGCTGGCATGCCGGGGTGACGAAGACCAGGCGCGGTGGTGGCGAAGGCCAGTCGAGCCGCCAGCCATTAATTCCAACTGGCAGCCCCACGAGCCGTGCGCCGGCAGCCACAAAGGCGGACTGCGCCCCAAAATAGCCAGGCTCCTCCATCCAGACGCTGTCGCCGGAATCGAGCAGCAACCGTGCGAGAAGGTCGAAGGTCGCTTGGGCTCCGGTCGTGACGACGACCTGTTCGGCACTGCAGTGCACGCCGCGCGCCACCCTGAGATAGGCAGCGATGGCCTCGCGCAGGGCCGGAAGTCCGGCGACATGATAGGTTCCAAATAGCGTTTCGCCGAAGCCGGCGCGCTTGGCGACAAGCCTGCTCCAGTCCCGGTAAGGGAACGAACGGGCGTCCGGCATGCCTGGGTGAAACGCAAAACGGCCGGGCGTGCCATGATGGACTGGTTGCTGCATCATGGTTTCGCCGCGCGCCGAAACGGCACGCCTCAGCGGTTGTGACGCAGCGGACTGAGGTGGCGTGGGCCTGACCGGCAGGGCCACCACGACCGACCGCGCCCCCAACCGGCTCAGAAGAAACCCCTCGGTGACAAGCTGATCGTAGGTGGCAACGACCGTGTTGCGGGCAATACCAAGGTCGCCGGCAAGGGTGCGCGTCGAGGGGACCTCGAAGCCGGCTGGCAGCGTCCGGTCCTCGATCACACTGCGCAGCGCCCAATACAGTTGCCGATACAGCGGGTCACTCGCGGCCCGATCGAGTGTCAGCAGGTCCAACGGGAAGGTCTGGCGAATGTTTCACCTACCAAAGCAGCGACGCGAAAACTAGCAGGCCACCAATGGTCGTCAAGAGAAAATGCACCTACAGGTAGAATGCGGTTCCCTGAAATATATGAAACTGGCTCTTCTATTGGTGGCAGTGGCAGTTCTAGCATCGGCATCTATTGGTTGTGCTGATGGCGCGTGGAGCCGGGTGCGCACTGAGAGTTAAGTGGCGTCGGATAGCCAAGTCAGCGGTGGCGCAGTCGCGGCGCCCATTGGGAGGGTACTGGCATGGCTGTAAGGATTGGCATCAACCCAATCACATGGACGAACGACGATGTACCAGCCCTTGGCGGCGACACACCGCTGGAAGTCTGCCTCGCCGAAACTCGCCAGGCCGGCTACCAGGGGACCGAGTTAGGTGGCAAGTTTCCGCGCCAGAGTTCCGTTCTGGGATCAATCCTCGACGGCTACGGCCTCGAGCTCGTTTCGGGCTGGTATGATGGCCGCATTCTGGAAAAGGAAATCGAGGACGAGTTCGAGGCCATACTGCCGCATCTCACCTTGCTCAGAAACCTTGGTGCGCGTTACGTCGTTTATGCCGATACATCGCGGGGGCGTCACGGCTCGATCTTCGATCCGATCTCGCGACGGCCGAAGCTCGCCGCCGGCGAATGGCGGGGATACGGCACCAAGATCACCAAGCTCGCCGAACGCATGGCCGATTTCGGCGTGGGGATGGCGTTCCACCACCACATGGGCACCTTCGTGGAAACCGATGCGGAGATCGACGCTCTGATGAAGTCGACCGGCACAGCCGTCGGACTTCTCTACGACACCGGGCACTGTGTCTACTCGGGGGGCGATCCGAAGTCCCTGCTCGAACGCCATATCGCACGGGTGGTGCATGTCCATTGCAAGGACGTCCGGCCGGATGTGCTGGCTCGCGCCCGCGCCACCGACATGAGTTTCATGGGTGCCGTTATGGCGGGTATCTTCACCGTGCCCGGCGATGGAGCGATCGGCTATCCGGCGCTGCTCGGCCTCATCGCCCGCCATGGTTACGAAGGCTGGCTGGTCGTCGAAGCCGAGCAGGATCCTGCAAAGGCCAATCCTCTCACATACGCAACGATGGGATACCGCAACCTCTACCGTCTGGCGACGGAGGCGGGATTTGCCGTCGACGGGCGGCCACCGGCATAGCGCGGCCATCCCGGAGCGCGGGACGAAGACTTTGGGCGATGAGGGTTGGAATTGATGAAGGAGCCTGTTGGGGATAGGGTGGTCACGGGCATAATCGGCTGTGCGCCGCATTCGATCTCGAAGGGGCTCTTGCCGTGAGTTCGGTCACATACGTTGGGGTGCGCAAGTCCTTTGGGAACTTCACCGCCATCCGCTCCCTTGATCTCGCGGTGCCGGACCGGACGTTTCTCGCCCTGCTCGGCCCCTCGGGCTGTGGCAAGACAACGGCCTTGCGCATGCTTGCCGGTCTCGAGTTGCCGACCGCCGGACGCGTCCTGATCGGCGACCGCGACGTCACCCGGCTTCAGCCGCGCGACCGCGACGTCGCAATGGTCTTCCAGAGCTACGCGCTCTACCCGCACATGACGGTTGCGGAAAACATCGGCTATCCGCTCGGCATCCGGAATGTCAGCCCGGCCGAGTGCAAGAAGAAGATTGACGAAGTTGCCGCGTCCCTTGAGGTCGGCCATCTGCTCGACCGGTATCCCCGCCAGCTCTCCGGCGGACAACGCCAGCGTATCGCGCTGGCGCGGGCGATCGTCCGGGATCCAGCCGCATTCCTGATGGACGAGCCGCTGTCGAACCTCGACGCGCGGCTCAGACTGGTGATGCGCGGCGAAATTAAGCGCCTGTGCCAGCGGCTCGGCGCGACCACGCTCTACGTCACTCACGATCAGGCCGAGGCGCTTACCATGGCCGACCTGATTGCGGTCATGAGCGCCGGTGAATTGCAGCAGCTGGCCCCGCCTTCCGAAATTTATGACCGCCCCGCCAACCGTTTCGTCGCGACTTTTGTCGGCAATCCGCCGATGAACATACTTCGCGGCGCCGTCGATGGCGGTGGTCTGCATGTGGGCGGCGCCACATTGCAACTCGATCCGACGCGGCAGGCAGCCTGCATCGCCAAGAGCGTCACCGAGGTCGGGGTGAGGCCGGAGGATATTCGCTTCGGCGAAGCCGGTGAACCGTCGGCCATGTCCGGCGAAGTCTATGTGGTCGAGCCCATGGGCAACGAGACGTTGGTCGACGTGCGTATCGGCGGCGAACGTCTTGCCGTGCGCACCGGACGGAGTTTCGCGGCACGGGTTGGCTCGACCGTCGGCGTCAGATTCGACACGGTCGACGCGTGCTTTTTCAATTCGGAAGGTTCGACTATCGTGCAGCGCGTACAAACATAGGAGGAGCACCATGAAGCGTGACGATCACCTGAAAACTACGGTTAGCCGGCGGGCCCTGCTGCAGAGCGGTGCGGGGTTCACCATCGGATCGGCGTTCCTGACTGCATGGGGCGCCAATGCCCCGGCCCAGGCAGCGGGCAAGAAGGTCATCATCGGCGCCTTCGCCGATGGCGGGCTGACGCCGTTCAAGCAAAGAATTATCCCGCTCGCCAACGAGGCGGGGTTCGACATCGAGTTCCTCGAGGACGAATACGGCGTTACGCTGGAAAAGTGGTTTGCCGATGCCCAGAGCGGCGCCGGCCAATACGACCTTTACCTGCTCGATGACCCCTGGGTGCCGCAGTTCGGCGCCGCCAACGTATTGGAGGATCTGGGCGCCGGCGGTGTCGATGGCAACGACGCCGACTGGATTGGTTCGATGATCGACATGGGCTATTGGCCGCCGCGCCAGGGCCCGCGCGTCAAGGGGTTCGAAGGCGTCGATCCGGCGCTGATCACCGTGCCGTTCATCGGCGATTTGCAGACCCTGACCTATCGCAACGACGTCTATGCGGACGGCGCGCCGGCGACTTGGGATGACCTCATCGCCAAGGGCAAGGAAGGCGTTGCCGCCGGCAAGATCAAGTATCCCGTGGTATTCCGGGGCGTGAGCGGCAATCCGATCGTTACCAGCTGGTTCCCGATTTTCCTGTCCTTCGGCGGGCAGTTCTTCGACGACAAGTGGAACGTGACCTTCAACTCGGCGGAAGGCAAGGCTTCCGCCGACTTCTTCGTCGGTACGATGAAGCAGAACGCACCGGAAGGTGTCGTCGAGTTCGACTCGGACCAGGAAGGTGCCGCCATTCTGGGTGGCGATGCGGGCGCCATCATCCAGTATTCCGGCAATGCCTTGAAGGCCAACGACCCCGCCCAGACGAAGGTCGCGGGCAAGCTGGCCTTCGGTGTGGTGCCAAAACAGGTTTCGGCGATCGCCCAGATGGGCATCTTCATCGCCGGCGTACCGAAATCGGCGCCGAACAAGGCCAACACGATCGAGTTCCTCAAATGGTACACCAGCCCGGACGTCCAGGCGAAGCTCGCGGAAGCGGGATCGATTCCCGTCAAACGCAGCGGTTTTGCCGTTGCAAATCCGGGTAATAACCTCATTGCGGTGGCGCTGGCGCAGCTCGACTCCGGCGCCTTGCCCCGGCCGCGCACGCCCGATTGGGCGAAGATCGAGGAACTCGTCGGCATTCAGCTCAACAAGGCGCTGCAGGCCGGTGCCGGCGGCGGTGACGCGCTCGACGTGGCGGCCGGGCAGGTCAAGGACTACCTGACACAGGCCGGGTACTACTAGTGAGCGGGACGACCGCGCGCACAAGCCGGCAACGGCTGCAGGGGAGAGGGCTCGACTTGGCCCTCCCCTATCTCCTGCTCGCGCCGGGCGTCCTTGTTGTGCTCTGCGTTCTGGTCTACCCGCTGTGGGACGGCCTGCGCGCAAGCACCAAGTACTATCGCTACGGCTCACCGATCGCCGATGTCGGTTTCGATAATTACATCAAGCTGTGGAGCGATGAGCAATTCCTCAACGCGCTGTGGGTGACGGTCCGTTTCGTCGGCTTCTCGGTGGCGATCGAGACGGTTCTCGGTCTGGCGTTGGCCCTGTTCTTCCTGCGCGAGTTCGCCGGCATCCGGCTGCTCAGGACCGTGCTTATCGTCCCGATGGTGATTACCCCGGTTGTCGTCGCCATCGTGTTTCGCCTCATCTATGCCAGCGATGCCGGCATGCTCACCGCCTTCTCCGAGGCCATGGGTGGTGGCCAGGTCCAGATCCTTGGCGATCCGACCAGGGCGTTTATCGGACTTGTCGTACTCGATATCTGGGAGTGGACGCCGCTGATGTTCCTCATTCTCCTTGCCGGTCTGCAGTCATTACCGCAGGAGCCGCTCGAGGCGGCACGGGTCGACGGGGCCGGCCCCTGGCGGGTATTCGTCGATCACACCTTGCCGATGCTGAAGCCGGTTCTCGCCATCGCCATCATATTGCGCACCATCGATGCCTTCGGCACGTTCGACCAGGTGTTCGTGCTGACGCGCGGCGGACCGGGGGAGGCCACGCGGCTTCTGTCAATCTATGGCTACGACACCTCGTTCAAGTTCCAGCAAACCGGATATGCCGCGGCTATGTTTGTAACCATGGGCCTCATCATTCTGGCCTTCGCGATGGGCGTCGTGCGCCTCCTGCGCCGGGTGCACCCGGCATGAGCGCGCGCATCCTCCGGGCCATGGCGATGGCGGCAGTCCTCGCGATCATACTGTTGCCGATCTACTGGCTGGTGGCGACGTCGCTCAAGTCGAACAAGGAGATCACCCAGGACGCGACGCTCTATCCGCATGCGCCGTCGTTCGACAACTATCTCCACCTCTTCTCCGAAAAACATTTCGGCTCGTTCTTGACCACCTCGTTGGTGGTGACGGCCGTATCGGTGACCGTGGCGCTGGTGTTCGGATCGCTCGGCGCTTACGTCATCGCGCGGTTCGTATTGCCGTTCGGTATCGAGCGCAAGATCGGTCTGGCGCTCCTGACCATCCGCATCATGCCGCCGATCATTATCTTGATCCCGGTCTATCTCCTGATGTTGCAGCTCAGGCTGCTCGACACCTGGCTCGGGCTGATCATCACCTACACGGCATTCAACATCACCTTCTGCGTCTGGATGATGGAAAGTTTTTTCCGCGAAATCCCGATGGACCTTGAAGAGGCCGCGATGGTCGACGGAGACTCGCGCTTCACCGCGTTTCGGCGGATTGCCCTGCCGCTCGCGGCTCCCGGCCTTGCGGCGACGGCGGTCTTCGCGGTGATTGTGACCTTCAACGAATTTCTGTTCGCACTGGCATTGACCGCAACGCCACGGGCCATGACCATGCCGCGCGGCACGGCGACGCTGATCGGCCGGATCGATACGGACTGGGCGTCGATGTCGGCCGCCGGGGTGATTGGCGCCGCGCCGATCGTAATCTTCGCGCTCCTGGTTCAGCGCCATCTGGTGCGCGGAATGACGATGGGGGCGGTCAAATAGGCAGAACCCCTCCAGCTTTTCCCCACCGCCCCGATCGGCCGCCGGCCATGACATGGACGGTATCGTGAACGGCAAATTTGATTTGACCTGCTTTGGTCATGCGAGAGGATACAATGATCGATCTATGTCTTTTTGGCGCCGGCCTGATTGGTTCGGTTCACGCCGCCAACCTGGCCCGCCATCCGCGGGTGCGCTTGCGCTATATCGTCGACCCGCGCCCGGAGATTGCCGGAAAACTCGCTGCGGAGACTGGCGCCGAGGCGGTCGATGCGGAAACCGCGCTGGCCGATCCGGCGATTCGCGGTGTTATGATAGCGTCGGCGACAAGGACCCATGCCGACCTCGCGACGGCCGCCGCCGCCCGCGGCAAGGCGATCTTCTGCGAGAAGCCGATCGATCTGGACATCGCACGGACCGATGCTTGTCTGGCTGCCGTAAAGAAGGCAGGCGTGCTGTTCCAGATCGGCTTCAATCGGCGTTTCGACCCAAGCTTCCGGTCGCTGAAGCAGCGACTCAGCAACAACGAGATCGGGGCGGTCGAACAGGTGATCATCACCAGCCGCGATCCGGAGCCCGAAAGCGAGGCGGCGCTGGCAGCCGGCGGCGGCGTGTTCCGCGAGATGACCATCCATGATTTCGATATGGCCCGCAACCTGCTCGGCGAGGAACCGGTCGAGATGTTTGCGACCGGGTCGTGCCTAGTGTCGCCGGCCTACGCCAAGCTCGGCGATTACGATACCGCCATGTTCATCATGCGGACGGCTTCGGGCCGCCAGTGCCACATCAATAACAGCGTGCGCGCGAGCTATGGTTACGACCAGCGCATCGAGGTGCACGGGTCGAACGGCATGCTTCGGGCGGGCAACCGCACCCCGACGTCGGTTGAGCTATCCGACGGCCGGGCGATATCAGCCGACAAGCCGCTCTACTTCTTTGTCGAGCGCTATGCCGAGTCCTATGCCGCTGAACTCGATCACTTCGTCGCCTGCATCGAGACCGGCCGTCGGCCGGACGTCGGTGCCGACGATGGCCGCAAGGCGATGATCCTGTGCGAGGCAGCGCTTGCCTCGGCAAAGTCCGGCCGCTTCGAGCCGATCCATTTTTGACAAATAAGGGAAAGACACTCCATGAAGATCGGGATGATCACCGACAGTCTCGGCGCTCTGTCCTTTGAGGATATGCTCAAGGCGTCGACTGAACTCAAACTTGAAACGCTGGAATTCGCCTGCGGCAACTGGTCGGTGGCACCGCATATCAATCTCAATGCCATGCTGGAGAGTGAAGGCGTGCGCCGGGAGTTCACGGCCAAAGTCCGGGACCACGGCCTGACTATCGCGGCCCTCAACTGCTCCGGCAATCCCCTGCATCCGGGGCCGCAGAGCGCCGAACATCACCGGGTCACGCTCGGCACCATCAAGCTCGCCAGCCTGATGGGTATCGACCGGGTGGTGATGATGTCGGGTCTGCCGGGTGGACCGGGCGATGCCAATCCGAACTGGATCATCACCGACTGGCCGCCCGAGTGCCTTGAGATCCAGCGCTACCAGTGGGACGAGAAGATCATTCCCTACTGGCGCGAGTTGGTCGTCTACGCCAACAATCTCGGCATCCGCAAGCTCTGCCTGGAGCTGCATGGACATCAGGCCGTCTACAACGTCCATACGCTGATGCGGCTGCGTGAAGCCGTGGGAGAAACGGTCGGCGCCAACTACGATCCGAGCCATCCGATGTGGATGAATGCCGATCCGCTTGCTGCCGTACGGGCGCTGGGTCCGGCGATCTACTACGTGCATGCCAAAGACACGCGAGTCGAACCCGTGCCGGCCGGCATCGACGGCACCCTGGAGGCTCGCGCCGGCGACCGGGTCGCCGAACGCAGCTGGAATTACATCACGCTCGGCTACGGCCACGGCGAGACCTGGTGGCGCCAATTCTGCACCGAACTCAAGCTCACCGGCTACGACGACGTGCTCTCCATAGAACATGAGGACATGATGATGTCTCCGATGGAAGGCATGCGCAAGTCGGTCGATCTCCTGCGCCGGGTCGCCATCAATCTCGCATAAGGGCGCGGCGCCATGCCTGTGGATCGGCCCTTGATTGCGGGTGATTGTCAAGCTGTAGGCGCTGATGTTCCAGTAGCCGATATCGTCGCCCAGCGCATCGTCGAAATAGCGGATCGTGCCGGAAATGACCGCCCTGTCGGGCACCACATTATAGGCGGAGCCAGAATGGATCTGATACCAACGGCCAGAAGTGACCACCATATCTTCCCCTTCCCCCGCGAGGGGGGAAGGGGAAATTGCTGTCCGTAGTTGCAGACGTGAAGAGTCAAGTTAAGTGGCGGTTGGTATGAGTGACCGAAAGGACGGCCGGGTGGATGGCCCGCACATTACGGCTGACAATGGATTGCAAATTCTGCGCCAGCGCCGTGGCGATGATAATCGGGTCCTTGGCATGATGCGGCATGCCGCCATGGCTGCCCACGCCATTGATCGTGATGTCGAAGAATGTGGCGCCCGCCATGGCCGGGCCCGGCTTGACGCCGAACAAATTTGGCTCGGCATCTGGTTTGTTGTGCATCCCCAGGGTTCTTTGAGCGGTAAGCAAGATTGGTCAGCTCATCCATTGGCAGCGCATCCATATCGGCGCGCGGGCCGACGCCGCGCTTGCCCTCGCGCTTGCCTTTGATGATGCCCACCACGCCGGTCTTGCCAATGCCGGTATGCACCTCGTCGACACCGAAGCTCTTCAGCGATCCACCACTATCCCTGAGGTGCGCACCTCCTCGAAACCGATTTCGGGATGGGCGTGAATGTCACGGCGGATGGCGGTCAACTCGCCGGCGTATCCGGCAATCCGGGGCAGTATGGGCATGAAACCTCCTCGGCGCGTGTTTGCGGGCGTATGGCGGATTGGCAAGCGCGTCAGGCCGCAGGCATCCGAGTTTCCACGAGTTCCGCCCAGTAGGATGTTCCCGCCGGGATTGCCTCGTCATTGAAGTTGTATTCGGGGTGATGCACATCGGCGGTGTTGCCATTGCCGATCTGGATATACGCGCCGGGGCAAGCCTCCAGCATATACGCGAAGTCTTCGCCGCCCATGATCGCCGGAGCATTGGCAACCGCCGCGCCCGAAACCCGGTGCGCGACCTCGGCGGCATATTCCGTCTCGACATCGCGGTTTACCATGGCGGGATATCCGGGCCGCCAGTCCACTTCGGCCTTGGCGCCGAAGGCCTGTGCGGTGTGGGTGACAATCGCCTTCAGCCGCTCTTCGGCCAGCTTGCGCAGCTCCGGGTCGAAGGTGCGCACCGTGCCGCGCAGTTCGACGCGCTCGGGGATCACGTTGTAGGCATCGCTTTCGGTGCGGAAGGAGGTGACGGACACAACGATCGAGGCCAGCGGATCGGCGTTGCGGGAGACGATGGTTTGAAGGGCAAGTGCCACGTGGCAGGCCACAAGTGTCGTATCGACGGTGACATGGGGCTTCGCGGCATGACCGCCTACACCGGTCACATGCAGCGTGAAGTTATCGGTGGCGGCGTAGAACGGCCCCGGCTTGATCGAGAATGTGCCCACCGGCAAACCCGGTAAATTGTGCATACCATAGACTTCCTTGATACCGAACCGGGTGATCAACCCATCCTCGACCATCGCCTTGCCCCCGGCCCCGCCTTCTTCGGCGGGCTGGAAGATAACCGCGACGGCGCCGTCGAAATTACGCGTCTCGGCCAGGTATTTGGCGGCGCCGAGCAGCATCGCGGTATGCCCGTCATGGCCGCAGGCATGCATCTTGCCGAGGGTTTTCGAGGCATAGGGCAACGCCGTCGCCTCCAGGATCGGCAGCGCGTCCATGTCGGCGCGCAGGCCCACCACATGGCCGCGCGTGTCGGCTTTGCCCTTGATCAGCCCCACCACGCCGGTGCGCCCGATCCCTTCTGCTACCTCATCACAGCCGAATTCCCGCAGCTTTGCCGCCACCACCGATGCGGTGCGGTGCGTGTCATACATCAATTCCGGGTTTTCGTGCAGATCGCGCCGCCAGGCGGTGATTTCAGCGTGCATTTCGGCCAGTCGGTTCTTGATCGGCATTTGGTTCTCTCCCTTGGAACGCTTGTCTTGTCCGGCTGCGCGAGGTCAGCCTTGCAGAACGAAATGCCCGGGCGCCACTTCGTCATACAGCGACGCACTTGGGCGATACCCCACCGGATGCACCGGCGAGGGAATGGGTTTGAAGGTAAGATCGTCGCGCAACCGCTTCTGCCTTGGGTCGGCGATCGGAACGGCGGAAATCAGCGATTGCGTATAAGCATGGCGCGGATCCTCGAGCACCGATGCGCGGGGGCCAAGCTCGACGATGCGACCGAGATACATGACGCCCACCATATGCGACACCCGTTCCACAACCGCAATGTCATGACTAATGAACAGGAACGAAAGCCCCAGATCGGCTTGCAATTCCATCATCAAGTTCAGCACCTGCGCCTGCACCGAGACATCCAGCGCCGAGACCGCTTCATCGGCGATGATCAGCTTCGGATTGACCGCCAGGGCCCGGGCGATCGCCACCCGCTGGCGCTGCCCGCCGGAAAGCTCATGCGGAAAGCGGCGCAGGAAAGAGCGCGGCAGACGCACCCGGTCGAACAGTTCCGCCACCCGGTCCTGCAATTCGCGGCCCGAGGCGAGGCCGAAATTCTGCATCGGCTCCGCCACCTGATCGGCGAGCCGCCGATAGGGGTTGAGCGAGGCGAAGGGATCCTGAAACACCATCTGCATGTCGCGCCGGGCGCGCCGCAATTCCTGACGGTCGAGGGCGCGAATTTCCCGGCCGCCGATCCAGATATCGCCCGATTGCGGCTCGATCAGCCGCAGGATGGAGCGCCCGCAACTGGATTTGCCGCAGCCGGATTCGCCCACAAGGGCAAGGGTTTCGCCGACGTTGAGGGTAAAACTCACATCCTCCACGGCATGCACCTGCGCCACGGTCCGCCGGAACACGCCGCCCTTCACTGGAAATCGCGTGGTGAGGTGTTTCACTTCCAGAAGTAGCTTGGGCTTTGCCTTGGGCGCGGCGGTGCGCTCGGCCAGGGCCGCGCCGGCACGGGCCGCCTCGTCGCCGATGATCCGCATCCTCTCGGGCGCCGCCCGGCCGCGCATCTCGCCGAGTTTCGGCACCGCGGCCAGCAGCGCCTTGGTGTAATCCTCGCGCGGCTTCTCGAATATCTCGGCCACCGGGCCGGTTTCAACGATCTTGCCGCGATACATGACCGCCACCCGGTCGGCCATCTGCGCCACCACCGCCATGTCATGGGTGATGAACAGCACGGCCATGTTGTTCTCGCGCTTCAGCCGGTCGATCAGCGCCAGAATCTCGGCCTGAATGGTCACATCGAGCGCGGTGGTCGGCTCGTCGGCGATCAACAGACGCGGCTCGCAGGCCATCGCCATGGCGATCACCACGCGCTGGCGCATGCCGCCGGAAAGCTCGTGCGGGTATCGCCGCAGCATCCGTTCGGGTTCGGCGATGCGCACGCTTCTTAAGAGATCGAGCGCCCTGGCGCGGGCCGCCTCCGCGGTCAGTCCCTTGTGGATGCGCATGCCGTCGGTCAATTGCCGTTCGATGGTGAAGACGGGATTGAGCGAGGTCATCGGCTCCTGAAAGATCATGCCGATCTCGTTGCCGCGCAATTGCCGCATCAGGGCGGGACCGACGCCGGCGAGGTCGATCACGGTGCCGTCGGGACGGGCGAATTTCAGGCTGCCCCCGGTAATCCGGCCGCCGCCGAATTCAACCAGCCGCATCACCGACAGAGCGGTCACGGATTTGCCGGACCCGGACTCGCCCACCACACAAACGGTTTCGCCGGGCCCGATGGAAAAACTCACATCTTCGACGCCCACGACCTGGCCCGCCTCGGTCGTGAATTCGACCCGGAGCTTGTTCACCGATAGCAGCGGCGCATCCTGCATACCGGCCCTCATTTCGTCCTCGGATCGAGCACGTCGCGGAGCACGTCGCCGAACATGTTGAGGCCCAGCACCGTCAGCGCCACCGCCGCCCCCGGCACCAGTGCGGTCCACGGCGCCACGTCGAGGTAATCGCGCGATGCCTGGATCATCAGGCCCCACGATGCCGAAGGGGGTTGCGTACCGAGGCCGAGGAACGACAGGCCCGCCTCGGCCAGGATGGCGAAGGCCAGGCTGATGGTGGCCTGCACGATCACCGGCGGCATGATGTTGGGCAGGACATGGCGGATCATCATTTGCAGATCGTTGGTTCCCGCGGCGCGGGCCGCCTCGACATAGGGCATTTGCGCCACTCGCAGCACCTCGCCGCGGATGATGCGCGCCAAATACGGGGTGAAGGCCACGCCGATCGCGATGATGGTGTTTTGCAGATTGGGGCCTAGCATCGCGCTGATGGTCAGCGCCAGGAGCAGTGCGGGAAAACTCAACAGCGTATCGACAAGCCGCATCAGGATGTTGTCGGCCACGCCGCCGTAATAGCCGGCGATCATGCCAAGCGGCAAGCCTATGACCACGCTCATCACCACAGCCGCCGCCGCGATCACGAGCGAGGTTCGCGCACCCAGAATCACCCGGTAGAACATATCGCGCCCCAATTGGTCGGTGCCGAAGACATGGTCGAAGGAGGGTGGATGCAGCCGCGCCGTCATCACCATCTTGGTTGCGTAATCGGCTGGGACCACCAGCGGTGCGATGGCGGCGATCAACACGAACAGCACCACGAGACCGAGGCCGATCAGACTTTTGAGGGACAGAAAGCGTTTCATGCCCTAGCCCAGCCTGATCCGTGGATCGACCACCAGATAGAGCAGGTCGACGACGAGGTTGGTCAGCATCACCACCGCCGCGATCACAAAGACCGAGGCCTGGATGAGCGGCACGTCGCGGTTCAGCAGGCCCTGATAGGTGAGCCAGCCCATTCCGGTAAAGTTGAACAGGCTTTCCATCACGATGATGCTGCCGAACAGATAGCCGATCTGGAGGCCGGCAATGGTCATCACC
This sequence comes from uncultured Aestuariivirga sp., assembly GCA_964408555.1. Lineage (GTDB taxonomy): Bacteria > Pseudomonadota > Alphaproteobacteria > Rhizobiales > Aestuariivirgaceae > Aestuariivirga. The sequence continues at coordinate 23,777 of CAYOZR010000011.1, forward strand.
GGGCCGATGGCATTGGCCAGCCCGTAGCGCCAGACCACGGTGCGTTCCGACAGGCCCTTGGCGCGGGCCACCCGGATGAATTCCTGATTGAGAATGGCGGTCATGGTCGACCGGGTCATGCGAGTGAGGTGGGCCATCAGCCCAAGGCCCAGGGCGAGCGAGGGCAACAGCGCGTGGCGGACCGCCAGCCAGAAATTCTCGGTCGGGTCGGCAAAGCCGCTGGACGGCAGCCAACCGAGGCCGCGCGCGAACAACAGGATCATCACGATGCCCCAGAAGAAATCCGGGAGGCTGACGCCGAGGAGCGCAGCGCCGGAACTCGCCGTATCCTGCCAGCGGTCGCGGTGAACCGCGGCCCAGACGCCAAGCGGCACGGCACAGACCAGGGCCACGGTCATCGACATCACCACCAGAAGCGCGCTGGCCATGATCTTCTGTTCCAGCAGTTGGGTGATCGGCCTCTTGAAAATCAGCGAGGTTCCCCAGTCGCCCGTCAGCATGCCGCCGATCCAACGGCCATATTGCACGATCAGCGGGTCATTCAGATGCAGGCTTTCGCGCAAGCCGGCGAGGGCCTCCGGATTCGACTGGGTGCCCATGATCATCATGGCCACATCGCCCGGCAGGATGTTGGTGACGCCGAAGGTGATGGCCGAAATCAGCAGGAGAGTCAGGATCAGCGACAGCAGCCGGTTCAGCAAATAGGTCATTCGGCGCCCTTGCCCGAGGTTCCAAGGAATGGCGGGCCCGCACAAGCAGGCCCGCCAATGGATCAGGCCTTGAGCCAGACCTTGTGGAAATTGAGGTTGCTGCCGTTCGGGTGCACCACCGTATCGAGACCGCCGACTTTCGGCTGCGCCCCAATGGTGCCATTGCGGAACCACAAGACAATGTCATGGGCTTCATCGAATACCCGCTTCTGCACCTGCTTGTAGAGTTCGGCCCGCGCCGCCGGATCGACCGTAACGCGCGCCTTTTCGGTCAACTCGTCGATCGTCGGATCCTTGATGGCCCGATAGTTGAACGCTCCCGTCGAGTTCCACAGGCTGTAGTACAGGAAATCCGGCTCCCAGAGGGTGAAGAAGTTCATCATCGTCATCTCGAAGTCCTTGTCGACCCAGCACTGGCTGAGCCAGTCGGCCCAGGTCAGCTGCTCGATCGTCAATTCCACACCCGCCTGGCGGAACCATTCCACCATGATCTGCGCGGCTTCGATGTGATAGGGATAGTTCGTGGTGGCCTTGAACACGATCTTCAGCTTGCCCGGCCCATAGCCCGCTTCGGCCAGCAGCGCCTTGGCACCCTCGATGTCCTGCGGGCGGTTCTTCAGGTCATGGTTATAGGAGGCCGAGGTCGGGAAGCTTGGCGAGGCGGTAATCGCGCCCTGCCCCCACAACGCGCCCTGAAGCAGCTGCTCCTTGTCGATGATCATATCGAAGGCGATCCGCACCTTGGGGTTCTTGAACGGCTCGAAGGTGTGATTGAGGTTGACGAAATCCCAGTTCAGCGGGAACCAAGCCACCACCTGCAGGTTCGGGTCCGCCTTAATCTCGTTGACCCGGTCGGCGGGGATGTCGTTGATCATGTGCAACTCACCGGTCCGCAGGCCGGTCAGGCGCGTCGTGGATTCGGATATTTCGCGGGCGATGACGCCGTCGAGATGGGCGGGACCATCCCAATAGTCGTCGAAGCGGGCCATTTCCACCACGTTGCCTTCTTCGTGGCGCACAAACTTGAACGGTCCGGCCCCGGTCGGGTTGGCTCCCTGCGTATCGCCCGAGCCTGCGGGGATCACCGCGCCCGCGCCGTTATCCGCAAGCCGGCTGAGGAAGGGAGCGTTCACCGCCTTCATCTTGATGACCACGGTCAGGTCATCGGGTGTCTCGATGGAGCCGACGGCATTGAACACCTCGAAGTTCACGGCACCCGTCTTAGGGTCCTTGCACCGCTCGAAGGAGTATTTCACATCGGCCGAGGTCATGGCGGCGCCGTTGTGGAATTTCACGCCCGGGCGCAGCTTGAAAGTATAGGTCAGTCCGTCGGCCGCCTCCTCCCAGCTTTCGGCAAGCATGGGAATCAAGGTCAAATTCTTGTCGACCGTGACAAGAGAGCAATGAATGTTCTGCAGCACGCGCAAGCTCGACGCAGTACCGGTCTGATGAATGTCGAGATTTTGCGTGGTTTCCGAATGGCCCCAGATCAGCGTGCCGCCCTTGACCGGCGCGTCCTGCGCCAGCACGCCGGATGGGCTGAAAGTGCCGAATACCGCCGATCCGCCCAGAACAGCGGTGGTGGTGTATAAAAATTCCCTGCGTTTCATGTCCGTTTACTCCCTGTTGTGCCGGCCGTCTTGCGGCCGGCGTTGGTTCCCCTGGTCCTCTCTGTCCCGCCTTGATCCGCATGTGCGGTTGCGGGCTTCTTGTAAATCGTAATTCAGACCGGAAATTCCGGCCGGCGCTGCGCGACGCCAAGCTTGCGTTCGAGAGCCATGCCGAGGTTCAGGATCGGTCCCTCGTCAAACAGCCGCCCCCACAGCGATATGCCATGTGGCACCGTAAACGTGCGGCCCTTCGCATCCTCCTCTCCGGTCGTCAGCTTGCCGGAGCCGAGCGACGCAGCACTGCGCGTGCCAAGCTGTTCGAACCCGGCGCGCAGGTGCAGGCAGGGGTGGCCGGTAAAGTTACTGGCGATCAGCATGGGCCCGGTCATGAACGGGCCGATCAAAGCATCGACCTGGCGGAACAGCCCGTCGAGCGCCTGCATCGCCAGATAGCGCAGCCGGTCCAACTGAACATGGTCCACCGCCGACAGGAACCGCGCCTTGCGGAAAGTGTTAGGCCAGGCGCCATCGTCCTGCCAGGTGAGTGTGTCGTCGAGCCCCGACAGAGTCAGGTCTTCAAAGGTGGCGGCGGCTTCGGCATAGACGATGTTCATCAGCGCGCCATAGGGAAGGTCCGGTAGCGACACCTCCACCACCTCGATCCCCAACTGCCGCGCCGCTGCAAGTGCTGCATGATCCACGGCGGTCGCCCCCTCGCCGAACGCCTCCGGCAGATACCCCAGCCGCATCCCCGCGATCCCGGCGGCCGCATCGAACTGGAACGGCGCGTCGATCGACCCTCGATCGGCCGCATCGCCGCCATTCAGCGTCGCCAGCACGATCGCCGTATCCTCGACCGACCGGCAGATCGGCCCAACCTTGTCGAGGCTGCCGCAGAGGGCCATCGCCCCGGCCCGCGATACACGGCCGAAGGTGGGCCTCAGCCCCGTGGTGCCGCACCGTTGACTGGGCGAGGTGATCGAACCCAGCGTTTCGGTGCCGATGGCAAAGGCGCAGAGCCCCGCCGCCGTGGCCGAGGCCGACCCCGCACTCGACCCGCTGGAGCCTTCGTTCAGGTTCCACGGGTTGCGGGTGACGCCGCCATACCAGATGTCGTTGTAGGCCAGCGCACCGACTGTAGACTTGCCCAGCATCACCGCCCCTGCGGCGCGCAGCTTACCCACGATGGCGGCATCCGACGCGGGCACGCGGCTGCGGAACGGCTCTGCCCCCCAGCCCGTCACGATGCCCTTGGTGTCAAAGAGATCTTTCAACGCATAAGGAATGCCGTGCAAGGGCCCAAGACTGACGCCCACCCGCAGCAAGGCGTCGGCGGCCTCCGCCTCGGCAAGGGCCAGCTTCGGCGTCACCACGGCGAAGCATTCGAGGCGCGGACCGAGTGCGGCGATCCGGTCGAGGTAGATCCTCGTCAACCGCTGGCTGCTGAGCGCGCCCGCCGCGATCCATGCGGAAAGCTGCCTGACCGGGGCGAAGGCGATGTCCTCTTCCTCCGCAGGCAGAGGAACTTCGCCGCCGGGGCTGAAGCGCACGGTCCCGGCGCCAGAGGGCATCCGGAAGCCGGGAAGCCGCGGGTCGAACCGGCTCGCCGTGGGCACGGAATTGGCCAGCGGCTTGGCGCGCCGCGCGATGGCCGAGGCAATCTGGCCATCGAGGTTGCCCAGCATCTGGGCGCGTTCGCGTGCGGTATAGGCAATGCCCATCAGCCGTTCGGCAACCGCGATCATCTCCGGGGTGAAGTCCGTTTGGGTCATTCGAACTTTCTTCTGCGCGGAGATCGGAACTCAGTTGTCAGTACGCACATGACTGGCTTGACCGATTTTCGATACCAGACGCAATAAGAGGTTATTGCATTGGTGGCCTCTGGTCGAGAGGGGTTGGATTGACCTGACCGGCCTTTTCTGAACCAGGCGATATGAGAGTATCGACCTGGAAAGGAGAAGGCCGGTCGGGTCGGTCCGTAAGAAGGCCAGCGCCGTGGTCCGGCAATGGGGCCGGGCTTAACAGTCACGGTTGGGCAACGCGCATGAATGCCCTGACGCGATCGGTATCGACCGTGTTCCACCAGACACCGTCATGCTTCAGAGAGCTGGCGACGATCACGCCATCGATGCGAGCAAGTATTGCGGCAACATTGTCTTTTGTTACACCGCTGCCGACCAACACTGGCAGATCCGTCGCGCTGCAAACCGTGTCGATCTCCTCCATCGTCGCAATGTCGCCGGTCCGCTGGCCAGTCGCGATCACCACGTCGGCGTGGAAGAAGGCAACATCGCGCGTGAGTTCCGTGATCGAGCGATCTGCGACGATTGCATGGGCGCCATGCTTCACATGGCTGTCGGCAAATATCTTGATCTCGTCGGCCCGAATCGCAGCGCGATAGCGCAAAGCCCTTGCCGCTTCCCCTTCGATCAAGCCCTCATTGGCGACATAGGCGTTCGCCCATTGATTAACACGAATAAAGACCGCCCCGCCGGCCCGCGCCACGGCAATCGCCGGTATCGCGGACTGCTTGGTGGGCCCGCCAGGACTCGAACCTGGAACCAGACGGTTATGAGCCGTCAGCTCTAACCATTGAGCTACGGGCCCCCGCGCGGGGCGATGGCTACAGCAATTCGCGCAACCATGCTATAGGATTGGCGATGCTGAAGACCGCCCCCACGCCCGAAGCCGCCGTCGAACACCTGATCGCGCTGCACGGCGAAGCCACCGCCAGCCTCAAGGCCTGCCTTGAGCGCTATTTCGAAACCCGCGAACCGCCCAGCCCCGCCGAGCGCCAGGGATTCTGCTATCCGGAATTGCGCGTCCACTACGAGGCCCACGGCATCCAGCCCTCGATCGCCCGGGCCTATGCCAAGTTCCAGGGGCCCGGCACCTATGTCACCACCGTCGCCCATCCCGACCACTTCCGCCGCTATCTGGTCGAGCAGCTGAACTATCTGGTGCGCGATTATGGCGCGACCCTTGAAGCCGGCATTTCCGATCAGGAAATTCCCTACCCCTACGTGCTCGACCGCGGCGACGATCTGGGCGGCGACGGCGCCCGGGCCGCCGAACTGGCGCTGCACTTCCCGGTGCCGAAACTCGCCCTCGTCGGCGATGAAATCGCCGACGGGCAATGGGACCACAAGCCGGGCCATCCCTTCCCGCTGGCGCTGTTCGATGCGGTGCGCGTCGATTACTCGCTGAAGCGCCTGCAGCATTATACCGGCACCCATTGGCGCGACATCGAGCCCTGGATTCTGCTCACCAACTATCACCGCTATGTCGACCAGTTCGTGCAATGGTGTGTCGAGCAGCTGAATGGCGCAACGCCCTACACCGCGCTGCATCTGCCCGGCGGCGGCAGGATCGCCCGCGGCATGAGTGCCGATGAGATGGGCCGCGTCGTCGACGCTTCGCCCTGGCATCGCTTCCAGATGCCGGCCTATCACCTGAGCCGCGACGACGGCCAGGGTGGCGTCACCCTGGTCAATATCGGCATCGGCCCCTCCAATGCCAAGAACATCACCGACCACCTCGCCGTGCTGCGCCCCCATTGCTGGCTGATGATCGGCCATTGCGGGGGCTTGCGGCAGAGCCAGCGGATCGGCGATTATGTGCTGGCCCACGGCTATCTCCGTCAGGACCGCATCCTCGACAGCCTGGTGCCGCCGGACATCCCCATTCCGGCGCTCGCCGAAGTGCAGGTGGCGCTGCAGGAGGCGGCCGCCAGCGTGACCGGCGAGCGCGGCGAGGCGCTCAAGGCGCGGCTGCGCACCGGCACCGTCGTCACCAACGACGACCGCAACTGGGAACTGCGCTGGAGCCAGGAAAGAAAACGCATCAATCTGTCGCGCGCCATCGCCGTCGACATGGAATCGGGAACCGTGGCGGCCCAGGGCTACCGCTTGCGGGTTCCCTACGGCACCCTGCTCTGCGTCTCCGACAAGCCGCTGCACGGCGAGATCAAGCTGCCGGGGGCGGCCAACGCCTTCTACGACCGCGCCGTCGGCGAGCACTTGATGATCGGGCTTGCCGCCATCAAGGGCCTGCGCGGCAATCTCTCGCAGCTCCATTCGCGCAAGCTCAGAAGCTTCGACGAGCCGCCGTTCCGCTAATCGATCCTTATACTGAATATCAGGCGATGCGGTTCTTGTGCAGGCGCCAGAAGAGATAGAGCACCGCCGCCACGGCGACCGACGCGGGATTGAGCGATGTCAGCAACTCCCTGACATTGCCATAGACGGAGTTGATGACGCTTCCCGCCGCATCGCCCATGATCAGGGCGATGAGCACCGCGGCGAGCACGAGTTGATAAAGCAACCCGATCGCCGGCCAGAGGAAATCCGTCAGCTGTTTGAACATGACTGGAAAGATGGGAGGCGCCCTGCCGGACGCCTCCGCCCCTCAGATCACTTGCGGGACGGCGTCCCGCCGCGATTCGAGAACAGCCAAAGGATGACGCCCAACACGATGAGGCCGGTGAGCCCATTTTGGCCGAGCTTGCCAACGAGGCCGGTCAGATTGTCGACCACCGATCCGAAGAACGGCAACGGCACTGTCCCGCCGACCAGGATCGACAACACGATGGCCAAGGCGATAAGCACGAGGCCGATGTCGATCAATTCCCGCACGACCGCTTTTACTTGTCCAAACATGTCCATATCTCCCCTCCATTCGCTGTTGTGCGAATCACCGCGTCAGTCTGCCACAATTTTGCCCCGCTTGCACCCGCACGGCCGTCAGCGCAGCAGCCGCTCCAGCAACGCCTTGCCGACCAGATGCAATCGCACGCCGCGAAACTCCTTCACATAGCGCTCCGAATAGATGTGCCGGATCATCAGTACACGGTTGGCAAGGCTGTCGTCGAAATGCACCGCGAAGCCCGATTGCGCGGTGCGCACCAGTATGGCGCCGATTGTCTGCCCGGCAATTGAAATGCCGACCCGCTCGCCATAGGCGACGGGAGGCGTTCCCGTGAAGCGCGCGCCGGAAATCGAAATATCCGCCATGTCGAGCATCGCCTTGCGGCCGTCGCCGAGCACCGCCTCGACGCGCCGCGAGGCGGCGAAGCGTTCCGTCTTGCGCAGCCGCGGCTGCTCGACGCAGACGTAGCAGGCGATGGTCAGGATGGCGATGTTGTACCAGCTCCATGCCAGAGCGACGGCACCGGAAGGATCTTCGCGCATGCCGCCGCCGGAGAACATCGACCACTCGACGCCGACGAGGGTAAGCACCAGCAGGGTGAAAAAAAAGCGCAACAGCGGCCATTCGATGAAACGCTTGCTGCGGTCGCCGCCCTTCGCCGTCACCTGGAATTTCTGATTCCACGGCCGCAACAGTCCGATCGCCACCGACTTCATGACCGCGGGCGCCGCAATCAATTGGCAGACATCGGTCATGATTACCAGCACGCGGCCCTGCGCGATCCAGCCGATGACGATGAAGTGCCAGGCGAAATAGGGCAGGAAATGCAAGAGTAGCTGCTGCATGTCGGCATAGACCGTTTTAATGCCGAACAGGAGGTAGAGGATCGGCACGAACATGCCGAAAAGACGGTAGGAGTAGTTCGCCGCCCAATAGGTGAAGGATTCGGCGAGGAAGACACGGTCGGCGATGGGCAGCTTCGACGACCGCGAGAAGGGTCCGCTGCGGCCGCGGAAAATCTGCACGAAACCCAAGCACCAGCGGCTGCGCTGGGTGATGTATTCCTTGAGGCCTTCGGGCGCCAGGCCCAGAGTGAGCGGCTCGTTGAGATAGACCGTGCGGTAGCTCGCTTCCTTCATCCGCAGGGTCAGCAGATAGTCCTCGGTGACGGAATCGACCGGCACGCCGCCGATCGCCATCAGCGGCTCATAACGGATGATCGACGAGGTGCCGCAGCAGAAGGCCGTACCCCAGGCGTCCTTCGAGGCCATCACCACGTCGAAGAAATAACGCTGCTCGTCGGGCCAGACTTCGGCGGTGGAAAGATTGGCCTGAATCGGATCGGGATTGATGAAGTGCTGCGGCGTCTGCACGATGCCGACGTCGGCGGCGTAAAACAGGCTCATGGCGCGCGACAGAAAATTGCGCCGCGGCACGAAATCGGCATCGAGGATCGAAATGAATTGCGGTGGTTCGGGAAGCGCGGCCACCCACTTCAGCGCATTGTTGATGTTGCCGGCCTTGGCATGGGCATTGTCCAGCCGCGCGATGTAGCCGCAACTCAGCCTTTCGCACATGGTCTTCAGCCAGTCGCGGCGGCCGTCGTCGCATACCCAGACGCGGAAATTTCCATAATCCATCGCCTGGGAGCCGATGATGGTGCGTTCGAGGATCGCCTCCTCCTCGTTGTAGGTGCAGATGAAGACGTCGACGAGCGGCGGGCGCGCGAACCAGCCCGCATGCGCGTCGGCCTCCTTGCCGCGGTCCTTGGTGCGGCTCAGGAAGACGAGGTTGACCGCCGAGCCGAGCAGCGCCACGGTCTCGACGAGCGCGAATGTGGCCCCGGCCAGGAAGTCGAGCGTAAGGCCCATCGGCGGAATTGTTTCAAAATCCCGCCAGGCGACATAGCGCAACAGCAGGACGATCGAGACGCCCATGAGAAAGATCCGCGCCGCCGGCCAGTCGCGCCTGAGCCACGGCAGCAAGCCCATGGCCAGGCCGCCCGCGGCAAGTCCCGGCCAGATATTTTCGAGGATCGCCTGCGCGGTGCCGTTCATGCCGCGAAGCCGATGAGGAAGCGCATCAGGCGGACCAGCAGCGGCTGGTCCTCCGCCGCACCGAACAGGACCAGTCCGGTGCGGCCGATGTCGCAGGAAACCTCGTCGGCGATCCCCGGTACCGCCACGGTGACGCGGTAGGGCTCCTTGATCAGGGCGGACGGTTCGATGGCATAATTCGAGGAGGCGCCGGCCATGCCCGTGAGATTGACGATGACGCCTTCGAGTTCGGTGCCGCCACCGCGTGCCACGAAGCGGGCGGGCATGCCGTTGTAGAGCTTGTTGTAGACCTTCTCGCTGACCGCCGCGGTCACCACCGCGGCCGAACAATCGAGGAGCCGAACCAGATTTTGGCCGCGCACCACCTGTTCCCCCGGAAAGGCGAGGAGTTCCCAGACATGCGCCGCGACCGGCGCCTCGATCGCCGCTTCCGCCTCGAGCTCGAAGCGTTGCGAGACCGCGGCGAATTCTTTCTTGTGGCGCGCCATGCGGGCGTCGCCGGACCGAAGCTCGGCCTCGAGATCGCCAGCCAGACTTTTCACCGTCTCGAGTTTCTGCGCCGATTGCGGCCGGTCGTTGTAGCTGTCGCCAAGATAGGTGCCATCCGCCATGGCCTGGAGCTCGATGGCCGCTTGCTCGCGGCGGAGCTGCGCCGCGGCGAGCGTTGCGCCGGCGATCCGCGCGGCGCGCGTGGCCTCGTCGAGCGTCACTTGAGAAATCGCGTTGCTGCGTGCGAGCGCAATGCCGCGAATGAGCTTCGCCATCGCCTCCTCCTTGCGCGCGGTGGCAATGCCGGTGTCGCGGTCAAGTGCCGCAAGTCCCTTTTCCAGCCAGGCGATGCGGCCGCGCCGGAAGGCGCCGAGCTGCGTGGTGAGCGTCTCGATCTCGGCGCGGGCGGCGGCGAGCCTTGCCGCCAGCGCCGGACGCTCGTCTTCCAACTTGCCGATCTCGTCGCGCAGCGTATCGAGAGCCCCCCGCTCGGCCCGCGCATTGCGGATCGCGAACAGCATCTGGCCGGCCGCCACGGCGCTTCCGGCCGTGGGCAGCGCCTTTCCTTCGATGCGTCCCTCGATCGGCGCCCGCAATACCACCAGCCGCGCATTGATCACCGCCTCGACGCTGGTGGCCTGTAGCATGAGTTGCAGCGGCGCCCAGCCGGCCGCCACCACGATGGCAAGGCCTATCGCCGTCTTGACGACCCGCCGCGTGGCCGGACGGCCCCAGAGCCGCCCACCGAACCGGCGTTCGATCTGCGGCCCCATCGGCGGCATCGCGGGGGAAACCGGCGGCGGCCTTGGCTCGAACTTGGGTGACGGTTTGGATGACGGTTGCGCGATCGCCCCCTGCAGCGCATTCTGCAGGGCGCGTGCGAAAGCTTGGTCCTCGCTTCCCGGCACCGGCTTTGAAGCGCTATCGATCATTGAATGGTACCTTCGGGCCGCCGCGGGCGGCCATCCCCGTTCCCCGCCGGATACTGGCGGGACAAGCTGAAATAATGGTAAATTACTACTGCCTACTTAAGATTGTTAACGGCCACATGCCCGCCGCATTCGCCTTCCATCTGCCGCACCAACAACCCGCAGCCCGGAGCCATCTCATGCTTCGCCATTTTCTCGTCGTCGGCCTCATGACCCTCGCATTCGCCGCGCCCGCCGCAATCGCCGATGAGGCGAAGCCGCCGCGCAACATAACGCTCACCGGTCATGGCGAGGTGCGGATCGCTCCCGACATGGCAATGATCGCCATCGGCACGGTCGACCAGGCGGCCACGGCCGCCGAGGCGCTTGCCGCCAACACCGCCGCGATGGCGGCGATCCTGGCGGCGCTCAAGGACGCAGGCATCGCGGAGAAGGACATGCAGACCTCGAATTTCCTGGTGCAGCCGCGCTACGACTACGGCAATTCGGCCCAGCCGCCGCGGCTGGTGGGCTATGAAGTCTCCAACACGCTGACGGCCGCCGTGCGAAAACTCGATACGCTGGGCGCGCTTCTCGACCGGTCGGTGGCCTCGGGCTCGAACCGGATCGACGGCATTTCCTTCCAGCTCGCCGATCCCGACAAGGCATTGGACGAAGCCCGCAAGCGCGCCGCCGCCGATGCGGCCCGCAAGGCGAGGCTTTATGCGGCGGCGCTTGGCGTGAGCCTGGGCCCCATTCTATCCGTCTCCGAAACCGGCGGCCCGCCCCCGCCGGTGCTCATGCAGATGAAGACCATGGGTGCCGAAGCAATGTCCGCCGACGTTCCCATCGCCCGCGGCGAACAGACGGTCTCGGTCGACGTCGATATCGTCTGGGAAATCCGCTGACCCCATCCTGCCATTGCCTGTCACGGCGGCGATGTTAATCTCTCCCCATGCCCGTCTGCGAACGCGATCCCTGGCGCCTCCAGTATTTCGAAAATATCCCGTGTCCGGACGATGTGCTGATTCCGACCGACGATCCCGATTCGTGGAACTGGTATCCGCGTCACCGCTGGCTCTATGACAAGCTGAAGGTGGCGGAAAGCCAGGGGCTGGCCTGCGGACCCCATGGTGTTGCGCCCCAACGCTTTCCGGTCTTTTCCAAGCCCATGGTCAATCTCAAGGGCATGGGCATCGGTAGCCGCGCCATCGCCTCCGCCGCCGAGTTCGACCGCCATTACCAGCCTGGCCACATGTGGATGGAATTGCTCGAAGGCCCCCATGTCTCAACCGACTGCGCCGTGGTGAGGGGCAGGATCGCCTGGCTCCGCCATGCCACCGGCGTTCCGTGGGCCGGCGGCAGGTTCAAGTATTGGACCGTCCATGCCGCGCCGCAGCCCGCCATCGATGCCTATCTGGCGGCCTGGGTCGTCCGCCACATGGGCGACTACACCGGCATGATGAATTTCGAAACCATCGGCGGCCGCATCATCGAGGCGCATCTGCGTTTCGCCGACCAATGGTGCGATCTCTATGGCGCCGGCTGGGTCGAGGCCCTGGTCGGGCTTTATGCCGAGGGCCGCTGGGACTTCGCCGACCAAGGCCGGTGCGACGGCTTCTCGGTGCCGCTTTTCGCCAGCCATGGCGCCGCCTTCATTCATCCGCCCACGGAACATCAGGCCAGGATCCGCGCCATGCCGCATGTCTCGAGCCTGCAGATCACCTTCCACGAAGGCAAGGCATCCTCCGATCATCCCATGCCGCCGGGCGGCTTCCGCCTCGGCATCGTCAATTGCACCGAACTTGCCGCGGGCCTCGCCGCCCGCCGCGAATTGGCAAGGGCCTTTCCGCCGGAGCTGATCCAGCACCAGGACTAGCCGTCGGACCAGACCGACGATGCGGGCCGGCGGCGGCGATGGTCGGCGTGCGGCTCATTTTCTATCTATCTTTTCAAACCGTTAAGACGATTTCCGGATTCATTTTCTGAACCTTACCGGTTGTGCTCATCGACATGAAACCGGTGCAGCAGCCGGTGATAGACGGGCGCCAGGATAAGGCCGGCGATACCGAAGATGAGGAGGCCCGAAACGATGGCATAGAAGCCGGCGAAAATCTTGCCGCCGTCGCTGTGCAGCGGGGTCAGCGGCCCCATGCCGGAGAGGATCATGGCGGCATTGACGAAGGCATCTATGAACCCCATACCCTCGAAGCCCATATAGCCCGCCATGCCGATGGCCAGCGCCACGACTATGGTGCCCGCCGCCCACAGTCCGTTGTACAGGAGGCGCGAGGAAAAGCGCGTCGGACTGGCGAGCGGTTCATGGCGGCGCTCGAAATGCAGAGGATGCTTCATCGCCCGACTGTGCGGCGGACGGAAGGGCCGATCAAGGGCCTTGATCTTGCTCAAGGCGGCCACGCCGGCCTAGGGCTTTATGCAGGTAGCAACCAAGGAGGATTTCATGAAGCGGCTTTTGACCGGAACCCGTGTACTCGTCGCCGACGGATCGAAGGCGATGGTGTTTCGCAATGCCGGCGATGCCCAGGCGCCGAACCTGAAGCTGGAGCGCTCCTACGGCCAGGACAATCCCCCCACCCGCGACCAGGGCAGCGACAAGCCGGGCCGCACCAACGATCCGTTCGGCCGCCGCTCGTCCATGGAAACGCCCGACTGGCACCGCGTGGCCGAGGACCGGTTCATCCAGCGCCTCGCCGCCGACATGGCCGCCGACCTTTCCGCCGGGGCCTATGAGAAGCTGGTGGTGGTGGCCCCGCCCATCGCACTCGGCACCTTGCGCAAGGCGATGAGCGCGGCGGTGCTCGGCACCATCGCCTGCGAGATCGGCAAGGATCTGACCAGGCATCCGGTGGCCGACATCGAGAAGGCGGTGACCAAGGCGCTTGCCGAAGCCTGAGGCCATGGGCTAAGCGGCCCTATGGCCAAGACCCAGGATCTTTTCGTCACCCGCATCTACCGCGCCGAGCTGGCGGGCACCGGACGCCTCAACCGCGGCCTGGAAGCCGCCGCGCTGTCGCTCAGCCAGAACGACCGCGCCGGCCTGCGCTGGAGCGAAAAGCACGGCTATCCGGGCTACACCTCCTATGCCTCGCGCGACGATCTGGCCCGGCGGTCTCCAGAATTTGCCCGGCTGGAAAAGCTGATCGACCGGCACGCCTTAGCCTTTGCCAGGGAGCTTTACTGGGACATGCGGGGCAACAAGCCGGTGTGCGATCAGCTGTGGGTGAACGTCATGCCCGAGGGCGGCTCGCACACCTCCCACCTTCATCTGAATTCGGCGATCAGCGGCACCTATTATGTGGCGGTTCCGCAAGGCGCCGGTCCCATCGTCTTCGAGGACCCGCGCCTGGCCATGCTCATGGCGGCTCCGCCGCGCAAGACATCGGCGCCGCGCGAGTTCCGCACGCATGTGAGCGAGACGCCGAAAGCGGGCACGCTCCTGCTGTGGGAAAGCTGGCTTCGCCATGAGGTGCCGCTCAACCGCGCCGAAGGCCACCGCGTCAGCGTCAGCTTCAACTACTGCCTGGGCTGACCGGCGAACATCCGCTCGCCCTGCTCGTCGACGATCTGGCGGCCCTTGATCAGGGCGTGATTGGCCGCATCCTCGATCGAAGCGAAGCGGTCGGCGCGGATGAAGCGGTGCTCCTTGCGCACGCCGCCCACCTCCTTCGAGATCACCCCGGCCGTCTGATATTGCCCGGCTTCCTTGTAGGGCGCCGCGGCGATCACAAAGCCCTTGTGCTCGGCGGTTTTGGCGGGCGCGGCTTCACCCGGTTTGCCGCCGCCGCCGAACAATGATTTGAACCAGGACATGGAAGCCTCCCGTTGGGTTGATCCCCGATGGCAAGGGGGACCGATACGCTCGTAAATCACTTTTAGTTGAACTCAGGCCAGATTGCATCTCCCCCCGGCCATACCCAAGTCCAGCCACAGGGATAATTCAACCGGCAACAACGAGGGGAATCCATGTTTGACCTAGTCCCACGGCATTCGATCGTTCTCGACCGCCGCAAGTTCCTTGCAGGTGCGGCAGGCTTTGTGGCCGCCGGGCTCCTTCCGAGGCAGGTGCTGGCGCTCGCCGGACCCTACAGCTTCAAGCAAGGGGCTTTTGACATCACCGTTGTCAGCGACGGCCAGCTCATCCTTCCGTGGACTATCGTGGCACCCGACGCGCCACCCGAAGAACTCAAGAAGCTTCTGGCAACGGCCGTCTCCGGTGACAATTTTGCGGCCGAAACCAATCTCACGCTGCTGAAATCCGGCGGCGATCTCGTTCTTTTCGACACCGGCTCGGGTCACGATTTCCAGCCCACCGCGGGCAAGATTCTGGACAATCTGAAGATGGCGGGCGTCGATCCCGCCGCCGTCACCAAGGTGGTTTTCACCCATGCGCACCCGGACCACATTTGGGGGACCGTCGCCGGCGACGGCAAGCTCACCTTCCCGAACGCCGCCTATCATGTGGCCGAGGGCGAGTGGAACTTCTGGATGGACACGGACCTGATCAACAAGATGCCCAAGGAAATGCAGGGCTTCGTGCTCGGCGCCCAAAAGCATTTTTCAGGCGTGAAGGACCGCGCCGTCATGGTCAAGCCCGGCGACGATATTGTCACCGGCGTCACGGTGATCGACGCTGCCGGCCACACGCCGGGCCATGTCACGTTCGAGGTGGCGGGCGGCGAAGGCCTCATCCTCATGGCCGACACCATCGCCTCGCCCTTTGTCGGCTTCCCACATCCGGATTGGCGCCTCGGCTTCGATGCGATCCCCGATCTCGCCATTGCCAGCCGCAAGAAAATGCTCGACCGCGCGGCCACCGGCAAGCTGAAGCTCCTCGGCTATCACTGGCCCTATCCGGGCGTCGGCTTCGCCGAGAAGAAGGACGGGGCCTATCGGTTCGTGGCGGCGATGTAGGCGGAACCCATAATCGTTTCCCGTCTTGGCCGGGCGCTTGTTCATCATGGCGGCGCCGGGCAAACCTTGACAGAAGTAAGACGGTAAGACATCTTACTTCTGGAGGTAGGCCCATGGGCGTTGCGTTCTCGAAAATCACGGCCAAGAGCCAGACGGTCATTCCCCGCGAAATCCGCCAGCGCCTCGGCCTCAAGCCGGGCGACCGGGTGCGCTATTCCTGGTCGGCGAAGGGTGTCGTTATCGAGAAAGCCGAGCGCCAGGCCGAGGACGATCCCTTCGCCGTCTTCACCGAATGGTCGGGCGAGGCCGACGAAAAAGCCTATGGCAAGCTCTGATCCCCCACCCCGCCGTTTCGATATCGTGGTCGTGCCCTTCCCCTATGCCGATCAGCTCGCCGAGAAGCGCCGCCCGGCGCTGGTGGTTTCGGCCGATGCTTTCAACCGCAAGCACGGCCTGCTGTGGGTCGCCATGATCACCAGCGCCGACAATCCGCGCTGGGACGGCGATATCCCCATCGCCGCCACTGGCAAGACGGGTCTCCCCGCCCCCTCCGTGATCCGCACCGCCAAGATCGCCACAATTGAACCGGGGCGGGTCGTCCGGGTAGCGGGCAAGATCGACGGAAAAACTGCGGCGGCGGTGAGCAAGGAGTTGGTGGAGATTGTGGGTTAGTTGCAGGTCAACAATGCTTTCCGCGTCAGATTGGTTACATAGGTCTTTGTTGCGCGACCCCAACTGAGGAATTGCCCGATGAATAAGAAAACCGCGATTTGCACAAAGGGTGAAATCGGCGAGGTACGGGTCGTTGCGGATTTCCTTCCGCCCCCGGCGCAACTCGTTTTGCGCGATGACAATGTAAAGGTGACGCTGAGCCTTTCGCGGCGCAGCATCAATTTCTTCAAGCGCGAGGCCAAGAAACAACGCGTGCCTTATCAAAAAATGATCCGGGCGCTGGTCGACGGATATGCCGAACGGCTTGAGAAGTAGTGTTGTCTGTCGCCCATGGCTGACTTTGAGAGGCCCAGCGCGGAATATAACCAACTGGGGCGTTGGCTAATATGAATCATCACGCGGGGAAATGGGTCCCGGCTTTCGCCGGGATGACGGAAGAATTGAAAACGACCCGACTTGAGTGCGGACCTAATTATCCAGAAAGCTCCTGAGCTTCCTTGACCGGCTCGGATGCTTCAGCTTTCGCAGCGCCTTGGCCTCGATCTGGCGGATGCG
>CAYOZR010000012.1:0-39190 GCA_964408555.1 uncultured Aestuariivirga sp.
ATACCTTCGTCACCGAGGTGAGCCAGGATACCTGGATTTACCTGCCTTGGGACATGGGGCTGCAATTCACCCCGCCGATCGGCGAGAAGTCCACCGCGTAAGCCGTGGACGGGGTTGAGTTCCACATGCCCGGCATGGCGCGGCGCGGCAGCCTTGTGTATGGAAACCGCTCCGGCCCGCGGGCGTGGCGGAACGGTAGACGCAACGGACTTAAAATCCGTTGGGAGAAATCCCGTGGGGGTTCGAGTCCCTCCGCCCGCACCAGGCTTCGCTCTTTGGTCTACGCTTGGCGCAGACAGACGGAGCAGGAGGGAGACGTCTGTCCGGGAAGCCCGGCGCAACCTCCGGTCCGAAGCAACACGTGCCGATCACGATGTGGGCGAGTTATGTCACCATCGGCGATCTGAAGGGAGAATCAACATGACCGCGCTTCACGGCTTCACAGATGACAGCTCCGGATGCTGCGCAAACGTCAAAGTGGACAATGGAGAATCGCCGTGTGCACGTGGCGATCGATAGCCAGGTCAGCCAGTGACCACCCGGATTGCGGCCAACCTCGGCTTCTTCTTCAGCGGGGCCGGCTGTGGGCTGGTAGCCAGGCGACGTAAAATCTCTCCGGCGGGCTGGGCTTTGCCGAAATAATAGCCTTGGCCTTCGGAACACCCCAAGGCAATGAGCAATGCGAGCTGCTCCTGGGTTTCGATGCCCTCGGCCAAGACGCGCATGCAGAGGCCCTTTCCGAGCGTGAGTATGGCACGGATAATTTCGATATTCTGAAGTTTCGCGCCAAGATCGGAGATGAAGGACCGGTCAATTTTTATCTTGTCGAACGGGAAGCTCCGCAGATAATTTAGGCTCGAGTACCCTGTACCAAAATCGTCAATCGTGATGGTCGTGCCCAACTTCCTGAGGCGGTGGAGGGTTGTCATCGTAGCATCCGATTTGTCGAGCAGGGCCGACTCGGTGATCTCAAGTTCCAGCCTTGTCGAGTCGAGCCCCGAAGATTCGAGAGCCGCGGTTACGGCCGAGTGGAGGCCTCCAGCCCTGAACTGAACCGGTGACAGATTGACCGCGACCTTAAATCGTTGAGGCCAGGTGATTGCGTCCTGACAGGCCTGTTTGAGAACCCAGACTCCGAGTGGCACGATCAGGCCGGTTTCCTCGGCAACTGGAATAAACTCGTTCGGCGCAACCGTGCCCCGATCGGGATGGTGCCAGCGAAGTAACGCCTCGAAGCCGGTGATGTCCCCGGTTTGGAGCTCGACCAGCGGCTGATAGTGAAGCTCGAAGGCGTTGTCTTTTACCGCTTGCCGCATATCGGCTTCAAGCGCCCGCCGCCGAACGATGGTCAGTTGCATTTGAGGTTCGAAGAATTTGTATTTCCCTCTTCCCTCGGCTTTGGCCCGGTAAAGGGCGAGGTCGGCATTCGTGAGAATGGCTTCCTTGTCCCGGCCGTCCTGAGGCACGATGGTTATGCCAACGCTCACACTGATAAGAAGCTTGTTGCCGCCAACGTCGAACGGTTCGGCAAACTCCCCGATGAGCCGGTTTGCATGGCGGGCTACATCCTGACGGCCGACGGTTCGATTGAGAATGATGGCAAATTCGTCACCGCCGAGGCGGGCGACGTGATCACCGGCGGCGATGCAGCGTGTAAGCCTGGCTGCCGCCGCCGAGATCAAGGCATCGCCGACCGGATGCCCCAGAGAGTCATTCACATCCTTGAAATTATCGATGTCGAGGAGAAGGACGGCCAAATCGTGACCGGGCTTCGAGGCGCGTTTCAGGCCCTCCTCCAAAAGATTGCCAAACAGCAGTCTGTTGGGCAGGCCGGTCAGGTGATCGTGATTGGCGAGGTAGCGTATGTGCTCTTCATGGGCTCTGCGCTCGGTCACATCGACGATGGCGACGAGGGTGGCTCCTTTGTTTGAGTAGTCAAAGTCGCGCGAAAAAACGCAAACCGTGAACTTAGTGCCATCAGCCTTTTGATGCACCCAATCGATTTCACCGTTTGCGTCCATATGTCTGGACACCCGCGAACGATGGTAGTCGAGCATCTCCTGTCGATGCTCTGCCGGGCGGAGATCGACAATGGACTTGGTCAGAAACTCCTCGCGGCTGTAGCCGTAGAGGCTGATTGCGGCATCGTTGACAGCCAGAATAGCGAGACTTTGACGGTCGAAGACCCACATGGGAACCGGATTGTGGTCAAAGAGAAACTTGAAGGATTCTTCACGCTGCTTGACATCGGTTATGTCGGTTCGCATGCAAACCCGCCCGCCTTCGGGGGTTAAGTGCTGATCGTAGCGAATCCAACGGCCATCGCGAAATCTCTGCTCGGTAACGTGATGCTGTTGATTGTGATCGGCGATCCGCTTCGCCAGCCAGGCTTCCTTCTCATCGTTCTCTACCGCTTCTGGAAAGAGGCCGGTGTCGAAGCTGGCGCGCAAGAATTCTTCATAGCTGATCCCAGGCTTAAGAACATGGGCGGCCTCCGAAAACATCTCGGCGTATTTCCTGTTCCAGAGGACATACCGGTTTTCCTTGTCCATCAGGACAACCGCCTCCGGCAAGAGTTCGATCGTTTCACGGAGCTGGAAATTTGCAATCCGAGCCTTTTGTTCGGCTTGTTCGGCCCTTGCCTGGGAGATCGCCAGGTTGGCGTTGGCGCGCCGCAATTCCAACCGGTCGACCGCAATCCGGGACAAGCTTTCGAGGGCGGCGATCTCCTCCTCCGATGCATTCTTCCGTGCCACGGTGTCGACAATGCAAAGGGTGCCGAGTTTGTAACCGTCCGAATCGATCAGCGGCATTCCGGCATAAAACCGGAAGTGATAATCGCCTTTGACAAACGGTCCGCCCGCGAACCTATCGTCGAGGCTCGCGTCGAAAACAATGAATGGATCCGCCCCCAGGAGGGTGTGATCGCAAAAACTGATGTTGCGTGGCACCTCCGTCAAGTCGATCCCGATCCGTGCCTTGAACCAATGGCAGTCACGCTCGGCGATACACAGAAATGCAATGGGCGCGTGAAAAATTGCGGCGCCGAGAGCTACGATTTCATCGAATGTCCGCTCCGGCGGCGTTCGTGAAATGCCGTATTCCGCGAGGCGGCGAAGCCGTTCCTCTTCACTCTGGGTGTGGTCGGTAACCATTTCACTCTGGGTGTGGTCGGTAACCATTAGCGAATTCTCCGTGCGGTCCTCTTCCACATGTCTCTTGGATGAACCCCCATCGGCACAATTACCTCGCTTGGAATAACTTTGGATTGTAGATAGAAAGTATATTCGACTTAAAGATTAAACAATTGAGCAACCATGAGCGCCGGGATTTCGAAGGTGGGCGGCCTCAAACGGCATTTTGGGAGTATATGCCACTTGGCCGAAGTTGTGCCGAGGCCATATCGCCGGTTCCAAATCCGATGGCGATCCTCGCTGGTCGCTTTCAGCACAACCGCCGAAATTGATGCCCGCGCAAGCGTTCGGATGAGCCGCGGAATTCGCGCACTTTCCTACACAATCACATCATGCAAGCTAGGCTGCGGACGATCGGAGGAAACTGCGGCCGTTCCGCTCTTCGCGGGGAACGACGCCTGGCCTCAGGCCAGGCGCTTGAGGAGCTTCTTGAGCTCCGGCCACGACCGGGTGTTGATCACATCCGCGGCCTCGATCCAGCCGCGGCGCGCCTGATCGATGCCATAGCGCATCATCTCGAGCCCGTCGGCGGAATGGGCATCGGTGGCGATGGCAATCTTGACGCCGGCCTCCTTGGCCATGCGGCAATGGACGTCGTTCATGTCGAGACGATCGGGATGGGCGTTGATTTCGATGGCACAGCCGCGCTCGCGGGCCGCCTGGACGATGCGCTCCATGTCGATATCGTAGGGCGGGCGCCGGTTGATGATCCGCCCGGTCGGGTGCGCGAGAATGGAAAAGTGGGGATTGTCCATGGCGCGAACGATCCGCTCGGTCTGCTTTTCACGCGGCAGCTCGAAATTGTAGTGGACGGCGCCATAGACGAAATCGAGCCGCTTCAGCGTGGCATTGCCGATATCGAGCGTGCCGTCGCTCAGGATGTCGACCTCGCAGGACTTGAGGATGCGGAAACGGCCGAAACGCTCCGCCAGCTTTTCAATTTCGTCGACCTGGGCGTTCAGACGCTTCTCGTCGAGACCGTGCGCGACGCTGAGCCGCTTCGAGTGGTCGGTGATGGCGATGTAGTCGTAGCCTTTCCGCCTCGCGGCTTCCGCCATTTCGGCGATGGTCAGGGTTCCGTCGGAAGCGGATGTGTGGGTGTGAAGATCGCCGCGGATGTCGGCCAGCGCGACAAGCTTCGGCAGGCGGCCGGACCTGGCGGCCTCGATCTCGCCGCTGTTCTCGCGCAGTTCCGGCTCGATGTATTCCATGCCGAACAGCCGGTAGATGTCTTCTTCGGTGCGTCCGGCGATCTGTTTGGAACCGCGGAACACACCATACTCGTTCACCTTCAGCCCGTCCTTGACGGCCATGCCGCGGATGGCGATGTTGTGGTCCTTGGAGCCGGTGAAATAGTGCAGCGCGGCGCCATGGCTTTCGGGTGGAACCACGCGTAGATCGGCCTGCAAGCCGCCCCGCAGCATGACGGTCGAGCGGGTCGGCCCGCTGGCGAGGACGCGCTCCACCTCGGGATATGAAGTGAAGCGGCGCGTCACCTCGGCGGCGTGCTTGTCCGCGCAGGTCACCAGAACATCGATATCGCCGACCGTCTCCTTGCGGCGGCGGTAGCTGCCGGCGATGATGGCGTGTTCGACACCCGGAAGGCCGGCCAAATAGGTACGCAGCGGCTCGGCCTGGCTTCCGGCATCGTGGAGCTTGAAACGCTTAGCCATCGTGCCGCGGGCTTCGATGTCGCGCAGCATCTTGGCCACCGTCTTGGCGCCGAATCCCGGCAATCCGTCCAATGACCCGGCCTTGATCTTGGCGGCGAGGTCGGTGAGGCTCTTGACGCCGAGTTTTTCGTGCAAGGTCTTGGCGCGCTTCGGGCCGATACCGGGCAGGGCCACGATGTCCGAAAGCCCGGGCGGAGTGCGGCGCGTGACCTCGTCGAGCAGCTTGAGGCGTCCCGACTTGACGATTTCCGCAATCTTGCCGGCAAGGTCCTCGCCGATCGCCGGGAGTGCCGCGAGGTTCTCACCCGCTGCCACCATGTCCGCAGCCTCGCGCGGCAGATTGGAGATCTCGCGGGCGGCATTGCGGTAGGCGCGCACCCGAAAACGATTGGCGTCTTCGATTTCGAGGAGATCGGCGATCTGGTCGAATATGGCCGCGATCTCGGCATTTTGAATAAGCTTGGGCACAATAGGCCTCCGCTTTGTCATCCGGCATCGGCTTGCTGCTTGCGTGCGATCTCGTGCCGGACCTCGAGATCGTAGGATGCAAGTTCCGCGCTGATCGCCACCGGATAGGGCGGGTCGGCGGGCGCCAGCGATAGAATCGGCTTGGGCAATCGCGCCAGCCCGTCTCCGGCCCGTTCCCGCATCACCGAAAGCGGTTCGGCGGGATGCACGAGCCTCCTGCCGTTCCGCATCACGCAGAAGAGGAGCGGCGCGCCCGGGCGCTTTTCGCTGGACCGCGCAATCTCATCGCCCGTGAACATCAAGGCCTCTTGCCGCCGGAACACCTGCTTGCGGCCGGGCAGGATCGGTTTTCCCGTGGACAGTTTCAGCCGGCCGCTGCCGCCATATTCGGTGAGCTTGTAGGCGATATCGAGGCCGGGCATGTCGGCGGAAACGCCCATGTTGGTGCCGATGCCGAAACTTTCGATCGGCGCGCCACTGCTTACGAGGCGCTCGATGATCGTCTCGTCGAGACCGCCGCTGGCCATGATCTGGATGCGCTGCAGCCCTGCCGCATCGAGGAGGCCTCTCACCTCGCGGGCCAGGGCGCCGAGATCGCCGGAATCGAGGCGGACGGCGGCGATCCGGAAGTCGTCGACGTGCCGCCTGGCGAGATCGACGACCTTCTTGGCCGCCGCAACCGTGTCATAGGTGTCGATGAGCAGCACAGTGTCCGGATAGATGCGGGCGAAGGCGCGGAAAGCCTCCGCTTCGGTTTCATGGGTCTGGATATAGCTGTGCCCCATCGTGCCCGCCACCGGAATGCCGTAGCTGCGGCCGGCGGCGAGATTGGAGGTGGCGGCGATCCCGGCAATGTGAAAGGCCCGCGCCGCCTTGATGGCGGCATCCGTGCCGTGCATGCGGCGGGCGCCGAAATCGACAACGCGCCTGCCTTGCGCGGCAGTCACGACGCGGGCCGCCTTGGAGGCGAGCAGGGTCTGGAGATGAATCTGGTTCATCACGAAGGTCTCGAGAAACTGGGCCTGCGGCAGCGGCGCCACGACTTCGACAATCGGCTCATTAGCGAAAATGAGCGTGCCCTCCGGCACGGCATAGACATCGCCGGTGAAGCGGAAGCCGCGCAGCCAGTCGAGGAAGTCCGGCGTGAACAGGCGGAGCGAGGCAAGATAGGTAATATCGCCGGGCGCAAAGCTCACGGTCTCGAGGAAATCGAGAACCGCTTCCAGGCCGCAGGCGATGAGGTAATTGCGGGTGCTCGGCAGGCGGCGCACGAACAGGCTGAAAACGGCTTCGCCGGTCAGGCCCTCGCGGCGATAGGCCTGCATCATGGTCAGCTCGTAGAGGTCCGCGAACAGCGCATCGGGCGTAGCGGCGCGATTGCGGCCCATAATACCTCTGGCGGACTCTTCCACAGCTTTGCGCCTCGCCGGCAACATTGAGCTGAATTATACATAACCGAGGCTCGCCCGGCGGCGGTTGATGAAGATCAATGCCCCGATGCCGCATCGTTCATATGAGAAACCTTGGACAATGGAGATTTGGCATGACCACGCTTGCCGGTCTGACGGGGCCGCTCGTCCGGCTCTTCCTGCGCATCGACGCGGCACAGCCGAGCGACGAGGTACTGCGCAAGGCCAGCGATTTCTGGCAGGCGCGGCGTCGCGGTCGCATCATGCCGCCTGAAAGCGAGATGGCGGAATTGCCCAAGGCGATTGCGGCACATGTCTTCACCGGCCGGTCGATGACCAACGGCAGCCGCCGCTGGATCGTCACCAAGGCCGGCCGGGACGCGGCGGCGATTTTGCAAATCAAGGACGAAGCCCGCCTCAAGATCGGCAACCGGCGGATCGCGGTGCGCCTGCGCAAGCTCTTCGACATGGTGGCCGACAAGTCGGAGCCCGTCTCGGCCATGTTCGAGCTCGGCGGCCGCGGCAAGGAGCGGCAACTCGTTGAAATCTTCGTGGCGCCCGTCACCGGGGCGGAGAGTAATACCCATGCCGTCTTCGGCACGGTGAACAGCCGCACGGAGGCGCGACGCTGAAAGGCGGCCATCAGCCGCGCTGCAGATGCAGCGTGGCATCGGGCTCCACCACGAGGCGCGCGCCGGGGCTGAGGCAATGGCGGGTGAGCGTTTCGGCAAGCCAGTGAGCATCCGTCTCGGAAGCGCGGTTAAGGCGGAAATTCCGGATCTGGAACGGCACGATCGAGAGCGAGGCGAGAATTCCACCCTCTCTGTCGTCGAGCACCGGCAGATAAAGAAGCGCGAGATCGGCACGAAACTCCTCATAGCCACGGATGCCCTCATAGTCGTTGAGGAAGTCGCCGCAGCCGTAGAGGATGAGCTTGCCGCGATGAATTTCAAAGCCCTTGGCATGATGGGAGGAGTGGCCGTGCACGACATCGATGCCGGCAAACTCGATGAGGGCATGGGCGAAGGATACCTGTTCGGCCGGGATATTGTACCCCCAATTGCCGCCCCAGTGAATTGAGGCAAGGGCGACATCGCCGGCCGACTTGACTGCCGCGACCTGAGCCGCGATGGCCTCGACCCTGGTGCCGTCAAGGCGATCGAGATAATTGACGCCTGGTTTGTCGGGGCCCGCCGCCCAGCGGCGCGGAACGCCGCTGTCTCCTGTGGCAAATGCAAGGACCAGAACACGGCTGCCGTCCTTCCTGGGAAGAATTGCCGGAGCTGCCGCCCCGGCGGCGTCACGGCCCGCTCCGGCAACCGGGATGCGCAATCCCCGCAGGGTGCCGAGGGTTTGGAGCAGGCCTGCCTCGCCCCAATCGAGCACATGATTGTTGGCGAGGACGCAGCAATCCACCGGCAAGCGCCGCAGGACGCCGGCATTGCGTGGGTTCATCCGGTAATTGATGCCCTTGGGTTCCGGCGAGCCCGCGTCCGTCACCGCCGTTTCAAGATTGACGATGGTGACTTCGGCCTGCTCCTGCCGCAGCACGTTCGCGGCATCGCCCCAGACATAGTCAAGACCGGCGCCGCGCGGAATCGGGCCGCTGGCGCGCTCCGCGATTTGGACATAATCTTGCGCCGATTGCAGGTAATTCTCATAAAGTTGAGGATTGCCTGGGGAGGGCAGGATCTGATCGATGCCCCGGCCCAGCATGACATCGCCGGCAAGTGCCAGCTTGATCATTGCGGGCACCTGGCGGGCAGGAAGGGCGGTGTTTCCATGACTCTGCAGCTTACCAGTTCGGCTTTCGCGGCGGGTGCACCGGTCCCGGCGCGCCACACCTGCAATGGCCAGGACCTGTCGCCGCCCTTAAGCTGGAGCGGCGTCCCGGCGGCGGCCAACAGTCTCGTGCTCATTTGCGACGACCCCGATGCGCCGGGCGGCACATTCTATCACTGGGGGCTCTACGATCTGCCGGCCGGCCTCGGGTCGTTGGGCGAGGGCGCTTCCATTCCCAAAGGCGCCAAGGCGGTCCACAATGATTTTGGCTCAATCGGCTATCGTGGACCCTGTCCACCCAAGGGCCACGGCACCCACCATTATCATTTCCGGCTTTTTGCCTTGTCGGCTCCCCATCTGAAGGTTGCCGATCTTGCCGGTTGCAAGGAACTGCTTGCAGCCTTGCGCCCCCATATTGTGGCCTCGGCCGAGCTCGTCGCAACCTTCTCACGCTGAGCCCCCTTGTTACCGGGTCACGCCTTCCAATAGCGCGAGCGCCGCATCGGCGAGTTCGATATAGGCGCGCGCCCGCGGCTCCCATTTCGCCGGCGTGCGCGGATCGGGTTCGGTCAGATGGGCGAGCGCCAGCCGCGCCCGCAGCAGAGCCCGGCTGGCGCGATAGAAGGCCATGAGCTGGGGCGGCGGCGCCGGCGGCAACTCCTGCATCAATGTGTTCAGCAATGTCACGCCGATCCATGCGGCACCGAGCCGCTGGCATTCGAGGTCGAGAAAAGCGATTTCATCGAAGGGGTCGACGAGACGGAGATCGCGGTTGAATTCGAGGCAGTCGATAATGACGGGCGGCGTCACCAGGCAGATGTGCTCGGGCCGCAAGTCGCCGTGCCCTTCGACAATGGCTTTGTTGGCGATGCGGCCGGCGAGCAGGGGCCGCGCGACCTCCAGAGCTTGCGACATCCGCTGCAAGACCTTGTCCGTCAGCCCGCGATCGAGATCGAATTGCCGGCTCGCCAGCAAGGCGGCGTTGCGGCGATGTTCGGCGGCAAAGCGGCCCGCCACCGTCTCAAGCGATTGCGCCACGGGTTCAGCGGACCGGTAGAATCGGGCGAGGTGTTGCGCGACCTCGGCGATGTCGCCCTCGACCACGGTTCCGGCGCCGATGGCGGCATCGAGCATGCGGTCAGCCGGCAGCCGCCACATCTGGACCAGCCATTCGGCCACGGGTCCTTCGCCTTCGAAGGCGTAGCCCCCGGGCGCGCCGAGGCGCAGGGGCACGGTGCCGAGATAGATGCCGGGCGCCAGCCGGCGGTTCAGCCGCACTTCCTCGCGGCAGGTGAATTCGCGGGCGGCAAGCGAGGTGAAATCGAGGAACTCATAGCGCACCGGCTTCTTCATCTTGAAGGCGAATTGACCGGCCAGAAACACATAGGCCATGTGGGTCTCGACGACCTCGACCTTCGGCGGCGCGTGGCGGTAGGATGCCGCGGACGAAAGAAAGGCGACCTTCTCCGCGAGCATGATCTGGTCTGTTACCGGCGCCGTGGCCTCCATCAATTGTCCGTCCGATTTCGCTGTGATTGACTTAGCGCAAATAAATTGGCCGCATTCTTTGATCTATATTAAACCATGGTGAAAAAGTTCGCGACCGAGATAGGCGCGCTGAAACTTCCGGCCGATGTGACAATTCCGGAAGCTGCTGGCGGTGTGGTGATATTCGCCCATGGCAGCGGATCGAGCCGCCTCAGCCCCCGCAATATTCATGTCGCGGAGCGCCTGAACCGGGCGGGCTTCGCTACCGTGCTGTTCGACCTCTTGACCGAGGACGAGGCGGCCGATCGCGCCAATGTGTTCGACATCCCGCTGCTCGGCGGGAGAACGGCGCAGGCGGTGGATTTCGCCGGGTCGCGGCCGGAGTTGACCGGTCTGCCCATCGGATTGTTCGGGGCGAGCACCGGGGCTGCCGCTGCCCTGCTGGCGGCGGCGGAACATGGGCGTGCCATCGCCGCCGTCGTCTCCCGCGGCGGCCGGCCGGATTTGGCGCTCGATCATCTGGGGCGGGTGCGGGCGCCGACATTGCTGATCGTCGGGGGATTCGATGAGCCGGTGATTGCCATGAACCGGACGGCGCTTGCCGCCTTGCGCTGCGAAAAGCGCCTGGAGATCGTTCCGGGAGCGACGCATCTCTTCGAGGAACCGGGCACACTCGACCGGGTCGTGGCGCTGGCGAGCGATTGGTTTTCCCGTCACCTTGGCGTGGAGCAAGAATGATGGCCTTTTTCGGTTTCGCATCGCGAGTGGAGGCCGGCAAGCTTCTCGCCGAGCGGCTTGAAAAACGCCATTTCGAACGGCCGGTGGTGCTGGCTCTGCCGCGCGGCGGGGTTCCGGTCGGGATCGAGGTGGCGCGGGTTCTGAAGGCCCCGCTCGACCTGATCCTGGTGCGCAAGATCGGGGTTCCCTGGCAGCCCGAACTGGCCGTGGCCGCAATCGTCGATGGCGAGAGGCGGGAACTCGTACTCAACGAGGAGGTCATGGCAATGACCGGGGTCGGCAGGGACGAAATCGAGCGCCTCGCCACCCAGCAGCTTGCCGAGATCGAGCGCCGCCGCGCCCTCTATCTCAAGGATCGCCAGCCCATCTCCGTGGCGGGCACGACGGCCATCGTCGTCGACGACGGCATCGCCACCGGCACGACGGTCAAAGCGGCGCTACAGGCATTGCGCAAACGCAATCCGAAGCGGCTGGTCTTGGCGGTTCCGGTGGCGCCTCCCGATACGATCGAGGAACTCCGGCCTCATGTCGATGAGATTGTCTGCCTTGAGCAACCCGAGCCCTTCTATGCCATCGGATCGTTCTACAGGGATTTTCATCAGGTCGCCGACGAGGAGGTCGTCGAAATGCTGGCGGCAGCCGGAAGCCCAGCACCCGCATCGAGTCCAAAGGCCTGACGGCAGCCCGGCTTGACCCACGTCAAGGCCGTGCCGGGTAAATTGGGCTCAGCTTGCCGCCATGCTGTTGTTTGCCTGCAACGGATCGCGCGAGTTCGGCGCACGGGTCGCCGAATTTCTCGGCGTGGCGTTGAGCGCCCACGAAGAGCGCGATTTCGAGGACGGTGAGCACAAGACCAGGCCGCTGGTCAGCGTGCGCGGCAAGGACGTCTATGTGCTCCACAGCCTGCATGGCGGGCCGGCCGAGAGTGCCAACGACAAGCTGTGCAAGATGCTGTTCTTCCTCGGCGCGCTGCGCGACAACGGCGCCTCGCGCGTCACCGCGCTGGTGCCCTATCTTGCCTACTCGCGCAAGGACCGCCAGACCAAGACGCGCGATCCGGTGATGACGCAATATGTCGCCCGGCTGTTTGAGGCGTCGGGCGCCGATTGCGTGGTGACACTCGATGTTCATAACTTCGCAGCCTTCCAGAACGCCTTCCGCTGCCGCACCGTGCATCTCGACACGCGGCGTCTGTTTGCCGGGTTGGTTCCGGAACTCGTTGCCGAGGGGCCGGTAACGGTGGTTTCGCCCGATCCCGGCGGCATCAAGCGCGCCCAGTTGTTTCGCTAAATGCTGGAAAAGGTTTGGCGCCGTCCCATCGGCCAGGCCTTCATGGACAAGCGGCGTAGCGCCGGCGTGGTCAGCGGCGAGCTTCTGGTGGGCGACGTGCGGGGCGCGACCGTCCTGGTGGTCGACGATCTCATAGCCTCGGGCGGCACCATGGCGCGGGCGGCGGCTGCCGCGCTGGAAAATGGCGCCAAGGAAGTGATTGCTTTCGCGGCCCACGGCCTGTTCACCGGCGATGCCCAGAAGACGCTGGCCACGGCGCCACTGTCGCGGACAGTCGTCACCGACACGGTTCCGGCCTTCCGGTTGGAGAAGGCCTTTGCGGCCGCGCATGTGAAGATAGTCAGTGCCGCGCCGCTTTTCGCCGGCTGCATCGATTGCCTGCACAAGGGCGGATCGATTGCCCGGCTCTTGGGTGATGAAGATCGGACGTCATGAAGCAATTGATTCCGGAGGCGAAGATGGAAACACCCGTGCAAGTCGATTTCCAGGGAATGGAGCCAACGGCGCCGCTTAAGAATGCGATAAACCGGCATTTGGCCGAACTCGAGGATAAGTTTGGCCGCATCACGGCGGGCCGCATCGTGATCAAGGCGCCCGGCGAGCACCATCGCACCGGTGGCCTCTTTGAAATCAACATCCGGCTGAAACTGCCGGACGGCAAAGAGGTCAATGTGGCCCGTACCCCGCAGGCCGACGAGCGCCACTCGCAAATCGAATTCGCGCTCGCCGATGCGTTCAAGCGGGCCGGACGCCAGCTCCAGGATGAGGTGAGGCGCTTGAGGGGCCAGACCAAGCTGCATGCGCCGCAACCCATTGCAACCGTGACCAGCTTGTTCGAGGACCACGGATTTCTCGACGGCGGCGAACTCGGCGAAATCTATTTTCACGAGAACAGCGTGCTCGATGGCGGCTTCGCCAAATTGAAGCCGGGTAGCTCCGTCTCCTATGTGGCGGAGCAGGGCGAGAAGGGCCTGCAGGCAAGCACCGTGAAGCCGATGGGAAAACACGGCATGCGGTGATGGTTCATGTCAAAGGACAAATCCGGGGCGCATTGGGAGCATTTCCCGCATGATGCGGATGTGGGTATCCGCGGCTTCGGACCTACGCCGGCCGTGGCCTTCGAGCAGGCGGCCCTGGCGCTGACCGCGGTGATGACCGGCGCGGAAGTGCGGCTCGAAGCCCGGGTGGACGTGATTTGCGAGGCGCCCGATCTCGAAGTGCTGTTCGTGGATTGGCTCAATGCCATCATCTACGAGATGGCCGTGCGCCGCATGCTGTTCGGCCGGTTCGCGGTGAAGATCGAAGGTGACAAGCTCACTGCGTCGCTGTGGGGCGAGCCGGTCGACCGGGCGCGCCACGCGCCGGCCTGCGAACCGAAGGGTGCCACCTATACCGCCTTGCGTGTCGAAAAGCTGCCCGGCGGCAATTGGGCGGCCGGCTGTATCGTCGACGTCTAGCAGGAGGAATGGCCATGGATCCCGCCCGCTTCACCCGCCTCGACGAAACCAGTTGGCAGATCGAACCCGTGGGCGCCATGCGCGTGCCCGTTATCATCTATGCCGACGAGGACCTGCTGCGCGGCATGGATGACAAGGTCTATGAGCAGGCCGCCAATGTCGCGACCTTGCCGGGCATCGTCAAGGCCTCCTACGCCATGCCCGATGCCCATTGGGGCTATGGCTTTCCGATCGGCGGCGTGGCTGCCTTCGACGCCGAAGCGGGCGGCGTCGTGTCGGCGGGTGGCGTCGGCTTCGATATTTCCTGCGGCGTCAGGACGATGCTGACGGGACTGATGGTCAAGGGCCTGTTGCCGTTCCAGAAGGACATCGCCGACTCGCTCTACCGCCAGATTCCGGCCGGCGTCGGCAGCGAAGGCGCCATCGTACTCGATCCGCCGGGCATGGATGCGATGCTGAGTGGCGGTGCCGCCTGGGCCGTGGCCCAGGGCTGGGGTGAGGAGCGCGATCTCACGCGCATCGAGGAAAAAGGCACGATGGCGGGAGCGAGGCCGGAATGCGTCTCCGATCGCGCCAAGGAGCGCCAGCGCCGCGAGATGGGCACGCTGGGGTCGGGCAACCACTATCTCGAGGTCCAGGCGGTTGCGGAAATCTTCGATGACAAGGCAGCGGCGGTCTTCGGTCTGGTGCGCGATGCCGTGGTGGTGACCATCCACTGCGGCTCGCGCGGGCTCGGCCATCAGATTGGCACCGAATATTTGCGAGACATGGCGGTGGCGGCGAAGGAAGCCGGCATTGCTCTTCCCGACCGCGAGCTTGCCTGCGCGCCGATCAGGTCCGAAATCGGCGAGCGCTATTTCGGCGCCATGCGCGCGGCCGTCAACTGCGCGCTGGCCAACCGGGAAATTCTCGGTCATCTCTCCCGCCGCGTCTTTGGCCATTTCTTCCCGGATGCCAAACTCGAGCTGCTGTTCGACGTTTCGCACAACACCTGCAAGCTCGAAACTCATGTGGTGGACGGCAAGAGACGCGAGCTCTACGTGCATCGCAAGGGTGCCACCCGTGCCTTCGGTCCCGGCCATCCGCAATTGCCCGAGGCGCTGCGCGCCACCGGCCAGCCGGTGCTGATCGGCGGCAGCATGGGCACCGGCTCCTATATCCTCGCGGGTGTCGATTCCGGCGAGCAAAAGTCCTTCGCCTCCGCCTGCCATGGCGCCGGCCGGGCCATGTCGCGGCATGCGGCACTGAAACAATGGAGCGGACGCAAGATCGTCGACGATCTGGCGGCGAACGGTATCCTGATCCGCAGTCCATCGACCCGCGGCATCGCCGAAGAGGCGCCGGGAGCCTACAAGGATGTGGGCGCCGTCGTGAGCGCCAGCGAGCGGGCGGGACTGGCAAGGCGCGTCGCCCGCATGCGGCCGCTCATTTGCGTGAAGGGATAAGGAAGGTGATAGGCACAGCCAGATCGCGGAGAATTGACCGGGGTCAATTCAGCGGTTAGCGCTGCCCGGCAAGGATCGGATCTAGATAAGTCTTGACGAAAACCTCGACGCCTTGCCGGTTGAGATGGTCGCTGTCGAAATAGAAGCGGGGTTCGCCCATCACGCTTGAGAAATCGGCGAACTGTGCGCCCTTGCTGGCGAGGAGCTTTGTAAGCCCCGCATCGAAAACCGCTTCATCCGGCAGCTTGGCGTAGAATTGTGGCGGCACCGGCAGCTTGATGACGGTCACACCGATGCCGCGTTGGCGCGCCAGATCGATCAGCGCCGCGAAGACGTCCAGGTAGTGGGCCATGGCGGCCTCGCGCCCGCCGGCATCGGGATAGAGATAGGCAATGCGCTTGGCGTCCGCCACCGCCGACGGCCGGTTGACGCGGTCGAACTGCGCGGCACCTTCCCAGATATCGGGCTTGAGGCGATCGCGGTCGTTCACTTTCGCAAAGCCCGTGACATAATCGAGGAGGGCGCGCACGTCGACGCCTTCGGCCACGACGTAGCGCAGCAAACGCCGCGCCTGGGAAGCATCGAGCGGTGTGCGGCCGAGCAGTTTCGAGTCGAGAAACCGGTCCTCGTTCCAGCTCCGCGACTGAAACGCGAAGGAATCGGCGGCGTAGAGCACATTCGCCGTCCGGTGGGTTTCCAGGAACTGTTCGAGGACAAACCGGTTGTAGAGAGGGCCGGTGCCGGGTCCCGCGAGATTGAGGATGCGCAGACTTGAGTCCGTCTCGATCGAGGCATTCACCCCGGCGAAATCGAAGGGCATGGCGTGCGAGGCGCCGAGGATCACCCAGTCGAGCTCCTGCTGACTCGCCGTCGCTATCTTGAAGAAGGGGTTGTCGTGGCCGGCGCGGTAGGCAAGCCGTTCGCTCACGGCGAAGGCGGCCACGTACAGCGCGAGGCCGATCGCCAGGAACAGCGCCGCGCTGCGGAGCGTTGTTGCGGTCGGAGGCGAGGTGTCGCTCTGCATGGCTAGAACCGCATGTAAATGAATTGCTGGCCTTGCCAGCGGCCAAGCAGCAGCAGGGCGAAGATGCCGGCATAGTAGACGCTCCAGCGGAGACCCGAGGGCAGGGCGGCGAGCCGCTCGAACACCGGCCGGCGTTCATCCACGATTTCGGCCATGACCAGGAAGGCGATCAGGCCCATGCCCCAGTATTGTTCGGTGCTGAACGGATAGCGCGCCAGGAGACCGGGGAATTCCGATGCGGAATTGGCGATCTTTTTCAGGACGGTGAGCCCATCGGCAACCGACTGGGCGCGGAAGAAGATCCAGGAAATCGCGATCAGATGAAAGGTGAGGAGGACGCGGAACAGATGCACGGGGATACTGGTTTCGAGGCGCGGCCAGCGGTCGCCCACGCCGCGCCACAAGCCGCGGGTCGCCATGCCCGCCCATTGATAGAGGCCATTGAGCGTGCCCCAGACGATAAACCCCCAGCTCACCCCATAGCCGAGACCCGCATGCCACAGGCCGCTCACCACGAATACGGTCATGATGCCGGCATATCGGCGCAGCTCGCCGCGGCGATTGCCGCCGATCGGGATATAGAGGTAATCGCGGAACCAGCGGCCGAGCGAAATGTGCCAGCGGCCGCCCCAGAACTCCGCCGTGCTCCTGGAGAAATAGGGCCGGCGGAAATTCTCCATGAGCCGGATGCCGAAGAGCAGCGAAGTGCCGATGGCAATGTCGGTATAGCCCGAGAAGTCGCAGTAGATCTGGAAGGTGAAGAAATACACGGCGAGCAGCAGCTCCATCGGCGAGGCGTAGGCGGCGATGGCGAAACTGTGATCCACCAGTGGCGCCAGATTGTCGGCGATGACGACTTTCTTGAAGAGACCCCAGACGATGAGTTGCAGGCCGGGGACGAGCCAGGCGGGGTCGATGACGGGTCCGGCGGTCAAGTTCGGCAGCAGTGTTGTGGCGCGCTCGATGGGGCCGGCCAGCAGCTTCGGGAAATAGGCGAGGTAGAAAGCGATGTGTCCCGCCTGCGGCGGCGGCTCCAGGCGACGGGCATAGGTGTCGATCAGGTAGCTCGCGGCGGCAAAGGCGTAGAAGGAAAAGCCCGCCGGCGCCTTGAGACCAAGACGCGGCAGGAGCGGCGCGGAGCTGCCCAGCAGGGGCTCCACTTCCGCGGCCAGGAAGTCATAGAACTTGAAGGCGAAGAGCGATCCGAGGACCAGAACCAGCCCGGCGACGAGCCATGAGTTTCGTAGCCGTGGATCGATACTTTGCGATATGCCCTGCGCTGTCAGCCAGACGACAAGCGTGACGGCACCCAGATAGAGCAGGGCCCCGGTTCCGATGGCGGCGTAGTAGGCATAGCTCGCGAGCAACAGCCAGGCCCACCGCCAGCGCACCGGCACGATTGTGAAGACCGCCAGCGTCACAGGCAGGAACAGCAGATAGGTGAGCGAGTTGAAGAGCATTATGGTTCGTCAATAGGTGGCGCCCCCCGCCCGCAGCTCCTCGGGCACGAGATCGATCGGAATGGCGGCGTTAAGGACCAGATAGTCGGCCAGCGCCTCGCGTTCGGCGGCGGTAAGCGCGATCTCGATGTGGCTCGGCTTGTTGAGGCCTCCGAGCCAGGCTACCCGGCTGCGGTCCTGGGTTATCACGACCGTGATGATGTGACAGGACTGGCAGTATTGGAGCACCAGGTCGCGGCCATCGCGCGGCAGCGGGGCGCCGGGGGCGATGGGCATATTGTGCGCGAGATAATCGGCTAGGGTGGCGATTTCGGCTTGGCCGAGCTGGCTGATCGCCGGCTTGTCCTGAAGAAAGGCTTGCCATTCCTCCCGGCTGCGCTTGCCCGCGAGAATTGCATCCAGCTCGCCGCCCGGAAGCCCAGCGCCGGCGGCACGCTCAAGCAGCGTGCGGCCTCCGGCGGGAATGAAGGCAAAGACATCTTCCGTCTGCGCCTGCAGGAGCCCGGCACCGGCAAGGCCGAGCATCAGGCCGGCCGCGGCGATAACTGTCCGCTTGGCGTTCATGGCGCAACTTCCTTCGGCATCCATATATCGTTCAGAAGCGGAGCTCTTCGGGAACATCCTCGAACTTCATCGGCATGTTGATCGCCGAGTAACGGGCGAATTCTTCCCGCTGCTTCTGGGTCATCCGGACTTCGCGGTGAAACGGAGATTCAAACGTATTGAACCAGGCGCGGGCATCACGTTCCTGGGTGAGATAGCCGGAGAACAGCGAATGGCAGGACTGGCAGTACTCCCACGCAAGCTCGCGGCCATCCATGGGCAGGAGCGGCGCCACTTCATCCGGCTGCGACGCCTTTTCGCTGACTGCCGCACCGAAGGGCGCACTGACCGAGAGATAGGCCGCGAGGGTCCGCAGCTCCTTGTCGCTGAGGCCGGCCGCCACGCCAGCCACATGCTGCCTCCAGTCCTCCTCGCTCCGGCCGGCCGGGGAGTCCTTGACCAGCTCCCGGGCGGTGGGAGTGGTGGCCAGAAGATCAAGCAGGATGGACTTGCCGCCGCGCGGCATGAAGCCAAAATCGCCCTGAGCAGCGGCAGTGCCGATCAACAGGAGCAAAATGCCGCCGATAAGGCCGATGCGGTATTCAGTCCGCATCGCCGTCAGTCCGGTTCTTGCGGCGCCGCTTTCGCCCGCAGCGAGAAGACCGGCACGCGCAATTCGGCGACTGCGTCTTCCGGCCTGAAACCTTCGCCGCGCTTGAAGTCGAGCATCACGACGGTTGCGTCGTCATAAAAGCGTTCCCGGCACGTCTGGCAGACCATCGCCGGGATATCTTCGATGACCACAAGCCTCTCGCCCTGCCAGAATGCCGAACGGACCATCGTGGCCTGGAGGCCCGCCGAACCGCACTGCATGCACACTTCGGATGGCGCCTCAACTTCCGCAAACAGGCCTTCTTCGCCGTTCATGCACACCTCCCACGCAATAGCAGAACTGTCCGGTCAACCGATCAGCTTCTTGGCGGCGGCCACGACATGACCCGCATTGGGCCGCATCCACAGAAACATCTCGGGAGAGGCCGGCGGTGGTGCATCCGGGAAGGCGATCCGCTTGAAGCGGGCGCCGTCGACGTTCTCCGCCACCCGCGCGATCACTTCGGCGCCCGGGCAGAGCGTGTAGTAGGACTGGTCAACGGTGAGCAGCCGTTTCGTCTTCTGCACGGAATTGACCAGGGTCTCGGTGTCCATCGGCTTAAGCGAGCGCAGATCGATCACCTCGACACCCATCCCTTGTTGCTGCAGCTGTTCAGCCGCCTTCAACACTTCCGGCATGCCGCCACCCGAGCCGACGATGGTGATGTCGCCGCCGGTCGTGCGCACGGCCGCCTTGTCGAGCGGGGTCGTGTATTGCTCGTCGGGCACATCCTCCATCATCGGGCGCAAGCCGTCGGCCCAGAGAAAGACGACCGGATCGGGGCTACGGATCGCCGAAACCATCATGCCCTTGGCATCGATCGGCGTCGACGGGATCACCGTCCGCAGGCCGGGGATGTGGGCGTAGTAGGTGTCGATCTCGTAGTCGGAATGCTGCCCGGCGAAACCCGGCGTCTGGCCGGTCATCTCCAGGATGAATACCACCGGCATCTCCGCATCGCCGCC
Organism: uncultured Aestuariivirga sp.; assembly: GCA_964408555.1. Lineage (GTDB taxonomy): Bacteria > Pseudomonadota > Alphaproteobacteria > Rhizobiales > Aestuariivirgaceae > Aestuariivirga. The sequence goes on from CAYOZR010000012.1 coordinate 19,589, forward strand.
AGTCATGGACCTGAGCTTACCGGCGTGGTTCTGCAGCATCTGGAAACACATGCAGTTGCCCTGATAGGGAATGTAGGTGACCGCCTTTGTGCCGGCGAGGCCGGCGCCAAGGACACAGCCTGCCATCCAGTTCTCGTCGATGCCGGTATTGACGACCCGCATGCGTCCGAATTCCTTCTCGAGATTGATCACCGGTTTGCCCGGCGTTGACGCTACCGGTGGCGTCAACTCGAAGATCCAGATCATATCCTTGTCTGCGCGCATTTCGTACTGCACGGCCTCAAGGATCGAGTACATGAAGCTCTTATTTGCCATTGCCGTGACCTTTCTAAAATCCGCGAATTGCTTGCATTCGACCGCGGGCGACAGGCGCCATAGCGGCTAGCTGAGCTGTCGGGCAGGAACGCTGCCCTCGACGAAAACGTTCTTGAGTCCGTCCTCGGGACTGCACAGCGGCTGCTGGTCAGCCCACTCGAAGGCTTCCTTGACTTCCGCCCTGACGGCTTCCTCGATTTCGCTCGCCTTGGCCTGGTCGATGACGCCCCAGTCAATGAAGATCTTGCGCGCGATGTCGACGGGATCGCGCTGCATCCACGCCCGCACTTCGCGCTCCGGACGGAACGAGGAAATCGCCAGCGGATCGTAGCCGAAGGCCCCGAGCTGGCCGGGCTTGGCGCCGGGCGCACCCCAGTGATTGTAGTAGCGATAGGTCTTGGCCTCGATCAGCGTCGCACCTTCGCCGGCGCGGGCCCGCTCCACCGCCGTCTTGGCGGCATTGTAGACCTGCAGCACGTCCTGTCCGTCGACCACCACGCTCGGAATATGATAAGGACCCGCAGCGTCAGCGATATCCTTCATCGGCGTCGAGAAGGAATAATGCGCATATTGATGGTAGAGGTTGTTTTCGAGCACGTAGATGAAAGGCAGCTTGAGCAGCGCTGCATTGTTCAGCGCGCTGTGGAAATGCGGCGTCGCATAGGTGCCATCGCCGCCGAAATTGACCACCACCTGTTTGCTGCCCCTGGCGCGAATGGCGAATGCTGACCCGGTGGCAATCACCGGACCTGGCCCGATCATGCCGTCGGCGCCCATGAAGCCGATCGACTTGTCGGAAATATGCATCTCCGCCGCGTAGCCCTTGTTGAGGCCGGTCGCCCGGAAATCGTACTCCGCCGCCATCTTCTTGATGTCGACACCCTTGGCGACGGCATGGCCGGTCGGCCGGTGCGTGCTGTAGACCAGGTCGACCTCCTTGAAGGTGCCCTTGTTATTCAAGGCGGCGCAGACGCCAGTGGCGACCGCCTCCTGTCCGGGGTACATGTGGTTGTAGCCGCGATAGCCCGGCTCGGTCATCATCTTGTCGGCGACCGTCCGGTCGAACCATCTGATCTTCAGGATCGTCCGATACATGTCGATCAGCTTGTCGTTCGACAGGTCCTTGGCCCAGTAGCCGATCTCGCCGTTGGCAACGGCGGTGCCGCTGCTCAAGGCAACCGCAGCTCCGGCTGCGGCAATCTCCTTGAGAAAAGTGCGGCGCGACGTGCGCTCCATTTGTGGAAGAGGCGATTCAGTGTGATAGGAACGGTTTGTGGTATTCATGGCACTCTCTCCAACATCCATTCGGTGTGAGACGGTACAGGCCAAGATACAATTTGATCAGAATAGTGCAGATCAGTATTGGCGCATTGACCTAGGTCAACCCGGCGCCGCAATCCTATACGCGTCGCGCTCTCGCCACCCACGATGACTCAGGCGGGATACCCGATGGGCTGGCCGAGAGCGATCGGTTGTTCGCGGCGCAATCCAAGTCTCCCGGCCACGGCTTCAGCCTTGATGCTACCGATCACCACCGTCTTCAATCCAAACGCCGCGGCAAAGAGATAGACATCTTGCGATACCAGGGCGGAATCAACGTAGGCGAAACGGACATGTTGCTCATCCGGCGCCTCCTGGCACGCGGCCGGCGTCATCCACACCAGCAACGCCGCTCTCACATTGCGGTCTCGAGCTGATGGGCCCGCTCTCTTTCCGGCTCCTCGATTTCGGTCATCGTCGCCTCGGTGAGCAAGAGGACGCTGGCCACCGACACGGCATTCTCCAGGGCAATGCGCACGACCTTGGCGGGATCGACGATGCCGGCTTCGATCAGATCGGTATATTCCTTGCGCGCGGCATCGAAGCCGAAGCTTCCCTTGCCTTCCAGCATGCGGGCCACGACGCCGCCGCCATCCACCGCGGAATTCTCGGCGATCTGCCGCGCCGGCGCGGTCAGTGCCCGTTTTAGAACCTGGATACCGGTGCGCTCGTCGCCTTCGGTCTGCGCCTCGAGTTTTGCCACCGCTTCGGTGCAGCGCAGCAGCGCCAGCCCGCCGCCCGGCACGATGCCCTCGGCGACCGCCGCCCTGGTGGCGCTGATGGCATCGTCGAGAGCATCCCTGCGGGCCTTGAGTTCCGATTCGACGGGTGCGCCGGCGCGGATGACGGCAACACCGCCCGAAAGCTTGGCCAGCCGCTCCTGCAGCTTTTCCTTGTCATAGTCGCTGGTGGTCTTGGCAATCTCGGCCCGGATCTGCAGGATACGGCCGTCGATCGCCTCGCGCTTGCCGCCGCCGCCCACGATGGTGGTAGTGTCCTTATTGCATATGACGCGGTTGGCATGGCCAAGCAGGTCGAGCGTCAGGCTCTCAAGTTTCAGCCCCAGTTCCTCGGCAACCATCTGGCCGCCGGTCAGGATGGCGATATCCTGCAGCATGGCCTTGCGGCGGTCGCCGAAACCCGGCGCTTTCACCGCGCAGCTCTTCAGATTGCCGCGCAGATGGTTGACGATGAGCGTCGCCAGTGCCTCGCCTTCCACCTCCTCGGCGATGACCAGCACCGGCTTTGCCGATTTCGCCACCTGCTCGAGCAACGGGACGATGTCGTTCAGCGTCGCAATCTTGCGGTCGCAGGCGAGGACGTAAACGTCCTCCAGCGCCGCCTCCATTTTTTCCGCATTGGTGATGAAATAGGGCGAAATGAAGCCGCGGTCGAACTGCATGCCTTCGACGACTTCGAGAATCGTTTCGGTGGTCTTCGATTCCTCCACGGTGATGACACCGTCATTGCCGACGCGCTCCAGCGCATCGGCCACGAGTTCGCCGATCGCCGCATCGTTATGCGCCGAAAGGGCTGCAACCTGGGCCTTTTCCTTGCGGGTTTTCACCGGCCGCGCCAGTTCCTTGAGGGCGCCGACGGCGGCTTGCGCGGCGCGCTCGAGGCCGCGCTTCACATCGATGGCGCTGGCGCCCGCCGTCACATTGCGCAATCCGTCGACGAAGATGGCATGGGTCAGAATGGCGGAGGTGCTGGTGCCGTCGCCGACCAGCTCGCCGGTCTTCTCGGCCGCCTGGCGCAGCATCCGGACCCCGAGATTCTCCTCCGCATCCTTGAGTTCGAATTCCTTGGCGATGGTGACGCCGTCGTTGCAGACGAGCGGTGTGCCCCATTTGCGCTGGATGAGAACCGACTTCGACTTGGGGCCCAAAGTCACGCGGATCGCGTCGGCAAGCTGACTCACCCCGCGCAGAATCTTCTCGCGCGCCTCGGAGCGGAACATGACCTGTTTGTACGGCATGGAACTCTCCTCGAAACTGAAAAGCGAATCCAAAACGGTGAAAGATTATTGGCTGTTCGCTTCCGGAACCCTGATCCAGATCAAAATCCGCATTTGGCCGCGATCAACGCCGCAAGGCCGCCCGAGCCCGCCTGGCCACAATTTTTCGCCCGGTTTGATCGATCGCAAAGCGCGCCGGGTGATTTGTCTTGAGTCTCAAACCATTGGCATCGGCGCCAAGCGGTTGAGCTTCAGCCAGGAGAACTCACATGAGCGACAAGACATTGCGGCAGGCTGTCATGGACGAGTTGGAATGGGAACCCAGCATCGACGCGCAGCATATCGGCGTGGCCGTCGAGGATGGAGTGGTGACATTAACCGGTCATGTCGGCAGCTACATCGAACGGTTCGCGGTGGAAAAGGCCATGAAACGAGTAAAGGGCGTGCGCGCCATCGCCGAGGAAATCGAAGTGCGCTTTCCCAATGACAAGAAAACCTCGGACGACCAAATCGCCAGGCGCTCCCTGGACGTGATCGCCTGGGATTCGACCATTCCGAAGGACAAAATTCAGATCAAGGTGCAGAACGGCTTCGTGACACTGACCGGCGAGGTCGACTGGTTCTATCAGCGCGACGATGCCGAGGCCGCGGTGCGGAAGCTCACCGGCGTCAAGGGACTGTCCAACGAGATCAAGGTCAAGCCGCAGGTGCGCGTCACCGACATCAAGCAGCGGATCGAGACGGCGCTCAAGCGCAATGCCGAAGTCGAAGCCGACGCGATCAAGGTGACGGTGCAGGACGGGCGCGTCATCCTCGATGGCAAGGTCAAGGCCTGGTATGAGCGCGAACTGGCGGAGCGCACCGCCTGGTCGGCGCCCGGCGTCATCTCGGTCGAGGACCGGATCAGCATCAATTGAGCACAAGCGCGGGGTGCGCCGCCGGCGCATCCTAAGATTCTTGAACTACATCATGCTCATGCCGAGGATGGGTTCGTCGGCCCTCTGCTTCTGTTCGCCGTTCAATGCTTCGTAGAGCGCCAGGGTTGCCGCATTGGCCGACTTCAGCGATTCGATCCGGGCGCGCCCGTCATGCCGCGGCCAGGCCCAACATTCGAAATATGCGATTGATCTGGCTCATGCCATCGGCTGACGATAGAAGGTAATTCCACTCGCCGACTCAAAACCGGACCAAAAGGCATGAACGAGCAGAGTGAGATAGCGACCAAACCGGCCGCCGATCCGAATGATCCGCTCGCGGCGGATGTGCTGCGCCGCCGCTGCGACCCCGGCCTGCTCGATTTCAAATCGACCGCCGAACTCGAGCCCATCGGCGAACTGGTCGGGCAGAAACGTGCCATCGGCGCCATCGAATTCGGCGCCAGAATGGCGCAGGCGGGATTCAATATTTTCGCCCTGGGCCCGTCGCGCTCTGGACGCCATCTCGCGGTGCGCCGGTTGCTCGAGGAGAAAGCCGCGGTCGAGCCGGTTCCGGACGACTGGGTCTATGTCAACAATTTCGCCGCTCCCGACAAGCCGAAGGCAATGCGGCTTCCGTCCGGCACCGGCCTCAAGCTCAAGGCCGGCATGGCCGAACTGATCGACGATCTCGGCTCGGCGATACCGGCAATCTTCGAATCCGAGGACTACCGCAACCGCCGCAAGGCGATCGACGACAGCGTCGAGGCGGTGCAGGAAAAATCCTTCGACGAGTTGCGCAAGAAAGGCGAAGCCCAGGGTGTCGGCATTCTGCGCACCCCGATGGGTTTTGCGCTGGCGCCAATGAGCGACGACGGCCAGGTGGTGAAGCCCGAAGCTTTCAACGCCCTGCCGGAGGCCGAGCGCGACGCGATCGGCAAGAAGATCGCGGTGTTGCAGGAGGAACTCGAAGTCGTCCTGCGCCATGTGCCGCGCCTCGAAAAGGACCGGCGCGACAGGATCCGCAAGCTCAACGCCGAACTCGCCGAGATCGTCGTCGGCCTGTCGATCGGAGAAATCGCCGCCCGCTTCGCCGGCAATGAAGACATCGGGACCTATCTGGCGGACGTCCGCGGCGACCTGATCGGCAACATCGAATTGTTCCTGCGGCCGCCGCAGGACGACGACCGGCCTTTCGATGCCGCCGCCGGTCCCAGCCGCAAACATCCGGCGCTGGCCCGCTATGCGGTCAACGTGCTGGTGAGCCATTGCACCGATCCGGCAGGCACCGCCCCACCCTGCGGGGCGCCGGTGGTGAGCGAAGAGCATCCGACACTTGCCCATATCGCCGGGCGCATCGATCACCGTTCGCTGATGGGCGCGCTGGTCACCGATTTCACCATGATCAAGGCCGGCGCCCTGCACCGGGCCAACGGCGGCTACCTCATTCTCGATGCCAGGAAGGTGCTGACTGAGCCCTTCGTCTGGGAGGCGCTGAAACGCGCCTTGCACAACAAGAGAGTGTCGATCACCACGGCGGCGGACGAGCTCGGCATGATGATCACGGTTTCGCTGGCGCCCGATCCCATCCCGCTCGCGATAAAGGTGGTGCTGGTCGGCGAGCGCCTGCTCTATTATCTGCTCTCCTCCCTCGACCCCGAATTCGACGACCTGTTCAAGGTGCAGGCCGACTTCGAGGACGTGACCGAGCGCTCACCCGAGACCGTGCGGCTTTTCGCCCGCCTGGTGGGCTCGATCGCCAGGCGCGAGGAACTCCTGCCGCTGACGCCGGAGGCGGTGGCGCGGCTGGTGGACGAGGCCTCGCGCCAGGCAGAGGATGCCGAGCGGCTGTCGCTCAGGGTCGGCATTCTGGCCGATATGTTGCGCGAGGCGCACTTCTGGGCGCATGCGGAGAAGCATGAGTTGATCGCGGGCGGCGATGTCGATCGCGCCATCGCCGAACGGCGCTACCGCAGCGAGCGCCTGCGCGAACGATCGCTTGAGGGCATCACCCGCGACATCGTGCTCATCGACACGGGCGGAGAAGCCGTCGGCCAGATCAACGGGCTTTCGGTTCTCGGCGCCGGCGGGCTTTCCTTCGGCAAGCCCACGCGCATCACGGCGCGGGTCCGCATGGGCAGCGGCAAGGTCGTCGATATCGAGCGCGAGGTCGAACTCGGCGGGCCGCTGCATTCCAAGGGCGTGCTCATTCTCTCGAGTTTCCTTGCCTCGCGCTATGCGCTGTCCGCACCCATGTCGCTGTGGGCGTCGCTGGTGTTCGAGCAATCCTACGGCGGCGTCGAGGGCGACAGCGCCTCCTCGGCGGAACTCTACGCACTTCTGTCGGCGCTCGCCGAAGTGCCGGTCCGGCAATCCTTGGCCGTCACCGGTTCGGTCAATCAACTGGGGCAGGTGCAGGCGATCGGCGGCGTCAACGAGAAGATCGAAGGGTTCTTCGATGTCTGCAAGGCGCGCGGGCTGACGGGAACGCAGGGCGTTCTCATTCCCTCGTCGAATATCAAGCATCTGATGCTGCGGCCCGACGTGGTCGAGGCGGCGGCTGCGGGAAAATTCCGCATTCATGCGGTTTCCACCATCGACGAAGGTCTCGGACTGCTTACCGGCATGGCGGCGGGCGTGCGCGGCGGCGGCGGCAAGTTTCCCGAGGGCACGATCAACGCCCGCGTCGAGGCGAAGCTCATGCAATTCGCCGAAATGCGGAAAGCCTTCGGCCGGGCCGGCGAAGGCAATGAGGAAAAGCGCGGCTGAAAGGTGCAACCGCCTGCACCACGCGGCACCCGGCGCCGGCCCGGCCGAAGGCGCACCGGAGTGGTTGATGTATCCGTAGGGCTTGTCGGGATCGAACCGCTTGTTCCTGGCGATGCCGATCCCGTTTGGGTTGGCCAGCTCGTCGGGTTGGGATCGATCTGGCCGGCGTGGGATTTTTTGGTTAATTTGTTAACAACGGCGAAGCCTAACGCAAGCTTCTGAATCGGGTGATAATCTCGAAATTTGCACTGTTCCGCGCCGGTTAAGTGTCCCTTAGACCTTCTGCCATTATCCTGTTCGCTCAATCTCAGCGATAGTCGAGTAGCCTCATGGGCGTGACGAACCGTTCCGGCATCAAGTTCGTCCTGTTGATCATTCTGCCGTTTGCCCTGTCGGCGTTCGGCATTCTGTGGACGACATTCGGAATGCTGGACGGCATTTCGACCGGCGCCAACACGCAAGACAGCGAGCGCACTCGGCAGGTGGTCAACTCGGCCTTCAAGTCTGCCGAGGAGCGCCTGTACAACATCATGGCCGACAATGTCCGTTGGGACGATGCGGTGCGTAGTTCCTACGACCCCATCGACGTTCAATGGATTTACGACACCTTGGTGGTTGGGACCAAGGGTGCGGACCACGATGCCATGTTCATCGTGGAAAGAGACGGCAGGCCGGTGACCGGCTACCGGGAAGGCCGGAAACTCGACACCGGAGCTGCGGACTATATCGGCGCGGATCTGCCGCGCGTGCTGGCGGATTTGCCGGATGATTCGACGTCGTTCGAGGTCGTGACCACCTTGCTGAACACGCCCAATGGCGTCGCCGTTCTCGCCGCCGGGCCGATCCAGCCGGCCAGCGAGAATCTGTCGGTACCGCCGCCGCAGCCGCGCGTGCTGATTTACATGCAGGTGCTGTCGCCCAAGATTCTCGCCGACATGGGCGCGCAATATATCGTCGACGGGCTGTCGTTCGCGCCGGTCGAATCGACGGCGGTTCCGCATCTGGTGCTGCGCGACCGCTGGGGCGAACCGGTGACCGGCGTCACATGGAAGGAACGCCGCCCGGGCGATGCCGCGCGGCGTTCCTACGGCATCGGCGCCTTCATCACGCTCTTTGCCCTGTTGGGCGTCATGGTGCTGATTTCCGTGATCCACTTCTGGGTCATGCAGAGGCTCGCCGCGCGCGAGCGGATGGCGGTCTTCGCGGCGCGCCACGACTCGCTTTCGGGGCTGCCGAACCGCCAGGCCATGGGCGAAGAAATCGCGAAGGCGCTGCCCGCGGCCAAGACCCAGCCGTTGGCGCTGATGTATATCGATCTCGACGGTTTCAAGAATGTCAACGACACCTATGATCACGAGACCGGCGACAAGCTCATTTGCACGATTGCCGCCGGATTCCTGAAGATTGCCGGCGAGCGGGGTATTCTAGCGCGGCTCGGCGGCGACGAGTTTGCCGTGCTGATCGCCGGAGAAAATTCGGCGAAAGAGGCGATGGCCATGGCCGGCGAGATGCTGGCTTTCGTCAACAAGCCGTTCAACATCGACGGACGCATTGCCTCGGTGGGCGCCAGCATCGGCATTATCCTGGCCAGCGGCGAAGAGGAGCTCGAAGCCTCCGAGGTCATGCGCAGGGCCGACGTCGCCATGTACAATTCGAAGGACCAGGGACGCAACCGCTGCTGCCTGTTCGACCGGGAACTCGACACCCAGCGGATCAACGACATCATGATCGCCAACGAGCTGCGCGAGCACGTGAGGGCGGGAAGGATCGACGTGTTCTATCAGCCGATCGTCGACTCGCGGACGCGGATCGTGATCGGCGTCGAGGCGCTGGCGCGCTGGCCGAAGGGCGATTCGCGCCAGCTGCCGCCGGAAAAATTCATCCCCATCGCCGAGGAGCAGGGCGTGATCAACGCGCTCGGCGAACTCGTCCTGACGATCGCCTGCCGCGATGCGGCCAGGTGGAAGGACATCCGGCTTTCGATCAATGTTTCGCCGGTCCAGCTCAACAATCCCGATTTCGTCCACGATGTGCAGCGCATCGCCGCGCAATGCGGCTTGCCGCTCAGCCGGCTGGAGCTGGAACTGACCGAGAGCTTCCTGATCCGCAATCCCGGCCGGGCGCGGCTGGTGATCGACGATCTCAGGGCCTGCGGCATCTCCGTTTCGCTCGACGATTTCGGAACCGGTTTCTCCAGCGTGGGCTATTTGCGCCAGTTCGCCTTCGACAAGGTGAAGCTCGACCGCTCGCTGACCATGTCCGTCGCCCGGGACACCGCCATGCAGCGCGTGGTGCAGGGAACCGTGCTGATCGCCACCGGACTGTCGCTCGACATCACCGCCGAAGGCATCGAATCGGAGGAAGATGCGCAATTGCTCAGATTGTCGGGCTGCAACCAGCTCCAGGGCTTCTTTTTCGGCGGGCCGCAATCTTGGAAGGACATCGCGTCGCTCATCTCGGCTGGCGGTGAGCACATCAATCCGGCACAGCGCCGGGCTGCCGGGCGCGGCCGGGAGCGGCGTCAGCCGCGGCCGCGGTAGCCGGGTACGCCCTGATCCGGCAGCCACAGATCCCTGGGCGCGGCGCCCGTCTGCCAGAACACGTCGATCGGCATGCCGCCGCGCGGATACCAGTAGCCGCCGATCCTCAGCCAGCGCGGCTTCAAGAACGCCACCAGGTCCTTGCCGATGCGCACGGTGCAGTCCTCGTGAAAGGCGCCGTGATTGCGGTATGAACCCAGATAGAGCTTGAGCGATTTGGATTCGACGATCCAATGGCGCGGCACATAGTCGATGACCAGATGGGCGAAATCCGGCTGGCCGGTGACGGGGCAGAGCGAGGTGAACTCCGGGGCGCTGAAGCGCACGAGGTAGACGGAGGAGCCCCGGTGAGGCGCGGGGACACGCTCGAGAATCGCGTCCCCGGGGCTTGCCGGCAATTCGGTTGCCTGGCCAAGAAGGGTGACGGGGGGCTTTTTCGGTTTCATGGACTTCCGCATAGTCCGGTCCGCCGGCGCCTGCAAGCCACGCGGCGTCGTAGCCGGTTGACCTCGCCCGGCAGAGTGTGTTGTAGGGCGCGGCACGGAAAGGGAGCAGGACGCCATGGACGACAGCAAGCGCCGCCAGAAGATCGAAGGCATCGCTTATCTTATCGGTTTCATGCTGTGCATTCCGGCCTCGAACTGGATGATCGGTCATGTCGGGACCGTCTGCCCGCCGGATTCGCCCTGCCTCATTCCGGTGGCGCCGGGACTGATGGCGCCAAGCGGGGTTCTGACCATCGGGCTTGCCCTGGTGCTGCGCGATCTGGTGCAGCGGCGGCTGGGCTTGCGCTGGGCGGGGTTTGCGATTCTGGCGGGAGGCGCGGTGTCGGCGCTGGTGGCGCCCGCGGCACTGGCTCTCGCCTCGACGGCTGCCTTCCTGCTGTCGGAAACCGCCGACCTTGCCGTGTTCACGCCCTTGCAGAAGCGTGGCCTGGTGCTCGCCGTGTTCCTCAGCAGCATCGTCGGGCTATTTGTCGACAGCGTGGTGTTTCTACAACTGGCCTTCGGCAATCTCGACTTTCTGCTCGGCCAGGTGGTCGGCAAGGCCTGGATGGTGGTTCTATCGTTGCCGGCGATCGCGTTGTTGCGCCAGCGCGACGCGCGGCTCGGATTCTCGCCCAACGCCTGAGAGGCCGGTTTCCGGCAGGCGCCATTGAAAACGGAAGAGTCGTTGCCGAACGATGGCAGGTTGCCCTTGTGCTGACTGGCCGCGATGCGCCATAGTCGCGGCATGGATACGCTTGATCTCGCCCTCACCGAAGCTGTCGAGAATTTCCGCCGCAAGCGGCCGAAGACCGAAGCTTTGCATAAGCGCGCCGCCGCCGTCATGCCGGGCGGCAATACGCGGACGATTCTTTATACAGCGCCATTTCCGATCCGGGCGGCAGGCGCGGCGGGGGCGACGATCACCGATATCGACGGTCACGATTATCTCGATCTGCTCGGCGAATATTCGGCCGGGATCTATGGCCACTCGCATCCGAAGATTCGCGCGGCGATCGCCGCCGCAGTCGAGACCGGCCTCAATATCGGCGCCCACCACACGCGCGAAGTGGAATTCGCCGAGACGGTGACGGCGCGCTTCAATCTCGATCTGGTGCGCTTCACCAATTCCGGCACCGAGGCCAACATGATGGCGCTGGCGGCGGCGCGCTGCCATACGCGGCGCAAGAAGATCATGCCGATGCTTGGCGGTTATCATGGCGGAACGCTGTATTTCAGCCATGGCGGCTCGCCGGTCAATGCGCCCTTCGACTGCGTGCTCGGGCACTTCAATGACAGCGATGCGACGCGGGCACTCATTGCCCAGCATGCGGAGGATATTGCCGCCGTCATCGTCGAGCCGATGCTGGGCAGCAGCGGCAGCCTGCCGGCCGATGCCGAATTCCTGGCCATGTTGCGCGAGGAAACGGCGCGGCGCGGCATCGTGCTGATCTTCGACGAAGTGATGACGTCGCGGCTGGCGCCGGGCGGGCTATCGGCGCATTACGGCATCACGCCCGATCTCAAGACGCTCGGCAAATATATCGGCGGCGGCATGAGCTTCGGCGCCTTCGGCGGCAAGCGCGCCATCATGCAGCAATTCGATCCGTCACGGCCGGGCGCGCTGCCCCATGCCGGCACCTTCAACAACAACACGCTGACCATGACGGTCGGCCATGCGGCGATGACCGAAATCTTCACGCCGCAAGCCTGCATCGAACTCAATGCCCGCGGCGACCGTCTGCGCGCGCGGCTCAACGAAATGTTCATGCGCTATCAGGCGCCGTATAAGACGACCGGCATGGGCTCGATGATGACGCTGCATCCCCTGGCGGGTGAGATCGGGACACCGGAGGATGCGGAGAAGGCCGACAGGCGGATCAAGCAACTGCTCTATCTCGATCTGCTCGACCAGGGCATCTACATGGCCGAACGCGGTTTCATGTCGCTGTCGCTGATGGTAGACAATGACGACTGCGATCGTCTCGTCGCGGCGGTCGAGACCTTCATCAAGAACCGGCGCGGACTCTTCGGCTGAAAAGCCGCAGGCGGCGCGAGTGGACAACCGGCGGGCGCCCGGCTACCCATGTATTGAATATGCATTCAATACAAGAAGGTGAGGAATATCATGCTCAAAGTGGCCGGCAACCGCTTCAATGCCCAGGACCTCTGGCAAAAAGATCACGATCATTTCCTGCATCCCTGGACGCATTTCGACAGTTTCAAGAAAGACGGCTCGCTGGTCATCGTCGAGGGCGAGGGCTGTTACATCACCGATGTCAACGGCAAGCGCTATCTCGACGGGCTTGGCGGCATGTGGTGCGTCAATATCGGTTATGGCCGCAAGGAAATGGCAGATGCGATAGCCGAACAGGTCCGCCAGCTCGCCTATGCCAATGCCTTCGTCGACATGACCAACGCGCCGGCCGCGGAACTTGCCGCCAAGCTTGCCGAGATCGCACCGGGCGCGCTCAATCATGTGGCCTATTCAACTTGCGGATCCACCGCCAACGACACGGCGATCCGGCTGGCCCATTTCTATCACGCGCGGCGCGGCCAGAGCTCGCGCCGGCACATCATCTCGCGCCACAACTCCTATCACGGTTCGACCTATCTGACGATCTCGGTGGGCAATCGCACCGGCGACCGGACGCCGAATTTCCATTACATCGGCGACTTCATCCACCATCTCTCCGCGCCCTATCCCTATCGCAGGCCGGAGGGATTAAGCGAAGATCAGTTCACCGATCATCTGGTCGAGGAGTTCAAGGCGAAGATCGGGGAACTCGGCCCGGAGAACATCGCTGCCTTCATCGCCGAGCCGATCCAGGGATCGGGCGGTGTGGTGACGCCGCCGCGCGGCTATCTGCAGCGCATGTGGCAGGTGGCGAAGGAGAATGGTATTCTATTCATCGCCGACGAAGTGGTGACGGCCTTCGGCCGTGTCGGCCATTGGTTTGCCAGCCAGGACGTGTACGGCATCGAGCCCGATATGATCGTCTCGGCCAAGGGACTGACCTCGGGCTATTTGCCGCTCGGCGTCACCATCTATTCCGACGCCATCCACGAGGCGATCAGCAGGCCTGGGCCGGAAGTCTGGTTCGCCCACGGCTTCACCTATTCGGGCCATCCGGTATGCTGTGCCGCTGCGCTGAAGAACATCGAGATCATCGAGCGCGAGGATCTGCTCACCCATGCCCGCAAGGTGGGCGATCATTTCGAGCGGCGGCTGAAGGAGCTGCAGGCGCTCCGCCTGGTCGGCGAAGTGCGCGGCAAGCGGCTGATGATGTGCGTCGAATTCGTGGCCGACAAGGCGACCAAGGCGCATCTGCCGGACGAGATCAATATCTCCAAGCGCATCTCCAACCTGTGCGAGGAGCGCGGGCTTCTGGTGCGGCCGATGGGCCATCTCGACGTCATGTCGCCGCCCTTGACGCTGTCGATCAAGGAGGCGGACTTCCTGGTGGACACGCTGGGCGGCGCCATCGAGGAGGTGACGCATGGTCTGGTGAAGGGCGGCATGCTGCCGCCGCTGACCCGGCCGGTGCAGCACGGCGGCAACTAGATGCGCGCCAGAAAGATGTCCTCGGGGCCGTCTTTCTCGTCGATCTGGCTGCCGATCTTTGAAGCGCCGAGTTTTTGCGCCAACGCCAGCGAGGGACGATTCGCCGGCGCGATCGACAGGACCAGACCGTTGACACCCTTGCAATTGGCCCAGGCGGCGAAACCCGTCACCGCCTCATGGCCGTAGCCGCGCTGCCGCCAGGGCGCGAATATGGTGTAGCCGATTTCGACCGCCAGGAACTGCTCGTCATGGGCCACAAACTGCATGGGCAGGTGATGGCAGTTGAGAGTGCCCAGTATTTCGCCCGACTCTTTCAGCGCGATGGCGCGGATCGACCAGGGGCCGAAACCGGAATCGGCGCGCAGCTGATCGAGGCGCAGCTGCGCCACCCTGGTGTCTTCGAACCAGATGTCCGGCACGGAGAGACCGAGCAGCGCTTCGAGGCGGGCATGATCTTGTGCGACGGTTGCGGCGAGTGCTGCCTCCGGCAGGAGCCGCAGGATGAGCCGCCCGGTTTCGATGTCGCTCACAGCATCGCCCCGAGGGCGCGGGCGAGATTTCCCTTGCGGCCCGCTACGACGCCACCGAGGCCCAGCCAGCGGGCCATCAATCGCAGCTCACCGGCAAGCGCGCGCGCCGTCTCGCGGGCCTCGGCATGGGGCTCGAGATGGGCGGCATTGGCGCGCAGCACACCGGCCTGCCGGTCGGCCTTCAGGCAGAGGCGGGCGGCGAAACACTCGCCCATGAGGAAGGGGAGCACGTAATAGCCGTATTGGCGCTTGGCGGCGGGCGTATAGATTTCGATGCGGTAACGAAAGCCGAAAAGACGCTCGGCCCGATCCCTATCCCAGACCAATGGATCGAAGGGAGAGACGAGTGCCGTGCCGCCGGCCCGGCGCGGCAGTTTCGCTTCGGCATGCAGGAAGCCCTGCTGCTTCCAGCCCTCGACGGCAACCGGCATCAGTGTGCCTGCCTCGACGAGTTCGTTCACGGCGCGTCTCGCCTCGGCCAGAGGCAGGCGGAAATAATCGCGCAGATCCGCCCCGGTGGCAACGCCGAGGGCGCGGGCCGAGAGATCGATCAGTGTACGGATCGCCTCGCCCTCGGCCGGCGCCGGCAGGTTCAGCGTCGCGGAGGGGATGACGCGCTCGGGGATATCGTAGATGCGCTCGAAGCCGGCCCGCGCCGCCGCCGTCACCAGCCCGGCATCGAAGAGATGCTCGAGCGCCATCTTGCCCTTCGACCAGCCCCACCAGCCGCCGGCACTCTTGCCGGCATCGGGCAGATCGCTGGTGGCGGTGGGGCCGTTGGCGCGCACGAATTCGAGCACCGACTTCACGTAGGCGCGCTCATCGGCGGCAAAGCGGTTCATCGAGTCATAGGTGCCCCGGCCGGCCCGGGCCCGCTCCATGCGCCAGCGCATCAAGGGATGCAGTTCGAGCGGCAGCAGGCTCGCCTCATGGGCCCAGCATTCGAACAAAGCGCGTTTGCCATTGCTGAAACTGCGGGCGTCGAGGACGGCCTGGTCATAGGCGCCGAGACGGGAATAGACGGGGAGATAATGCGAGCGGCAGAGGACATTGACACTGTCGATCTGCAGCAGGTTCATCCGCCTGATGGTGCCGGCGATTTTCGACCAGTTGGGCGTGCCGGAACGGTCGGGGTTGGTGAAGCCCTGGGCGGCGAGAGCGATGCGGCGCGCCTCGGCGAGGGAGAGCGAATTACGCGGCTTCATCGTGCCAGACGGCTTCGCCCGGATTGGCGGAGCCGTGGGCGAGCCGGCTATTGTGCTTGTAAAGGGTCGAGCAATAGGGGCAGACGATCTCATCGGCGGCGCCCATGTCGAGGAACACATGCGGATGGTCGAAGGGCGGCTTGGCGCCGACGCACATGAATTCCCGGGCGCCGATCTCGATTTTCGAAAGCCCCATGTCGTTGTGGAAATGCGGTGTCGCGCCCGATGCCATGTCGCCCTCGATTTGGCTTGTGAGCCGAGGCGATTAGCATATCTTGGGCGGCATGCACAAATTCAATTCCGGCGGGGTGGAGATCGCCTATGATTTGACGGGCGAGGGGCCGCCCATCCTGCTGATCCACGGGTTTGCCTCCAATGGCCGGGTCAACTGGCGCGACACGGGCTGGGTCAGAACGCTTGTCGAAGCCGGGCGCCGGGTCGTCGTCATCGACAACCGCGGCCATGGCGAAAGCGAGAAACTCTATGATCCGGCGGGCTATTCGGCGCCGATCATGGCGGAGGATGCACGCCGCCTGCTCGATCATCTGGGGATCGAGCGCGCCGATGTCATGGGCTATTCCATGGGTGCGCGGATTGCAGCCTTCCTGGCGATCAAGCAACCGTCGCGGGTGCGGAGCGCCATCTTCGCCGGACTGGCTTCGCGGATGATCACCGGTGTCGGCGGGGCGGAAGAGATCGCGGAGGCACTGGAAGCGCCGAGTGCGGCGGCGGTGACGGCGCCGGGTGCGCGGGCTTTCCGCCTCTTCGCCGAACAGACCATGAGCGACCTCAGGGCGCTCGCCGCCTGCATGCGCTCGGCGCGGGTGAAGATCACGGTGGAAGAGCTTGGCCGCATCGCCGCGCCCGTTCTGGTGGTGGCGGGCGGTAAGGACGATGTGGCGGGCGAGGTGGCGCCGCTGGTTGCCGCCATCCCCGGCGCGCGCGGCGTGACGCTTCCCGGCCGCAATCATATGAACGCGGTGGGCGACAAGGGTTACAAGGCGGCGGTGGTAGAATTTCTGGCGGCTATTTCCCCCTGAACACCGGCTTGCGCTTTTCCAGAAACGCGGCGCGGCCTTCGGCGTAGTCGGCGCTGTCGAAACATTGGGCGGCGAGGCGGGCGAGTTCCCCGGCCGAAAGCGCGGCCGGCGAACCGGCGATGGCATCGATGGCGCGCTTCGAGGCCATGATGGTGAGCGGCGCGCCGTCGGCGATTTCGGCGCACAGAGCCCGCGCCTCTCTTTCCACATCCGCGGCCACGCGATTGACCAGGCCCACTTGAAGAGCCTCGGCGGCATCGAGGCGGCGGGCGGTGAAGATCATCTCCTTGGCTATGGCGGGGATGACCGCGGCGAGCAGATCGCGCAGGCCATCGACCGGATAGGCCAGGCCGAGCCTTGCCGGGGGCAGGGCGAAGATGCCGGACGCGCCCGTCACTCGCAGGTCGCAGGCCAAGGCGATGGCGAGGCCGCCGCCGATGCAGAAGCCTTCGATCATGGCGATCACCGGTCTGGCGGTACCGCGGATGGCCGCGAAGGCCGCCCCGTTCAGCGCCTCGTAATGCTGCGCGGCATCGGCATCGGCGCGGGCGGCGGCGAATTCGGAGATATCGGCACCGGCGGCGAAGGCCTCGCGGCCCGCACCGCGAATGACGATCACCCTGACATCAACGCTGTCATCAAGCAATTTCATCACTGGCGGGATCGCCGCCCACATGGCCCGGTTCAAGGCATTGCGCCGCTCGGGGCGGTTCAGAACCAGCCAACCGATTGAACCGTCGAGGAAAGCTCGAACGTGCGGGGTGGGAGAGGGAAGCTCTTGCATGGCTCCGGCTAACACCGGCGGGGACCGGAGGCAACCGTTTCGCTTTCGGCCCGCCTCTCCCCATATGGACGATTTCCGGCTATGATGCGCCGATGAAGGAGATGCCGATGAACCGTGTTTTGCCCAAGCCGCAGGCGGTCGAGAAGCTCGATCCGGTGTGGAGCCGCATCCGCCAGGAAGCCGAAGATATCGCCCGCCAGGAACCGGTGCTCGGCGGCTTTATCTTTTCCTCGGTGCTCAATCACAGCTCCTTCGAGAAGGCGCTGATCCATCGTCTGGCGCAGCGGCTCGGCAATGCTGATATCGGCGCCGATCTGGTGGTGCAGGCCTTCGAGGATGCGCTCGCCGCCGAACCGGAGATCGGCTTTGCGGCGCGTGCCGACATCATCGCCACTTTCGAGCGCGATCCGGCCTGCCACCGCTATGTCGATCCGCTCCTCTATTTCAAGGGCTACCAGTCGATCCAGACGCACCGCATGGCGCACCGGCTGTGGCACATGGGGCGCAAGGACTTCGCCTATTACCTGCAGAGCCGGTCGTCGATCATCGCCAGCGTCGACATCCATCCGGGCGCGCGGATCGGCAAGGGCATCATGGTCGATCACGGCCACGATATCGTCATCGGCGAGACCGCCGTGATCGAGGACAATGTCTCGATCATGCAGGGGGTGACGCTGGGCGGCACCGGCAAGGAGACGGGCGACCGGCATCCGAAGATCCGCCACGGCGTGCTGATCGGGGCCGGGGCCAAGATCCTCGGCAATATCGAGATCGGCAGTTGCTCGCGGGTCGCCGCCTGCTCGGTCGTTCTGCATGACGTGCCCGCCAACCGCACGGTGGCGGGGGTGCCGGCCAAGATCGTCGGTTACGCCGGCTGCGAGGAACCGGCCCGGGTCATGGACCACAATGTCGAGCCGGTTGCGGATGACGCCGATTGAGGCTAGACGGGCGGCGCACAGCCCACCGGAGCCGCCCCCTTGAAACCGGAAGAAATCGCCAAGCTCACCCGTTTCCTGCGCGCCAAATTCGATCTCGCGGCGATCAGCGTGCGTAAGCGGCCGCAGAAGGACGACTCGGCCGAAGTTTATATCGGCGATGAATTCATCGGCATCATCTTCCGCGACGAGGAGGACGGCGAGCTCTCCTACAATTTCTCCATGGCGATCCTCGACTTCGACCTGGAATAAGCCGCCGGGCCCCTTGGCCCCCGCCTTGCAACCCTGTCCCAGCGTGAGACGCCTGTGCCCCGATGGCACGGGCGCCGGGGAGGGTGTCATGGGAACACAGTATTTCGCCTATCTGTTTGCCATTGTCGTGGGGCTGGTTTCGGCCGGCGTCGTGGGCAGCATCTGGACGCTGGTTGCCGGCAGAGAATTGCGCCCGGCCCTGCCGCGCCAAGTGGGCGTCGAAACCATGCTCAGGACGCTGGCGATCTGCGTTAACGCGCCGCTTGCCATGGTGCGGGCCGGATTGTGGTATCTCAACCGTAACCCGATCATGGCGCTGATGATCATCGGCGTCGGATTGGGCTGGAGCTTCCTGCAGGGCGTGTTTATTCTGACCCAGATTTTCGGCCTCGGATAAGGGTAAGCCCGCATGACGATCCTGGCGCTCGACGGCATTGCTCCCGAACTGCCGGGCGAGGGCCGCTACTGGATCGCGCCGACGGCGAGCGTCATCGGCCGGGTGCGGCTGGCGCTCAATGCCAGCGTCTGGTTCGGCGCGGTGCTGCGCGGCGACAATGAGTGGATCGTCGTCGGCGAGAACAGCAATGTGCAGGATGGCTGCGTCATGCACACCGACATGGGCTCGCCGCTGACCATCGGCCGCAATTGCACCATCGGCCATCAGGCCATGTTGCATGGCTGCACGATCGGCGACAATTCGCTGGTCGGCATCGGCGCCATCATTCTCAACAATGCCAGGATCGGCAGGAATTGCCTGATCGGCGCCCACGCACTCGTTCCCGAGGGCAAGATCATTCCCGACAATTCGCTGGTTATGGGAGCGCCCGGCAAGGTGGTGCGCGAACTCGATGCCGAAGCCGCGGCAAGGCTCGGCAAGTCGGCGGAAGGCTATGTGCGCAACTGGCAGCGCTATGCCAAGGGTTTGAAATCTGCAACCTAGAGCGGCATGATTTTTGACTGAATCGGATTTGGATTCCCAAATCAGTGTGTT
>CAYOZR010000013.1:0-37277 GCA_964408555.1 uncultured Aestuariivirga sp.
CGACCTCGCGGGCAAAGACCTCGGGCGTGTCATGCGGTATCCAGTGCGAGGCGTTCTCGACGCGCACCAGCCGCGCATCCGGAATTTCGGCGGCCAATCTCTCGCCGTCGCGGATCGTCTGCCAGGGATCGTGCACCCCCCACAGACATAGTGTCGGGGCTTTAATCTCCGCATGGCGGTCGGCCAGCATGGTGGTGTGGTTGGTATTGAGAGAGCTGGCATTACGGATCATCGAAATTTTTCCCTCCTCGTCGCTGTAGGGCGCGACGATGCCCTGGGTGAATTCGGGCGTCAGGCGATGCTTGTTGTGAATGCCGTCCGGCAGGCCGGAGGCCAGGAAGCCCGCCACCTCCTGCGGCGTCTTGGAGCGCCAATTGGGATTGCCAAGGGCGATCATGTCGTCGATGGGCCAGGAGTCGTAGGCCACCACATTGGCCAGAACCAGGCGCGAGACGCGATCCGGATGATGGATGGCCATGATGAGCGACACGCCGCCGCCGGTGTCGTGGCCGACGAAATGGGCGCGCTCCAGCCCCAGATGATCCATGAAGCGCAGGATCATGGCGGTTTGCGCCACGAGCGACCGGTCGAAAAAATCGCGGCGGTCGGAATAGCCGTGCCCCAGGAAATCGGGAGCGATAACGCGCAGGCGCGGAGCCAGCAGCGGGATCACGTCATTGTAGAGATACGACCAGGTGGGTATCCCGTGCAGAAGAATGACGGGCTCACCCCGGCCGATGTCGGTCCACGCCACCTTCAACGGCCGATAGCTCAGGCCGTCGAGCGCAACGGAAGTCTGCCTCTTCCGGAAGGCCTCATGAGCGAGGGACATGCGCCAGCCTCCGCAAGCGAACTATGGATTTCGAGCCCGCACGGGCATCGCGCTAGTACTGGGCAGCCTTTTCCGACACTTCCTGGTACCACTTGCGCCGGGTGCCGACGGTCGCGCGCATTTTCCAGCCCAAGGTCTTGGGCGCGTCCTCGATCGCCCGCAGAAGCTCGCCGATGCGGGAGCGGATCAACTCGGCATCGGCAGGGCGCATGGAAGGAACTTCGGACAGATAGTCGGGCACGCGTTTCAGGTTGGTGGTGAAGGTGTAATAGAAGCCCCAGTCCTGGCGCATCATGTCGACGATATAGGCGGTGTCGATGGACTTGTGCCCAGGCTTCTGATGCGACAGGGGATGCTCGATCATGAGCACGATGGTGTCCTTGAAATCCTTCAGGTTGATCTCGACGATCTGCATTTTCTCGAGCAGCAGGTCGGTATTGCAGATGGTGGGAGAATCGATCCCGAGCCTGCCCTTGAACGGGACCTTGT
Source organism: uncultured Aestuariivirga sp. (assembly GCA_964408555.1). Taxonomy (GTDB): domain Bacteria; phylum Pseudomonadota; class Alphaproteobacteria; order Rhizobiales; family Aestuariivirgaceae; genus Aestuariivirga. The sequence goes on from CAYOZR010000013.1 coordinate 1,322, forward strand.
GACAGAAATTGAGTTCATCCGCGAAGACGTCGACGTTGAGTTTGGTATCCTTGTGCAGATAGATGTGACGGGAACCTTCCGACGCCATGTAGACGCCGTTGTCGGGAACGTAGCCGCGGGCCGTGAGAAACTCGCGGATCGCCTTGTTCTGTTTCTTCTCGGCGCCGAAATCGACGTCGGTCAGAACCCGCTTCATGTTCTGGAACAGGTGGAGATTGTTGGGGCACTGCAGCCGGTAGGCGATCGAGCCGAGAATCCGCAGCCGTATGCCCTGGGCCTCGGCGTCGCGCACGAGGTTCAGCGCCTCGTCGACGAATTCGAGATTGAGACCTGAATCTTTCGCCATCTGATTCACATCCGCCTACCTGCCGCCGTTTCCTGCCGTCTGCGCGAACTCATGGACACACACTATCGATACGCCTCTCACCGGCTGAAGTGCGGCGGTCCGGCGAATGGGCCCCGGGCCGCCGCCCTCTGACACCTGGATCCAGTAACAGGCGTCACTCGATCGGGATCTCCTTGAATGCCAGCGTCACGTCGATGCCCTGCGACAGGCGGATCATCTTCATAACGTAGTAGAAAGCGAGGCCGAGCACAAACACGCCCGCGACGATCATCACCTGGATGGGATCGTGGCCGGCCGCGCTCGGATCGAGGAACAGCAGCCAGAAGTAGAACTGAGACGCCACGAAGCCGAGGAAGCAGGCCACCGTCATCATTGGAAGGCCCAGTATCTTGCGATTGGAGATCGGCGACTTCTCGTAGATTTGCGGGCGCAGATAGGGGAAGAAGATGCCGGCGCAGAGGACCACCGACCAGGCGAGAACCGCCGCCTCGATCAGGATGACGATGTGGGAAAAATACGGCGAGAACACGAACAACGCCATGAAGATGACATTGACGATGGCCGTCACCGTGATCGCCACGATCGGGGTGTGGTAGGTTTCCGAGATTTTGGCGATCGGCGCCGGCGCCACGCGGTCGAAGGCCCAAGCGACAATGGCACGCACGCCGAATGTGTGCATGGCTGGAATCCACATCCACATCCACAGCGCGAAGCCGAGGGAAGCGAGAACCGTGATCACCGGCGATTTCGTCAGAATTCCGGTCAGCAGCGTTACGGCCGGATCGGTCGGCGTGGTGAGCCCCCCGTTGGCGGTCACGACATTGAAGACGGCGGTGCCGAGGAATTCGAAGCCGAACACCTTGAGTGCAAAGTAAATGGTGATGATCAAGGCAACAGTTGCAGATGCCGTGGCACCAAGCATGCCCCAGCTCTGCGATTTCACGACGGACTTTATCTCGCCGCCGATGGCGATGGAGAACGCGGCGCCGATCAGCGGCAGAAACGCCCAGTTGGACACCAGCAACGTCTGCCAAAGATCGAATCCGGCCGTCCCCCAACCCTTTTCCTTGCCGCTCGCGATGATCGCGTTATAGGGGTCCGGAATACCCATCGCGGGGCCGACGAGCTCATTGAGGTTGGCGACAAACTGCTCTCTGGAACTCATGGCGAGAACCACGATCAACAAAACCGTGCTCGCCATTGCAAGAATGAAAACCCACTTGTTGAGCACCAGATAGAAGCGCATGCCGAACGACAGGATGATGCCCGAAAGGATCAGGATTGCCGATCCGATCAGGAATGTCGCCCAGGGCTGAAGCATCCAGCTTGAAATGGCCGTGAAACTTTCATTACCCGTCAACAGGCCGAGTGCGGCGAACATCGGGGCGAGCGCCAGGATGACGATCCAAAATGCGGCGATGGCGCAATAGAAGAGCCAGGCCGTGATCTCGACCAGACTCATCGTCAGCGCCAGCGCCGGCGGCAGGATGCGGGAACCGAACACATAAATTCCGCCGGAGCGCGGCAGGGTCACGGTCCAGGCGATCAACCCAAACGAGATCATGGCCATGGCTATGCCGGCAATGACGCATCCCCACAGGAGATCGCCGGCCGGGTAGAAGGCCGGTCCGTAGTAAAGAATCGAGCCCACGCCGAGCCCGATGCTGACCACCCCCAGATTGTAGATGAAGGTATCGGTCCCGCTCGCGGTTCTGATGAGGCCCGAGGCCTTTCTCAGGAATATTCGCTTTTCGCCGGTTACGTCTGTGATCGACATGGCTGTTCCTCCCGAATTCTAGATTGCCCACTCTCCATTCAAGCACTGCTTTACTCGACCCTGGGGTTCACCCCTGTGTGAGGCTCGCGGTGGCCACAGTTCCTCCCCGCAACGTGATCAACGCGCCCTGCAATATCCCTTCCGGATACACACTGCCGGGATTGATACACACGGTTTTGCCGATATTGATCTTGGCCCGGCCCTCGTGGATATGCCCGTGCAAGCCAAGCATGGGCTGATGCTGCTTGATGACGTCCAATAACGTCTGGCTTCCCGCATGCGTCTGAACCGGCATGCCCATTTCGTAGACGACTTGCAGATTGCGATCCAGCTTGGGGCAGACATCGAGGGCTGTGCCGTGTGGCGGCACGTGAACGTTGAAGATGCATCTGCTCATGTCCGCGACTTGCGGCAGGAGTTCGGCGAATCGGGACACGAACTGATCCTCGGAATACTCGCGTTCGGTATTCCACGGCGTCGGAGTCGAGCCGCCGCAGTAGAGCATCTGATAGCCGCCCTTGAAGTTGCAGACCTGCATTTCGTGGAAATCGAAGTGAGGTGCACTCGTCAATATCTCGTCGATCTCGTGGAAATCGTCGTTGCCGGGAATGGCCACCAACGGAATATCCGTCCCCTTGAGCTTTTCCGCGGCCAGCGCCACCCACTCACGCACTCTTTCCAAGACCAGCTTCTTGAAGAGCACGGACTGCGCATCGGGGTCGGCCTTCAGGCGCAGGTATTCCGCTTCCGGCATCACCGCCGTGTAGAAACCCAGGTTTCCGCAGCGCTTGATGAACTCATCCAGTTCGTCGCGCGCCTTGAGGGTCACGGACTCGCCATGATGGAAGGTGATGTACGTGCCGTCGGTCTGCTCGGCGATGGGAATGACGGCCTTGCCTGTCATGTCGCCGCCGAGCACCAGCACATCGGCGCCGTAGAATTGGGCGCCGTTGATAAATTTCTTGAAGCAGACATTCGAGCCGTGAAGGTCGGAGGCGAAGAACATCTTCACCTCGCCATTCGCGTCCTTATTCTTCTTGCGAAAGAACACCGCGGCACCCCGCCGTCAGAATTTGGTGAGGTAGTGATCGATCTCCCATTGGGAGATCGAATTGTGATAGCTCCACCATTCCGACTTCTTAAGCGCGATGTACGACTTGAAGAGATCCTCGCCCATTACCTGCCGGCCCAGGTCATCTTGTTCGAAGGCGGTGATCGATTCGAGCAAGGTCCGCGGCAGCTGCCGCACGCCGCGCCGTTCCAGTTCCCGGTCCGGCAACTCATACATGTTGACGAGATCGGGTTCGCCGGGATCGAGATCCTGCTCGATGCCATCGAGACCGGCGCACAGCATCATGGCCGCCGACAGGTAGGGATTGGTGGCTGTATCGACGGCGCGGCATTCCCAGCGGGTGCTCGACAGGTTGATATTGCCGTCGCCATGGCCGGCATCCTCGATCTGCGGCCGCAGCATGGGGACGCGGAACATATGGGTGCGGTTATTGCCGCCATAGGAGATGAAGATCGGCGCCCAGGTATATCCGGTCATCGAGCCGGACTTGATGAGCCGCTTGTAGGAGTTCACGGTCGGGCAACTGGTCGCGACAATCGCCGCGGCGTGCTTGCGCAAGCCGCCGAGGAATTGATAGGCCTTCTTGGAGAGGCCGCAGCCCCGCTTGTCGCCGGCATCGCCGGAAATGTTCTTGCCCGTCTTCAAGTCCTCGAGCGACATGTTGAAGTGGGCGCCCGAGCCGGTGCGGTCGGCGTAGGGCTTGGGCATCATGGTGGCTTCCCAGCCGTGTTTGCGCGCGATTTCCTTCATCATCAGACGCCAGGTGATGAAGCGGTCCGCCATGGTCATGACGTCGGCGTAGGCGAAATCGAACTCAAATTGACCGTTGGCATCCTCGTGATCGAAGGAATGCACTTCCCAGCCGAGCTTGTTCATGGCCGCCACGGCCTCGTGCAGGAAGTCGAGGTTGATGAGGGTGAGCGAGGCGTCGTAGGCGGCCTTGGCGATGTTGTCGCGGGGATCGTTGGGAGCGATGCCGTTGTGGGCCGTTGGGTCCTTGCGCACGATGTAAACTTCGCATTCGATGCCGAGATTGAACCTGAGGCCCATCTTGGCGGCGCGCTCAACCTGCTTGGCGAGAATCGTGCGCGAGCACATCGGATAGGGCTTCTCATGGTAGGTCAACTGGCCCGGGATGAGCGCGACGTTGGGGCGCCACGGCAATTGGATCACCGCATCCGGATCGGGCACGAGGGCGAGTTCGTCGTCGTGAGGTCCCTGGCCGAGCCCGTCGAGGGCGGCGCCGGTGAACAGCTCGGAACCGCGCATCATGCGATCGAAATGGCTGACCGGCACCGTCTTGGTCTTCGGCACGCCGTGCACGTCGACGTAGAATGGCAAGCAGTACTCGACGCCCTTGTCGATCAGGCTCTGCATCGTCTCCCGGCCGGCCTTACCGGCGGATTTCGCCTTGGCGGCGGGGTTTATCTCGTTCATGGCCACATCCTCTTCCTAGACGCGCGGTCGCGCAAACAATCTTCTTGATTGGTTCGTGAGCACAATTTCCATACGGCAGGCTTTTTCCCCGGCGCCAAGCCCAGTCCGTCCGCTACCCGGCGCCTCTCGCGAAACTATTCCGACGCGAGACCATCTGCGCTTCGCAGGACGAACGGCTTCTATCCCCACTCGGCAGCCTGCAAGATTTTAATTGACTGGTCAATGATTAAAATGCGGCCGCGATGTCACCGCGGTTTACACCATGGCGAGATGGCGCGCGCGGCACATGCGGCGCGATCAGGCAAGAGAAAGAAGGTTACGGCGGCGGCCGTGGACTCAGCGCCGCTGGCGCCCCGGATTGGTTGCCGGCTTGCAGCCCAACTGCTCGAACACGATGCGGTGCAGGTCTTCCACGGCCGCCCGGAGATTAAAGTTGTTGAGAATAACCGAGCGGACCATGCAGCCGTCGAGATGGGTCGAGATGAACTGCGCCATGCGCTCGGGATCGACCGGCTTGAATAGCCGCTGCTCGACGCCCTGGCGGATGAAGCCCGACAGCAGCTTGCGCTCCTCCACATAGAAGCGCTTGATCGTGGCCTCGATCGCCGCGTCGCCCTCGTGCGCGCCCTTGAAGTCGAGGGCGATCTTCACGAAGCGATGAATTTCCGCGTATTTCTTGAGGTGGTTTTCCAGCCAGGCGGAAATCATGCCGGGCGGATCGGCGTTCTTGTTCTCCACCGCGCGAACGCTCTCGAAGGCCCTGGCGACGGCAAGCTCGATGGTGGCCCGCAACAGATCGGTCTTGTTCTCGAAATAATAATAGATCAGCGCGGTGTTGACCCCGAGGCTGTGGGCAATGTCCTTGATGGTGACCGAGGCAAAATTGCGCTCGGCGAAGAGATGCAGCGCCGCGATGAGAAATTCCTCTTCGCGCCCGTTCTTCTTTCCGGGCTCGCCGGCCGGCGGCCGCGCGCCGGTCTTGGCCGCGGAACGATGCGTTCTTGGTCCGGCCCTGGGCAATTATTTCCTCATCGTTTCTTCGACATGGCGGCCGGCCAAAGCCAGCTGGGCATCGGTGCAAATCGGCGCGGTGGATTTGGATGCTCCGTAGTCCACTAGAACCCGGATCGCAACAGCAAGGCAATTGGTCGCTTCCTCCGGTATTTTCTCACGGCCGCCCGGGCTTGCCTTCCGGCGGGGCCTGGGGTAACCGTGCAATTCTGTTAATTGATCGACCAATCAAAGACGAGTTGGGGGGAAAATGCAAGACGCTTCCGGCGCCCGGGCGGCCGCCAACAAGCAGACTTTCGACCGCCTGGTCAAGGCCGACCCGGTTGTTGTGGACGTGCGGCCGGCGATCGAGGTGGTTCCGGGGCTGGACCGCAACACGATTCTTACCTCCGGCCCGCCGCTGGCCTGGCCCGGCTACACCGGCGGGCAGCGCGAAGCGATCGTCGGTGGCGCCTTGTTCGAGGGACTGGCGGGCAGCCGCGACGAGGCCATCGCCAAGCTCGATCGCGGTCAGATCAAGGTTGCCGGCTGCCACGATTTCGGCTGCGTCGGCTCTCTCGCCGGCATCTACACGGCGTCGATGCCGGTTTTCGTCGTCGAGAACCGGGCCGCGGGAAACGTCGGCTTCTGCAATATGTACGAAGGCAGCAATCCGCGCCGACTCAATTACGGCGTCTATGACGAAGGCGTGCGCGAGCGGCTTCTGTTCGTCCAGAACGAGGTTGTGCCGGTCGTCGCCGAAGCGGTCCGCCGCTGCGGCGGCATCGCCTTGAAGCCGATCATGAAGCGCGCCCTCACCATGGGCGATGAGCTGCATTCCAGAAATGCCGCTGCCGCCCTGCTATTCCTGAGAGAGATGGTGCCGAGCCTGCTGGCGATGGCTGGCAGCGGCAGCGAGCCTATCACACGCGCCGTCAAGGCGGTGACCGATGACCAGTATTTCTTCCTGCGCCTGTCGATGGCGGCGGCCAAGGCAACGGCGGATGCGGCCCGCAATATCGAACGGTCGAGCGTCGTGACGGCAATGGCCTTCAATTGCCAGGGTTTCGCCATCCGCGTCAGCGGACTTGGCGACACCTGGTACACAGGCCCGCATGCGACGGTCCAGGCGAAACTGTTCGAGGGGCACAGCGAGGACGAGATCGCGTGGATGGGCGGCGAAAGCATCATCACCGAGACCGTTGGGCTGGGGGGGTTTGCCCAGGCGGCGGCACCGGCCCTGCAAAATTACCAGGGCGGCTCCTACGAGCCGATGATCGCGCGCAACAAGGAACTCTATGCGATCACTGTGGGGGAAAATCCCGATTATCTGATCGCGGCTCTGGGTTATCGCGGCACACCGACCGGCATCGACATCTTCAAGGTCATCGAGAGCGCGGTATTGCCCGTCATGGATATCGGCGTTGCCGGCCGTGACGGGGGCCAGATCGGAGCGGGCATCGTGCGGGCCCCCATGGCCTGCTTCAAGGCCGCCGCGGCGGCCTATCGGCAACGCTATTCCTGACTCATGCAAGACCATGACATTTTCGAGCTGGGCGACGTCGCGCTGCAATCCGGCGCGACGCTGAGGGATGCCAGGCTCGCCTACAAGACCTACGGCACTCTCGATCCGGCGGGCGGCAACGTGGTGGTGCTGCCCACCTTCTATACGGGCACCCACATCCGCAACGAGGGCTACTTCGGCAGCGGGCGGGCCATCGACCCGGCACGGCACTTCATCGTCTCGATCAATCTGTTCGGCAACGGCTTGTCGTCCTCGCCCAGCAATTCGGCCCCGCCGCAGGATGGGCCATGGTTCCCCTCGGTGACGCTGTTCGACAACGTCGCCTGCCAGTATCGCCTGCTCACCGAGCGCCTGGGCGTGCGGCGCATTGCCCTGGTTGCCGGCTGGTCGGTCGCCGCGATCCAGGCCTATCAATGGGCCGCGCAATATCCGGACATGGTCGAGGCGATCCTGCCGTTCTGCGGATCGGCCCGCTGCTCGCCGCACAATCACGCCTTTCTCGACGGCCCCAAGGCGGCGCTGCAGGCGGATGCGGCCTGGAACAACGGCGACTACTCATCACCGCCGGTCAAGGGCCTGCGCGCCTTCGGGCGGGTCTACGTGGCCTGGGCCTACTCGCAGGCCTTCTTTCGCGACGGCCTTTATCGCCAGCTCGGCTTTGCCACGATGGAGGATTTCGTGCGCGACTGGGAAGAGGATCATCTCACATGGGACGCCAACGATCTTCTCGCCAAGATCTGGACGTGGCAACACGCCGATATCGGCGACAATCATATCTATCGTGGCGATTTCAAGCGCGCGCTCGGGGCCATTCGCGCGAGGGCCATCGTCATGCCGTGCCGGACCGATCTCTATTTCCCGCCGGGGGATAACGCCGCCGAGGTCGCGCTGATGCCGCGCGCCGAATTGCGCGTATTCGATTCGCCCTGGGGACACTGCGCCGGCTCGCCCGGCCGGCTCGCCGAGTTCGCGCGCGCTCTCGACGCGGCCGCGGCGGCGCTGCTCGGGAGATGAACCATGAAGGCCCTGGTTCTATCGTCCAGTCCGCGCCGCGACGTGCGACGCGATCCCAACGATCCGATCGGTAGCGCCCGCCGGTTCGGGCGTGAGTTCTTCACCCGACACGCCACGGACTACCAGATCGATACACCGCGATCGGGCCGGGTCTGGGGCTAGAGTCCAGACCGAGCCGCCGGGCCCCGTCAGTTCAACAGAATGGCGACGCCCGCCAACGCTCCGGCCGTGCCGGCGGCACGCCTCAATGCCAGTGCGTGGTTTGCTTTGAGCCTGTCGAGGCCCAATCCGAGAGCGATGCCGGTTGCGTGCAGCAAGAACGTCGCGGCGATGAACCCGGCGGCGTAGGGCAGGAAAGATACCACATCCGTGCCTTCGCTACCGTGCGCATGGCCATGGAATATGGCAAACACTCCTGCAAGGGTCATGCCCAGGCCAGCCGGCATTTTGAGACCGAGCGCGATGGCCAAACCCATCACGATGACCGAGAGCGCGATGCCCTGTTCAACCATGGGTATTTGGATTCCGGCGTAGCCCATCGCGCCGCCGGCGATCATCGCGGTCATGAAGGCGGCGGGCAGCATCCACATGGCGCGGCTGCCGAGCTGCGCGGCATAGAGGCCGACGGCAATCATCGCCAGGATATGGTCGAGGCCGCTCAGCGGGTGCATCAGGCCGTGCGCCAGCCCTAAGGGGTCCGCGTGCCCGGGGTGGGCAAGGGCCGGCGTAGCCAAGACAACAAAAGCCGCCGCGGCAATGGCAATTCGTGTTGCACTCTTCATCGCGACTCTCTCCCTTACTTCTTGATGACTTTGTTGCGGTGGCCCAAGTGGTTGTTGGCGAGCAGCGTGCCGAGCACGTCGAGGATGACGCGGCAGGCGAGCTGAGCGGTGTTGTCGTTGACGTCATAGGGTGGCGACACCTCGACGACCTCCATGCCGCACAGACCCTCGGCGGCAATCGTGTGGATCATCTCGAAGGCTTCGCGTGGCAAGAGTCCGCCGGGCTCGGGCGAGCCGGTGCCGGGCGCAAAGCCGGGGTCGATCGAGTCGATGTCGAAGGACAGATAGACCGCCTTGCAGCCTTCCCAGGCCATCTCAAGCGCGATCTCCGCGGCTTTCTTTGGACCGTGCACCTGCACGTCCTGCATGGTGAGAACGCTGGTGCCGCGTTGTTTCGCGACCGCCGTTCCAGGCCGGTTGCCATACCAGCCACCGATGCCGATCTGAACCAGGTTCTTCGGATGACAGTTGGGAAGCCCCACATCGTGCATGTGGCTGTGGTCGCGATGGGTGTTGTGGGTGCCCTCGTGAGTCGTCCAAAACCAGGGCGTTGTGTGCATTCGCTCATCCATATCCTTCTCCTGGATATCGATATGGCGATCGATATGGATAATTCCGACGTTACCGTCGATATGCGGAGCGATGCCGCGCACGTTGGGGAAGCCCAGGCTGTGGTCGCCGCCGCAGATGATCGGGAACACACCCGAGGTATAGATATGAGAAACCGCCTTGGTGACTTGGTCGAAGGTCTTTTCGATGTTGCCGGGGATGACGAAGATGTCTCCGGCGTCGCACAGATCGAGTTCCTCGTAGAGGTCGACACCGCCGTCGAACCAGTAGCCGTCATAGAGCGCCGAGATGCGGCGCACCGCCTGCGGTCCAAAGCGCGTTCCGGGCCGGTAGGTGGTCGCTGAATCGAATGGCGCGCCGACAAAAGCGGCCTCGTAGTCGCCGATCTTGCGAATGTCCTCGCAATAGGGGGCCTTCATGAAGGTATTGATGCCGGCGAATGCCGGCTGATGGCCGCGGCTGAACAGCGAGATGTTGCGGTCGATCACCGAGCCGGCGGCCTCGAGCCCCAGCTCCAGCGAGCGCTTGACCTCCCGGCTCTGCTCGTTCTGCGAGATGCGCGACAGCGTCTCCATCGTCTTGGCGCCGTGCGTGTCTTCCCGACGGACCCCATGGAGGCGATGAGAGTGAACGTGATCGCCACCGGGTCCATGCGAGTGACCACGACCTTTGGTGCCGCCAGCCATGCGAAGTAACCTTTTCGGTGTCTAAACCCTACTGCAATAGGCAGGATGGACACGCGCTTGTCAACGCCGGAGTGATCTTGGATCGGCAGGTCATCGCTCGTAACCTTCGACGATGATGACTGGCAGCTACGGGCCGGTGGCATCTGGACGAGATAACCGCGTAGACCGACGATCAGAGGATGTTCCCGTGGTGCACCGTCGATAACTGGCAACCGGCATTCAATGTTGGGTCTGACTCGATCTCGTTGAAGATTGCTGCTGGCGTGGCACAGTTTTCTGAAAGGAATTAGCGCCATGCAGTTAGATTTCCAGACTTCGTCCCCGGTCCCGGGCGGAATTTTTGTTCAGAGTATGAGCCGTGCTGTGGAAGCGATTGTCGTGACGGCACGGGCCGGGGGCCGCGTGGCGGTGGCCCCCTTTTTTGCGGGTCTCTGCCGCAACGCATTCACAGCCGCTATGTTCGGCAGGAGCTCTCGCCGGCGTCTATCGGGCCGGCGACTGCCTTGCGCCGCGCTACATCGCGGATGTCGTGTTCGACGGCCATCGCATGGGCCGCGAGATCGACAGTCATGATCCGCAGCGCCCGCGCGCCATCATCCGCGAGCGACGCATCTGGGGTGGCTCTCCCGCCGGGCTGGATCGCATCTTCACCGATCTCGCCGCCGCGCTGCCCTCCTGCGTCATCTGGTACAGCAACGAGGGTTTAAGCACTCCACCGTGGCATCGGCGCCACAGGGCCCTCGGGACCGCGCCGGTATGCAGCGCGTTGGGACTTGGAATTAAGGCGTCCGCCGGTCCCAATCCGCTCAACGCGGAGGGCGAGCGCACGGCGATCGCTTTCACCGCAGGCGAACTCCGGGAGACCAGTGACCGGCTGCATGTTATCGGTCTCGAAACATCTCCATTGGAAGGAAGGTAGTGGCCAGTTTCGTTGTGGCGGCTTCAGATTGGTCCCACGCCGTCGCCAGTCCAGCCTGTTATAATCGGGATTGACTGCGCGATGCGGCACGAGATTGGGCGCGAGGTCAGATTAAGGGAGCACATTTAGCAAGCCTGACCGACTCTGCATGATGTCCTTTACAGGCTACTGAGAAACGCTGTCGATTTTTGGGGGATGTACCGACCGGCGAGGCAGTTGCGAACCTTGCACAGGTTCGTTGCCCAATATACCCTGGTCCGTGAAATCAATTTCCTGTTCGCCCCCGGAAAGTTCCCTGCTACGACGAGTAGGGAATTTTCTGTCAAGTTACCGAAATCACGCGGAAATTCAGGGTAAGAAGCCCCAGAAAAGACTGAATTCGATGAAGTTCCCGGTATCTTTCCCTGTTACCAGGGAATGCAGTACCAGAGATGGGTTCGCAGATGACTGGCAGCACCGCCAGTATCCCCCGAACAAACGTTCTCTCCGGCTGGAGGCGCGCCGAAATTTTAAAGGAATTCCGGGTTCATGGCCGCAGACCTGTGGACTGCGAAAGCGGCGGGAGGGCCGAAATCCGTTCTGTCTCCGCCGATATTCTCCGAACCTCTGGACTGAACGGGCCAAGGTACGGAGAATAAGTCGATTCCCGGCCGGATGATCCGGTCTCCCGGTGAACTATGATACCAGAATGCCGTCGGCGTAGAGCCGGACCCTGCCTTTCGGGAAGGCAAGCCGGACCTGCCCCGCCGGCACCGAAATGCCGCGCGCGATCTTCATTTTCGCCCGCGCCGTTCCGACGGCGATGTCGAGCACGCGAACGCTGCCGTGGTCATGGCTCGCCAGAATCGTGACCGGCACGCCGGATTCGTCGTCCCGTGCAAAGGCCAGATGCTCAGGACGGATGCCGATCATGATTTCGGCCGCCGATGGAAGGTCGCCGATCCGGTTCGCAAGGGACACCGGCACGCCGCCGACCGCGATGCCTTCGCCCTGCCGCTCCGCTTTCAGAAAATTCATGCCCGGCGAGCCGATGAAGGTGCCGACATAGACGTCGCGCGGGCGTTCGAACAATTCCTTCGGGGTGCCGCGCTGGACGACGCGGCCCGCGCTCATCACCAGGATTTCATCGGCAAAGGTCATCGCCTCGTTCTGGTCGTGGGTGACATAGATCACCGTATGCCGCGTAACGTCATTGGCCTGCTTGATCTTGCGGCGCAGCTCGGACTTCATCTGCGGGTCGATGACGGTCAGCGGTTCGTCCATCAGAAGTGCGGCGACATCGTCGCGGACGAGACCCCGGCCGAGCGAGATAAGCTGCTTCTCGTCGGCCGTCAGCCGGCGCGCCGACTGGCCGAGCCGCGAGGTCAGTCCGAGCAGCTCGGCGATCTCGCCGACGCGCGACCGTATCCGCCCTGTGTCCCAGTTGCGGCAGCGCAGCGGGAAGGCGAGATTTTCATACACGTTCTTCGACTGGTAGACGACCGGAAACTGGAAGACCTGCGCGATATTGCGCCGCGCCGTCGGCACGCGCGTAACGTCTTCGCTTCCGAGCAGTACCCGGCCGAGGGATGGATAGAGCAACCCCGAAATGATGTTGAGCATTGTCGTCTTGCCGCAGCCCGATGGCCCCAGCAACGCATAGGACTTGCCGTCCTCGAACAGGATGTCCGCCTTTTCGAGCGCGTAAACCGTTCCGCCATAGGCATGACCGACATGGTCGAGGTGAATACGCGCCATCATCGTGCTCCGGCAAGAGGTGCGGCGATGAGCCCGCCGTCACCGTCCGGCGTGAAAACGAACAGGCGCTCCGGCGGGATCGAGACCGGAACGCCGACGCCGTTGGGCATCGTGTGCACGCCCTCGATCTGCAGCACCACATCGCCGAAAGGAGCCTCGATATGCAGGAAGGTCTCCGAACCCGAGACCTCGGAAAAGGTGGCGCGGCCGGAAAACACGCCGTGATCGGCCATCTCGATCTCGTTGGCGCGGATGCCGAAGCGGTAGCGCCCGTGCGGCAGGCCTTCGAGATGCGGCGCTGTCGATAGCCTTACGCCCCCGTCAAGCAGGATTCCGGCCGCTTCGGCAACGCCCGTGAACATGTTCATTGGCGGATCGTTGATGATTCCGGCGACCAGAGCCGAGGATGGCCGGTCGAAGATGTCGGCCGGTGCGCCGGCCTGGAGAATGCGGCCTTCATGCATGACCACGATTCTGTCGCCGAGCATCATCGCCTCCGCGGGCTCGGTGGTGTTGTAGATGACGATCGTCTTGCTCTGGTTCGTCAGGAGCGCGCGGAATTCCTCGCGCAGTTGTTCGCGCAGCTTGTAGTCGAGATTGACCAGCGGCTCGTCGAGCAACAGGATGCCGGCCTCGCGCACCAGGGCCCTGGCCAGCGCCACGCGTTGCTGCTGACCGCCCGAGAGCTGGCCGGGCTTGCGCTCGCCGAAGCCTGAAAGCCCCACGGTTTCGAGCACCGCCGAAACCCGCCGCGCTACTTCGTTCCTCGCGACGCCTCGTTTGTGGAGAGGAAAGGCGACGTTGCCGAAAACGGTCAGATGCGGGTAGTTGATGAACTGCTGGTAGACCATGGCGACGTCGCGCCGCCATGCCGGCAGCGCCGAAAAGGCCTTGCCGTCGAGCTGCAATTCGCCACCATCGATCGCCTGAAGCCCGGCGATCGCGCGCAGCAGCGTCGTCTTGCCGGCCAGCGTACGGCCGATCACGGTGGTCAACCGGCCGCGCTCGAACTCCGCCGACAGGCGATCGAGGTGGACAACGCCGTCTCGGGCCAGAGAGAGGCTGTCCATGACAAGACTCATGCTCCCGCCCTCACCGTATCGCGTCGGCCAGCGTGCCGCGCGACAGCAGCCGTTCGACCAGGACGGCGATCAGGAGCAGCGGGGCAACCGAGATCAGCGCTGACGCTGAAAGGCTCCACCAGGGCGTCACCGAGGAATTGAGCGCCACGATGGCCACCGGCAGAAGCTGCGTGTCGGTGAAGGTCAGCGTGAAGGCGAAGAAGAAATCGTTCCAGCCGAAGATCAGGCAGAACATGCCGGCCACGATGATGCCGGGCAAGGAATTGGGCAGCACAACGCGAAAGAAGGCTTCAAGGGGCGTGCAGCCGTCGAGCATCGCCATCTCGTCGATCTCGCGCGGAACGCTGTCGAAAAAATCGACCATGATCCAGACGGCAATCGGCAGCAGCAGCGCCACATAGACGAGGATCAGGCCCAATTTGGTGTCGAGAAGGCCGAGGAACTGCAGCATCAGGAAAAAAGGGATGGCGAGCACGATGGGCGGCATGATGCGCTGGGAGATGAAGAAGAAGATGATATCGGCATTCTTCACGAGGCCGGTCCGATAGTCGAAGCGCGACAGCCCATAGGCGGCGAGCGTGCCGAGAACGATGGAGATCGCACTGGCGCTTCCCGTCACGATCAGGCTGTCGAGGTAGGGCCTGACGATATCGATGCCGCCCACGCCGCCGAACAGGCTGCGCCAGCCGGCAAGCGACGGTTCGTACTCGAGCCAGGGCAGATAGGTCGGCCCGCCGGTCACGGCATTCGTCGTCTTGAAACTGGTCGTCAAAGCCCAGAGGAAGGGCGCCACCACAAAGGCGCTCCACAGAGCCACCGCCAGATATCTGAGCGTCGTACGAAGCCCAGACATCAGGCGCGCGCCCCGATGAAGACTTTCACCAGCAGTTTGGCGACGATGGTCAGAAGTACGATCATGATGACGAGATAGGTGATCGAGAGGGCGGCGGCATAGCCGATCTCGAAGTCGCGCAGACCCTTGATGTAGATGTAGTAGCCCGAGGTTTCGGTCGCCGTGCCCGGCCCGCCCGAGGTCAGCACATAGACCGTCTCCATGATCTTGGACGCCTCGATGAGGCGAATGACGATCGCGCCGATGGAAACGGGGGCAAGAAGCGGAAAAGTGACATTGAGAAAGGTGCGCACCGGCCCGGCGCCGTCGATGGCGGCGGCCAGAAACGGCTCGCGCGGCAGGCTGATGAGGCCGGCGAGCAGAAGCAGGAACATGAAGGGCGTCCATTGCCAGATCTCGACCAGCATGACGCTCGCCACCGCCCAATTGCCCGAGGTCAGCCAGGGATAGGGTCCGGCGCCAAACAGGCCGAGAAGATCGTTGGCCGGTCCCAGCGATTCGTGGAGGATGGTCCGCCAGATCACCGACATGATGACCGGCGTCGTCATCATCGGAATGAGGAACAGAACCCGGACAAAGCGGCGGAAGCGGATCTCGCGCCAAACCAGAAGCGCTAGAGCGAAGCCGAGCACATACTGAATCAACACCGTGCCGAGGGCCATGCCGCCGAGCCGCGTCAGCGCCTGCCAGAAGCGGGTGTCCGCCAGCACGGCGGCATAATTCTTCACGCCCGCCCAATCTAGGCCAGGCGAGATCGCATCCCAGCCGGACAGCGAAACGCGGATCGTGAACAGCAACGGAAACAGGATGATCGCCAGCAGGACCAGGAAGCCGGGGAGCAGGAAGCAAAGCTTGTAGAACCGGAATTCGGGCTGGTCCATCGTTCGTCCTGGCGCCTGTCGGTCATGCAGCGGTCGGGCAAGAAGACGGGGCGGCGACCCGCCCCGCTTCGAAAAGGGCGGAAGTCGAACCGCCCCCAACCCCGACGTTCAACGGCACTCGTTCAGCGGCCATGATCCTCGAGCGCCACGACATTGGCGTAGGCGTCGCGGACCTTGTCCTTGCCGATCTTCTCGACAATCTCATTCCACTGCTTGGCGACGTCGTCAAGCGCCTCCTGCGGCGCCTTCTGGCCGGCCATGGCTTCCGCCACGCCGTTTGCCAGCGAGGACATGAACTGGTTCACCCCCGGAACGCGCAGGTCGAAGACGCGGTTGTTGCTTTCGTCCATGCCGCTCAGCGTCTTGACGTAGGTTTCCGCCACCTTGGCGTCCCAGCCGAGCTTTTTCTCCCAGAACTTGGAATCGAAATGCGTCGTGCGGTACGGGTTGACGCCGAAGCGGCCGATCTGGAGATCGAGCGTGGTATTGGCCTCGTTGGAAAAGAAGCAGAGGAAATCGAAGGCCATATCCTGGTTCTTCGACGCCTTGGCGACCGCCGAGGTCCAGCCCCAGGTGATGTAGGGCGGGGCATTCGGCGCCTCGAACTTGTCCCAGCTCTTGGTCACCCGGTTCCATACTTCGCTGGCCCCCGGCAGGGGCGCCGCGCCAACCTTGTTGCGGATCGGGCTGTCCTTTTCCTGCGCCAGTATGAACGCATCATCCCATGAATAGCTGAGCAGTGTCTGGCCGCCGCCGAAAGAAAAGATCTCGTCGCCGAGGCCGAAATTGCTGCCGCCGGGCGGGAAAGACTTCTGGGCGTCGATGAACATTTCGAGGCCCTTCACCCATCCCGGATTGTTGACCTGCGGCTCCATCGTCGCCAAGTCGAAGAAGAAGCCACCCTTGACGTTCGGGTTCTTGGCATAGGCCGCCACCCGGCTGATGAACGCCGAGAACATCAGGTCGTCGCGCTTCGTCACCTCGGCGCTGCCGAAATGCGGCTGACCGTCGCCGGCCCAGTCCCAGCCGGAGAAGAACTTCGCGGCCTCGTTGTATTCCTCCCAAGTGGCCGGAACACGTAGGTCCTTGCCGGTCTCGGCCTTGAATTTCGCCTGCATTTCCGGATTTTCGAAGACGTCGGCGCGATACTTCATGTAGTGCCGATCGCCATCAACCGGGTACTGAACCATCTCCGAACCCCAGGTCGCAACGTCCTTGTAGTTGGGTGTCACGTCCTTCATCCCGCCGATCTCCGCATAGGAGGCCGGGACGGGTGCGAGAAAGTCGTGCAGGTCACCGATCCAGAGCGAACCGTAGAACAGCACGTCGTAGGCCGCTTGCCCCGTCTGGAAGGGGATCATGATGCGCTGGTAGAGGTCGCCGAACGGAATGTGGACGACATCGACGGTCGCGCCGGTCAGATCCTGGAACTGCTTGGCGTGAAGGTCGGTCGGCTCGCCCATGACCGGCACGGCATGGCTGATGACCTTCAGCGTGCGCCCCGAATAGTCCTTCTTGTCGATTGCTTCATAGGAGCACGCACCGGGCACATCTTCCGCCGAACCGTATTTGGCATAGTCGCCATATTTCGCGTAGTCGATCTCGGCCGCTTGCGCGGCCGGGCCCAGCAAAAGCGCCAGCGCACAAGCCGAGGACGTCAACAAAGCCAGTTTCTTCATAGGGGGTCTCCTCCATTTAGCCGTTTTTGTTATTAGGGAATGAGTACAGCGCGTCCGTGAATTTTCCCGTTGTGGAGATCGTGCAGCGCCTTGTTGGCGTCGGCGAGTCGATACTCCACGGTGGTGAGTTCCACGAGTCCGCGATCGGCGAGTGCCATCAGTTCGACGAGCTCGGCCCAGGTGCCGACCAGATTGCCGATGATGTTCTTTTCGGTGATGATCAAGTCGACGGTGGGCACGCGAATGTCCTCGCCATAGCCGACGACATAGTAGTTTCCCATCACCCTGGTCATCGCGAGGCCCTTGGCGGTCGTGCCCTTCTCGCCGACGAAGTCGATGACGGCCTCGGCCCCCAGACCGCCGGTCAGGGAAAGCACCGCCTCGACCTCGTTTCCATCGGCCTTGACGAGCTTGTCTGCGCCGATCTTGGCGGCGAGCGCCAGCGAGGCGTCGGACGTATCGACCACGATCACGTCGGCGGCGCACATCGCCTTGAGGCACTGGATGCCGATATGGCCCAGCCCGCCTGCGCCGATGACCACACAATACTCGCCGGGCAGCAGATGCCGCGTCGCCTTCTTCACGGCGCGATATGCGGTCAGGCCGGCATCCGCGTAAGGCGCGACCTCCTTCGGCGCGAGGGTGCGCGGCAAGGGCACGATGTTGCGTTCCGAGGTGCACAGAAACTCGGCATAGCCGCCATTGCAGTCGAGGCCGGGAAATTTGCCTGGACCGTGCATGTCGAAGCCACGGCGGCAGGCGAGACAGGTGCCACCCGAAATCTTGGGATGCACGATCACTGGATCGCCGACCTTGATTCCCTCGACTTCCTTGCCGATGGCTTCAACCCAGCCGGCATTTTCGTGACCCATGATGAGCGGCAGCAATCGATTGCCGGTCGGGTCTATATGTCGCCGCCAGACGCCCTCGATGATGTGAAGATCGGTGCGGCAGACCCCCGCGCCGCCAATGCGCACAATCACGTCGGTGGATTTGGTGATGGTTGGATTCGGCACATCCTGCAACGTGACCCATTGGTCCGCCGTGAGGCTGTCGTCATATTGGGTGAGCACTTGGGCTTTCACGCTACTCGTCTCCTCGATTGGGATTCTTGGCCCCGCTTTCGAGAAACATTTCAGCAATTCCTATGCCAACAAATAAAGTCTATTGGAATCAATAGGATGAAAACTTATTCCGCTTTCGCGCCCGTTCGCGAGATGAACGATTTCAATGTCTAAATGTGCAGTTTCTGGTCATTGCAATTCCCTTAGTGCTGCTTATTGTAGCCGCACAAGCGATGTCCTGGGGAGGATCCATGTCGCAATTGTCGGGACTTGAGCGCGCGCGAGCCGCTCTCGAAAGAGGCAACCGCTTCCCGGCCGGCGGTCTCACGACGCTGGTGGCGGAGAGCTGGCAGAGGTGCCAGAATCTCGGTCTCGATCCGCGCCACCAGCCGCGCGACTTGGTCATTCCCTTTGCCGACGTGCACCGGAAGCGCGACGCCAATGCCGGGCTGCGCCGTCTGGCCCTCGCCGAAATGCAGGTGCTCCATTCGCAAATCGCCGGTTCGAATTTTACAGTCGCGCTGGCCGACCGCGATGGCATCGTCCTTGACACCATCAGCGACCAACGTTTCGCTGAAAGTGCCGCCGGTCGCTCGATCATTCCCGGCAGCATATGGGATGAAAATGTGCGCGGCACCAACGCGCTCAGCCTCTCGGTGCTCAGTGCCCAGCCGGTCGCAATTTACGGGCGCGAACATTACTTCGCCTGCCATGGGCACCTGAGCTGCATGGCTGCGCCGATACTCGGTCCAAAGGGCGAAATACTGGGCCTGCTTGATGCGTCCTGCTCCAACGAGGCGCGCCAGCAGCACACGCACGCGCTCGTCAGGATGGCGGCCGCACAGATCGAGAACAGCCTGATCTTTCAGGAGCGCGCCGGCAGTTTCATCTTCGCCTTCCACCCGCGCGTCGAATATCTGGACACGCTTTCCGCCGGGTTGATTGCCGTCTCGCGCGACGGCGAGGTCTGCTCGCTCAACCGTCCGGGAACCAGCCTTCTCGCAGGCCTCCCGGCCTCGGTCGGCAGCCACTTCGACGACTTGTTCGAAGCCGGTTTCGGCGCCGCAATGGAAGGTCTGCTCAATGGCGGCGTCATCCGAATTCGCGACCGCGCCGGCAGCGGTGTATTCATGGTCTGCCGCCAGATCGGCCAGCGCGGTGCCGCGGCGCCGGAACGGCGCATCGCCGCGAAAGTGCCTGCAATCGTGGCCGGCGCAGGCGCACTGGATTTCGTCTGTGATGACCGGGCGTTGAAACGGCTCATGGCCGGCCTTGCCGAGGCTGCGGTCCTGCGCATGCCGGTGCATATCTGTGGCGAGACCGGGACGGGCAAGGAACTCATGGCCCGTCATGTCCATGCGCTGAGCGGCCGCAAGGGGGAGTTCGTGGCTCTCAATTGCGGCGCAGTGCCGGAGTCGCTGTTCATTGCGGAGATATTCGGCCACGAGCGGGGCGCATTCACCAATGCCCGAACCGAAGGTGCGCCGGGGATCGCGCGTACCGCCGACAGGGGTACGCTGTTTTTCGACGAGGTCGCCGACATTCCGCTCTCCGCCCAGACGGCGCTGCTGCGCTTTCTTGACAGCATGGAGGTTCGCCCAGTCGGCGGGCAGAGGACCCACAAGGTGGATTTGCAGATCGTCTCCGCCACCAACCAAAACCTTCAGGAGATGGTTGCGGCGCGCGAATTCCGCGCGGACCTGCTCTACCGCCTCAACTCGTTCACCGTCCGCCTGCCGCCGCTTCGCGCGCGTTCCGATTTCGCGCTCATCGTCCATCACCTGATGCAGAAGATCACGCCGGGGGCCGCGATCACGGACGCAGCGATTGCCAGGCTATCGCTGCGTCCGTGGCCCGGCAACGTCCGCGAACTCCACGCCACGCTGCAGCGTGCCTTGATGCGACGGCAGATGGAATATGTCGACGAGGACTCGTTCGACGACGAAACCGAGGAGCCAGGGGCGGATTCTTGCGAGGTTTGCTATGGCCATCCGCTGAACCAGCACAAATGCCGCGAAATCAGAGTCACCTACCGAACCGCCGGCAACAATATCTCAGAGACCGCGCGTCTGCTCGGCCTGTCCCGCACGACCGTCTATAAACACATACGGTGAGAAATTTCGTTTGTCCGCGGGCACCGTGAAGCGAACTTTGGGCTGACGGCCTTCCGGGTTGTACAGGCCCGACCCACTCATGGTTATCCTCAGTATTGTCGCCGAAAAAAGCAGAAGCCATGCTTGAGGCGCAGCGCCATAGGGAGCTCACCGCGGCGGCCGGAGGAATGAGAGGCGCGATGAGCGCCCACTCGGCATCGTTCAGATCACTCGGATACCGAAGGCCGCGACGACTAGCCGCGATGAGCGCATCGCGTCTCAGCGGGTCGGCGGCAAGGCGATGTTCGGGTTTCCACATCGGGCGCTCCCATGCGAATCATGCGCCCACAAGTGAATCGCAAATGATTCATCCGATTCAACAAGTTCGTGGATCGGCTCCGAGGCCCAACTGTTTTGCTGGCGCCGCGAGAGGGGCGCAGAAAACGCGCGCCTTGACTTCTGTCAATGCCAAGCAAGATTCAAGAGTTTACAAAAATAACAAAATACGCCTTTTTCGCAAGTCACATTCGGGACCGGGAACAGGGGGTATCGATATGAAGCACAGCGAGGCGGAGGGTCATCTAGGCGACGTCCGGCTTTGGTTGCGAAGGAAACTCTGGGGGTGCGCAGCGCTATCCGTTCTCGCGTTGACCGCGGCTGTACCTGCGCGGGCGGATTTTTGCATTAGGCTCAATGGTGGACCATTCAGCGGCGATCTCGGTTTTTTCCGCTTCAGGGGCGACCGCCCGGTCCTTGCCGGCCAGATTGTTTCACTGCGTGGGCGGGTTGCGGGTTTGAGCCCAGTCTTTGGAACCGCGACCGTTGCCAAGGACGGCTCGTTCGTTGAGATAGGCGCGACTTTCTTCGCCGACGGAGTGCAGGGGCAGATCGATCTGGCTTTCTTCCCCCCGACGAGCACCACCGGGAGCGGCAGCGGCGACTATGGGAAATATGGGACCGCCAAGAGCTTCAGCGCGGCAAAGGTCGGCTGTAGCCTGGAGCCATAGAGGGGTGTGAGCCGGTAGCTTGATTTCCGTCATGGCGGCTCGCTCCGTTCTGAGAAAACCGCCGCGGGTGAAACTCAGCGATCTGGTTATTGAAATAAGTCGGAAAATGCCCCGTCAGGGGATCCATCGTTTGCCTAAAGATATGACAAGGCAATGATAGATCATGACTTCACCGGCCGGGGGATTATTCGCTCTTGAGGCGGCCGAGCAGGGTAGCAGAATTGCTCAAGGCAATATCTCAGCCAAGTACCTTAAAGGCCGCGATGTGCCGCAGGATTTCGCACAAGCGCACATGTATTACAACTTGGCCGTTGGTGGTTATTCAGCGTCGGAGACTTCGAACCGCACTCTTACGGAAATTTCGCGCGATAGCGTCGCTGCGAAGATGACCCCCGATCGGATCGCCGAAGCTCAACGCCTCGCACGGGAATGGCTGGCGGCGCATCGCAAGCCGCGAGCGGTCCCGTCGTCGCGCGAGCAAGGTAGATGGCTCGATTGTCCGACAACAGCACAATGGGCAAAGCGATCCCATCAGCTTGCGTGGCGCTCGGAAAGCCAACTGCGGACGGCGCGGCGGGAAATTAGAGCATGATTCTACTTCTCCATAATTTTGTAGCCGCTCTTCTCCCAGTCGATCATCCCGCCAGCCAAATCTGACACCCGAGTAAAGCCGAGACGGACCAGTTCTCTTGCCGCTATGGCGCTCATCCCGCCGCTGCGGCAATAGACAACGATCTTTGCGTTCTTGTCCTGCGGAAGTCTATCCAGATTGTCGGCGATGCTGTCATACGCAATGAACGCGTCCGTATCCTTGATCTCGCCTTCGTAGGGAATGTGAACGTTCACGAGGAAGAAATCCTTTTGTGCAAGCATTGCCGCCAATTGCAAGCCGGTCAGTTTCGCGACATCCACGTCCTGTGCTCGTGCAGTGAAATGACCGTCGGCCAACGACGCTGCGCCCACGAAGCCGAGCAAAAGGGCCGATCGCCGGGTGAATTTACCATTCACGCCACCACGTTCCATGGCTTTATCCTTTCGCCGCTTCGGAAATTCCCATTTGAACCGACTTCCACCAGATGACCGGCTTGTTGACGCCGAGATTGGCGCGAATGGAGGTGATTGGCAACACCGGACCTTGGGCATGGGGACTACCATGCACCAATGCCGGATGCGAGGATTGACCTTTGTCCCAGCCATTGGGTGCTAGCCTTCAAACTTCATTATGAAAACCGTGAAATTTCCACGCGTGTCGCAAAAGAAGCACTCGGAAAACCTGCTCCCGGCCCTGCGCCTGTTCATCGAAGCGCGAAACAAGGCGATTGAACTCGGATTCACTGACAACGGCGGCGCGATCCGTTCGGTCGAGCGCATACTGGATATTCCGAGCCTGCATCTTCGCTATCCCAATCCGAGCCATATCAACAACCTCAAGACCGATCCGGGCGCGGAGATCGGCAAAGCGGCGTATGCGGCTAGAATGGTCGGTGAACCTGTCTTCATCGAGCATGTCCTGCCGCAAACGGCGTATGCCCAAAAGACAATCGAGATCGTCAACAGCGGTGGCGGTGATGATGACGTGATGACTTTCATTAAGGTGAACTATCGTCTCGTCCTTCTGACACGAGACGAAACGACGGCCATAAACAGAATCAACCGCTCAAAAATATCCGAAGATCGAATCGCGGATTTCAGGATTGAGATTCACAGGCTCGCGGAAACTTGGATTTTCACTCCTGCATTGGCTTCATACCAATTCCCAACGATCAGAACCGATGCGCCCAATCGCGCGGACCGATGGGGATGACGTGCCACTTGATGCTCAAACGCTTGACCAGACCAAGTCCTTGCTCATGAATCCATTCTTCTTGGATCGGCTCTTGGATGTGAGCTAAACGCCCAGCATCCTGTGCAGGCGCGCGTCTTTCGACTTGAAGTGGTTGACGAACCAGTCGCGGACCACGGTCGATAGCGAGCCGGCGTATGCCGCCGGAGCACTGTCCATGATGTCCCTGATCTCGTCGAGCAACCTTTCATGCTCGGTCTTGTGGGCCTCGTATTCGTCGTAGGCGTGTTTGCGCATGATCGATTCCTCGAGCGCGAAGTGGGCGGCGATCCGGGCGAAGACCTCGCCGAGAAACTCCGCGACGCGGGCCCGATCGGCGCCGCCCGCCATGTGCTCATGCAGGCGGTTGATGAGATCGACGAGCTCCCGGTGTTCGTGATCGACGCTGGCAATGCCGGTTTCGAATTCCTTGCGCCATTCGATGAGGGACATCTGTATCGCTACCTGAAGAGGAAGCCTCCCTGTTCGGCCTTGAAATCGATGGCGAGATTCTGCCAGGGCGCCAGCTCGGTCTCGAAGCGGCTCTGATAGTCGAAACCTTCGGTCCGCTTGCTGTCGCGGAGCCGCGCTTCGATCACATGCTTTCCGGCGGGCACGATGAATTTCTTATAGGTCTGGGCCGGTCCGTCGCTCGAAAGACCGCCGGGTTTCAGCATGGCTTCGTAGATCGGCTTGCCATCGATGGTCAGCTGGATGGTGACGGGCAGGCGTTGGCGCGAACAATTGTTGGGACGCCGCTTGGTGCTCGGCAGCTTCGAGAGTTCCTCCGCCGTGAGCTTGCGGCAATCCTCGACGCGCGCGCCGCTGTGGTTGAAGGCGAGCTTGATCTGGGCAGAGCCTTCCGGCACCTCATGATAAATGGGCCACGATGCGAAGACGCCGATGGCGGCTACGAATGCGGCGTACAGCAGGGCCTGCCCGGCATATCTCACGACGTCAGGCATCGGCCGGCTCTCCCGGTGTCACGGCACGGATCGCCGGGGCCTTTGGTTTGAAGGGCCCCAGCGGTTCCAGGCGTGCCGCCAGAGCGGCGATCTCGCGGCGCAGCATGGCGCCGCCGAGCCTGCCGGCCCAGACGCTCGCGATCCTCTGGCGCGGCACGCGGCCCCGCAGGTGCGGATCGCGTTCGCCTGCCAGCCGGTGCGCGGTCCATTTGCCGCCGAACCTGTTGTAGCAGCCGTTCTCGCTGCAACCGGCGATGAGCACGCCATCCGCCAGATTGCGGCTGATGACGTAGTCGATGAAGGACAGCGGCAATTGTCCGGTGCAATTCAGCGAAACGACGCCGACGCCGGCCGAACGGCAGGCCGCCGCGACACCGGCGTTGATGCAGCCGAAAACCATGATGCGGGCGGGGCCGGCGATGCGGGCGCCTTCCGCATCCACGCCGGCGCGGATCGCGGCGATGGGGCGGTCCGGCAGGTCGATGCCGGGCACGAGGTCCGAGATGCGGCGGAACGGCGTCGATGTCGGGCAGGCGCCCGCGCAAATTCCACAGGAGACGCAGAGATTGGGGTCGACCACGGCTTCGCCCTCGAAGGGCCGGCCATCGCTTCGCATTTGCATGGTGATGGCGCTGTAGGGGCAATCGTTCATGCAGCGGGCGCAGCCGTTGCAATTGGCGAGATCGACGACGGCGGGCTTCTGCCGCTTCATGGGCGGAAGCCAGGGAATGGCCGCCATGATGATCAGCAGCGCCACCGCCGTGCTCCACGTCACCCGGCCGGGAAGAGTTTCAAGCAGGGGATAGGCGCCGAGATAGAACCAGTCGAGGCCAACGGCGCCGGGAACCTGGGCGAGGTTCGCCGCGCCTTGACTCATGGCCGGATGCAGCGCCGAGAGGGCCAGCAACGATAGTCCGGTTCCGATGGCCAGTCCCATGGGCGGATTGATCCTTGGCTTGGTCACGCGTTGCAGATGCAGCCACAAAACGATGAGGGCGATCAGCGGCACCGCGATGTGCATGAAGATCATCAGCGTGAAGAAGCGGCTTTCCAGCGTATCGGGCGAGAGAAAATTGCGCGCGATCGGCTGTCCGAAGAAGGGCAGGTGGTCCAGCCATTCGGTCGAGACGATCGCCACATATTGGGCGAGCTTGTCCCAGACCAGCCAGTAGCCGCTGATCCCGGCGACGTAGACGAGCAACAGCACCGGGATGCCGGTCGCCCAGCTGAACCAGCGCACGCCGTGATAACGGTCGAGCGAAAATTCACGCAGCAAGTGAAGCAGCATGACGGCGACAAGGCCATCGGAGGCGTAGCGGTGCAGGCTGCGCATGAGACCCGCCGCGTACCACTGTTCGTTGCTCATGTATTCGATGGAGACGAAGGCCTGGGTCACGCCGGTATCGAAGAAGATGTAGACGTAAATGCCGCTGACGGTGACGATCCAGTAGAAGAAGAATCCAAGCGCTCCGAGATTAAGCAGGGGATTCCAGTTCGCCGGGAATGCCAACGCAAGAAGCCGTTCACCGGCATCGAAGCAGGTGCGAAGCGGCCGCCTCGGCAAGCCCATGCGCTCAGACTCCGCCGCTTCGCAGCGATTTCCGCGTCTCGCGGATGAGGAAGATGAGTATCGCGAGGAGACTTCCCGCGCCGACGAAGATCGTCACGAGCAGCGAATAGTTGAAATAATAGCGGCCGGTGTTGGGATTGTAGACCGTGCAGAAAAGTCTCACCCGGTCGCCGAGGCCCGCCAGCGAGAAAATCGAACGCCCGCCGCCGAACACCAGTTGCTTCAGCGGCTCGACGATCGCCGGGGGGTCGAAGGTGCTGCCGTAGACCTGCTGGTAGATCGTGCCGGTCTTGTCGAGGACGGTGACCTGGGCCATGTGGTCGAAGCCGCCGGCGGAAGAAAAGTAGCTGAAGCCCACGGCCGCGCTGAGGCGATCCATGGTTTCCTTGTCGGAACCGGCGAAATACCAGTTGCCGCCGCTGGCATTGTGGGCGCGGGCGAAGGAGCGCATGCGCTCCGGCGTGTCGTTGCGGGTATCGAAGCCGACGGTGAGGACATTGAAACTCCCCTTACCGAGGGTATCTTCCGCCGTCTCGACGGCGGGCGCCAGGCTCTCGATGATGGCGGGGCAGACGTCGGCACAGCTGGTGTAGATCAGCGTGACGAGCAGTGGCTTGCCGCGCAGATCGGCGAGGGCGATCTGGTTTCCGTCGGCATCCTGAAATGCGAGATCGGGAACGCGGCTGCCGATGGCGCCTTGCGAGACCTGCAGGGCCGCATCGGTGCGCGCATCGGCCATCGCCGGTGACGACAGCCCGGCGGCGAGGCACGCGGCCGCAATGGCGGGGCGCCACATCAGAAGGACCCGATGATGCGATCCGCAACCGTTCCCGACAGCAGCAAGACGAGTTGCAGGAGCGAGGCCAGGAAATTCTGGATCGCCCGCTTGCGCGACGGTTCCCGCACCAGCCTGATGCTGGTCCAGACGAAAAGAGCGCCACCCGTCGCGGCGCCGGCCAGATAGACGGGACCCATGGACCACAAGGCCGGCAGCAGCGACAGGGCGACCAGCACGGCGGTGTGGGCGAAAATGACCTTGGCGGTCAGCGCGTCGCCGGACACGACCGGCAACATGGGAACGCCGGCCGAAGCATAATCGTCGTGGGCGGCGATCGCCAGACTCCAGAAATGCGGTGGTGTCCACAGGAACAGCACAAGCGAAAGGATGAGCGGCTCCGCCTGCCAGCCGGGATGGACGGCGGCGGCACCGGCCAGCACCGCGAAGCTGCCGGCCAGGCCGCCGACGACGATATTGGTCCAGCTCCGGCGCTTCAGCCACACGGTGTAGACGATGCCATAGACGAAGGCGCCCATGAAGGTGTGGAAGGCGGCCCACCAATTGGCCGACCATGCGGCCATGACGACCGCGACGGCGAGAAGCCCGAGGATCGCCGCGAGCCAGGGACCGCCGGCACGGAAGCGTCCCGACGCGAACGGCCGCGAGGCGGTGCGCTTCATCCGGCGGTCGAGATCGGCCTCGGCCCACTGGTTGAAGGCGCCCGCGCTTGCGGAGGCGAGAAAGACGGCGGCGGCGAGGATGCCCACCCGCCAGAGGTCCGGCATGATGCCGGGGGTGATCGCCGCACCGCCGACCGCGCTCATCATGATGGCGACCCCGATCCTCAGCTTGAAGATCGATAACACATCCTTGACGAGCGGAACGGCGGCGGCTGTCGTCATCGCCTCAATTCCTCACTGCATCGGCCAGAGTTCGGACAGATATTTCCAGTTCACGAAGTAGTAGAGAATGAAGGTCGTAAAGAAGATACCGACCAGGACATAGGTTCCCGGAAGATGCCAGGTGCCCGCGTCGCCGTACTTGGCCACCGCATCGTGCACCACCTTCTTCGGCATCGGTCCAAGCGCCGCCACGGCGTTGCTTGCATCCACCTTCTTGCCAAATAGGATGCTGGCCACGACGATGACGACAAAGAGGGCGCCGCCGGTTGCCGCGAGAATGGCCGCCAAGCCGTTCAAGCCCATCATTAGGGACGCAGCTGGTGAATAGCCATAGGGGAGCGCCACGTCCGACGCCGGGAACGTGATGTCCCAGTGGCGGCGCGCCACGCCGAGAGTGCCGGCGCCCATCAGGAAGAGCGAGATGCCGGCGGCTCCGATGCCGAAGAGATAGGGCTGGAGCCTCGCCAGTTTCGGCCAGACGATTTCACGCTGGAAGATGAGCGGCACGACGAGATAGGTGACCGCCATGAAGGCGAGCGTCGTTCCGGCGACCACCGTGCCGTGGAAATGTCCCGGCACATAGAGCGTGTTGTGCATCATGATGTTGAGCTGTTCGGTGCCGAGCACGACGCCCGAGATGCCGCCGAGGAAGCCGAACATTATCAGCGACATGAACATGCCGGCGAAGGCCGGATTGCCCCAGGGCGCCTTGCGCAGCCATTCGAACACGCCGCGGGTGAAGCCGCTCTTGCGCTGCGCCGCCTCGATCGAGCCCGGGATCGTCATGCCGTGGATCAAGCTGCCCAGCACCGCGAGATACATCATGTAGGACGTATTGACGATTTTCCATTCCGGGCTGAGTCCAGGCTCCACCAGCAGGTGGTGGGCGGAGGCGAGTTGCAAGAAGAGGATGTAGAGCAGGAAGGCGGTGCGGCTGACCTTTTCGGAGAGCGGCTTGGCGCCCACGGTCACCGCCGCGATCAGATACCAGATCGCCACCATGGCCGAGACGTTGATTTGCTGCGAGGAGTGGCCCATGGCCCACCAGACCAGCTTGTACGTCAGCGTGTCGATGTGGCTGATATAGCCGACCGACCAGAGGAAAGTCGGAATCAGGATGATGGCGCCCGAGGCGATGGTGAAGACCGCGATGATGCAGGCCGTCAGCGCGCCGAAGGTGACGAGGGGGATCGAGCCTTCATAGGTCTTTTCCTCCTTGGCGATCACCAGCGTGCCGAAGAAGATGAGGCAGCCGATGAGGGCGCCGACCGCGAACAGGATCAGCCCAAGATAGAAATGCGGCTGGGCCTGCAACGGCACGTAGGAGGTGAACATCACGCTCGAATCGCCCTGCAGCACCGCGACATTGGTCATCAGGCCGCCGACGACCATCAGGACGAAGCCGACCCATCCCCATCGCGGCGCGGCAATGCGGCTGCTGAGGATGACGGCGGAGGCGAAATACAGCACCGCCATTTCAAAGAAAATGATCCACAGCAGAAGCACGTCGAGACCATGTGCCGTCAGCAGGAGGTAGAACATGTCCGACGACAGGAGATGCACCGCCGGCCAGCGGGTCAGCGCCACCAGCAGGCCGAAGGTGCCGCCGATGGCCAGGAAAATGACGGCGGCGACCGCGTTGGCCTTGATCAGGCGCTCGGCGGCGAGATCGACCTTCAGGCCGGTTGCCGGACAGGTGCGGAATTTCGTGGCAAATGTACCGAGAACGTTTGCCGGTATGGCGGCAGTGGTCATGTCAGCCTCCCTGACCAGAATCGACGACGTAGATGCGTCCGGTCATCAGATGATGGCCGAGACCGCAGTATTCATTGCAGACGACGCCATAGGTGCCGGTTTCGGTCGGCGTGATGGTGATGATCTGCTCGAGGCCCGGATGAACCTGGATGTTCATGTTGATGGGGAGCAGCGAAAACCCATGCTGAAAGTCCAAGGAGGAGATATGCAGCTTGTAGGGCTTGCCCTTTTCAAGTTCGAGGACCGGCCACCATTCGAAAGTGCGGGCCAGCATGTAGGCATCGCCACCGGGCGTGGGCTTTACCACGGGAATGCCGGTATCGCCTTCCTCGCGGACCTTGAATTTCTCGGCGAAGTCGTTGGTCCGCTGCTCGTACACGGCGGGATCGATGCGGCCGACTTGCGTCGACAGGTTCTGGGCTCCGTAAATGTGCCAATAGATCATCATGAAGAACATGATGAGGCCCCAGACGAAAGCGAAGCCGATCCAGACCAGCTCGGCCTTGGCGATCGGTTCGTTCCACCAGACGCGGGATTGCGGAGGAAAAATTGCCATTGTGGCCCCCTATTTCGCGAGCGGAATCTGGGTGATCTCCATCACACCCCAGAGGATGTAGATGACGGTCGGAACCACCACGCCGATGAACAGCAGCAGGAACGGATTGTCGAGAACCCGCTGCATGAAGGGAATCCGTTCAAGTGGCGCCGCAGCGGTTTCCGTTTTCGGTCGTTCAGCCATAGAATCCTCCCACTCTCCTTAGATGCGGGAATGATGCGCAGCCGGTCGCATGTGAATCCTTGATCTAAGTCAAGTTCCGCGGACCGTCAGGTTCCGAATCCGCGCTGGGGAGACATCGCGTGGAGATCGCGGCGGCCGCGATGCTGCAATGCAGCAAATATGACGGATGATGCACCTTATGGATTTTCCCACAAGAAATGGACTCATTGGCCTGAACCGGTCCAATCTACGAGACCATGACATCTCGACCGCGAAGCACGGGATTCTGGCCGCTCCAGAATCGTAGAAGTTTTGTCGCGAGCCTCACCTGCGCCGCCCTGATCGGTGCTGCGAACGGGGCGCGAGCCGCGGCTGCGGGAGTCCTGCATTTCGGACTTACCCCCGTCTTTCTGACCGATGACCTCGAACTCCTCACCAAGTTGAAAGATTATCTTTCGCGGAAGACAGGGCGCGAAGTGCAATTGGTACAGCGGCGAACCTATGAGGAGATCACGACTCTTCTTCTGTCGGGGCAGCTGACGGCGGCATGGATATGTGGCTATCCGCTGGTGCAATATCCCGAGCAACTTGCGCTTGTTGCGGTCCCCCTCTGGAACGGCAAGCCGCTCTATCGATCCTATCTGATCGTGCCGGTAAATCGCCGCGCCGAGAGCCTTGACGACTTGCGTGGCGACACGCATGCCTTCTCCGACCCAAACAGCAATTCGGGCTATCTGGTCACGGCGGCGTTGCTCGCCGAGCGCAAGTTACGGCCCGAGCAATTCTTCCGGCAGATGATTTTTACTTACGGTCACCGCAATGTGGTCCGGGCGGTCGCTTCGGAGCTTGCCCAAAGCGGCAGCGTGGACGGGTATGTCTGGGAGGTGATGGCTTCTCTCGAACCGGCTCTTACCGCGAAAACGCGGGTCATCCGCCGCTCGGAGCTCCTGGGCTTTCCGCCGGTTGCATGCCTGGGCAGGCAAATCCAACATGAAGATGTTGTGACTTTGCAGCAGGCCCTGTTGTCGATGCCGGAAGACCCAGGCGGCAGGGACGTTCTGACGCTTTTGCGTCTCGACGGCTTCGCCAAGGAGCCGATGAACCTATTCGATCCGATCGCTGCCAAGATGCGGCTGGTCCGGAGCTTGAACTCATGAAGAGCGTGTGGACAACAAATCGCTCGGCTTCGTGGTCATGGCCGATTTCCGTTCGTGTGCCGCTCGTGGTTGCATTGCTGATGGTTGTAATTAGCGCCGCCGTCAGCAATCGGGTGCTCTCGCGCCTTGAGGAAACCCAGGAGCGCAATCTGCAGCAACTGGTTTCCGCTTATCTCGACGGTCTTTCGGCATCGCTCATACCATCGGTCGTGCGCGAAGATGTTTGGGAGGTGTTCGATACGCTTGACCGTTCGCGCGAGCGCTACCGCAGTCTGAATGTGCAATGGGCTACCGCGACGGATAACGAAGGCCGGGTCATTGCCTCAAGCGAACCTGGCCGTTTCCCGCCGCTCGATCGCATTCCTGCGGATGTCGTCAAATTGTTCGATAGCGATAAGGAAGTGACTCTCGACGTGAACGGTGCGTCGGCCAGGATGTCCCGCTCATTGACCTATCAGGATCGCGAGATCGGACGCATCTATGCCGAGGCGGACATCGCCAATCTGATGCGGGAGCGTGGCGATGTATTTCAGGAGCTGATCATCACGAATGTGCTGCTCAGCCTTTTCCTCATCGGCGTGGGTTACCTGTCGGTCAGGCGGATGCTGAAGCCGGTCGGTCTGCTTTCCAGTTATCTTGCGCGCGGCAGCCAAGGCGCGATCGAACGGATTCCCGACGCGACCGTCGGCGCGCAGGGTCGTGAGTTCGGGAAGCTGTTCAAGCGCTACAACGCGATGGCCCAGGTCCTCAACGAGCGCGAAACCCTCGCAGCCCAGCTTGCGGAAAAGGAAAAACTGGCGAGCCTCGGCCGCCTGGCCTCCGGCATGGCTCATGAGATCAACAATCCACTGGGAGGCATGTTCAATGCCCTCGATTCCCTCAAGAAACACGGTAGCCATGAACAGGTACGCACCACCTCAATCCGCCTGCTGGAGCATGGGCTCGCAGGCATCCGGGATCTCGTGCGGTCGACGCTCGCGACTTACCGTGTGGATCAGCGCCCCCGCGATCTCACCGTCACCGACCTGGACGATCTTCGGCTGCTCGTAAAACCTGAAGCCAAGCAACGAAAACTCAAATTGGACTGGCGGAATGAGATCGGTGCTAGCGTGCACGTGCCTGCGGTGCCGGTGCGCGATGCCGTGCTTAATCTGCTGCTCAATGCCTGTCATTCGAGCCCTGAGGAAGGGACGGTTCGCTTTTGGGCGAGTACCGAAGACGAGGCTTTCGTCGCCGAGATCTCCGATCGAGGCGCTGGCCTTCGCCCGCACATCCGGGAGTACATTGAAAGAAAGGGCGCAGGTTCGGCACCGCTCGACAGGCGATCCGGCCTTGGCCTCTGGATTGTAAAGCGCCTTTGCGATGAAATGAATGGCGAGCTCACGGTCGTCAGGAGCGATCATAGCGGTACGACGATCAGGCTGAGCGTTCGCCCGAAGACTCCGGACATGAAACATGTTGCTTGAAGGCCGTGTGATCGGACTTGTCGAGGATGACCCCGTGATGGGTGAGTCCCTCGTTCAGAGCCTGACTCTCGAAGGGTGCCACGTGGATTGGTGGAAGACGGGACAGGATGCGCTACGCGGGCTGCGGGCGACAAGCCCCGATCTCGTCGTATGTGACATCAAGCTGCCGGACCTCTCGGGCGACGATCTGTTCCGGCAGCTCGCGGCGGCGTCATCGGTTCCGCCTTTCCTGTTCATGACCGCGTATGGCGATATCGACCGGGCGGTCTCGATCATGCGGGCCGGTGGCAGCGACTATGTGACGAAACCCTTCGAAATCGGCACTTTCATCGAAAGGGCCAGGTTGCTCATCCAGCGAAATCCGGTTGCGCGCACCGACGCGGTTCTCGGAATTTCCGAGGAGATTCGGGAGGTGGAAGGCGTTTTGCGGCGCGTCGCAAGCCTATCGAGCCCCATGCTGATCACTGGAGAGACAGGGACGGGCAAGGAGGTTTGCGCCCGGTTTCTCCACCGCGTTTCGCAGCACTCCAAGGAACCCTTCATCGCCGTCAATTGCGCTGCCATTCCCGCCGATGTCATGGAGAAGGAGCTGTTTGGCTACAAGGGAGCGGGAGTCCACGGATTTCACCGGGGCTTCGCCGAACGCGCGAAGAGCGGCATCCTTTTTCTCGACGAGGTGGCGGAACTGCCGACCCAGTTGCAGGCGAAATTGCTTCGCCTTGTCGAGACGCGCGAGTTCAATCGAGTGGGCGGCGAACAGCTGATGCGATTCCATGGCCGTATCGTTTGCTCGACCAACCGCGATCTTTCGGCCGCCATACGGGAGGGCCGCTTTCGCGAGGACCTCTACTACCGCATCAATGTCGTGCGGGTTGAATTGCCGTCTCTGAAAAGCAGGCCCGGCGACATTCCGTGGCTACTGGAATTGTTTCTGGAGCAATTCAAAGGCCGGGATCGGCCGCACATTCGCGGGATCAGCACAATGGCCCAGGAAATGGCCTTGGAATATGGATGGCCGGGCAATGTGCGGGAGCTCAGGAACCGGGTTGAACGGGCCGTGGCTCTGGCGAAGAGCGAATGGATCATGCCCGGCGACATGTTTCC
This sequence comes from uncultured Aestuariivirga sp., assembly GCA_964408555.1. Taxonomy (GTDB): domain Bacteria; phylum Pseudomonadota; class Alphaproteobacteria; order Rhizobiales; family Aestuariivirgaceae; genus Aestuariivirga. Next base: position 35,073 of record CAYOZR010000013.1, read on the forward strand.
CGACTTGCCGCATGCGCAATTCGACGACCCGGGGATATTCTCGACGCTTTCGGAAATCCGCGATTCCGCCGAACGCCGCCAGATCGAGCGCGCCCTGCAGCAAACCGGCGGTCAAATCATTGAAGCCGCCAAACTGCTCGGCGTCTCGCGCACGACACTGTGGGACAAGATGCGCCGCCTCAGTCTTTCCGGCGAGAGCCATTAAGGATCGCCGTTCGGTTTTCTTTACCTTCGGCGCCGCACCATGTTCGGAAATCCGAACACGGCTGCGCATAACTGTTTGAAATCCGGCCCTCCGAATATGTTGCAATGCAAATAAGTTGGGTCAGCGAGCCGGTCTAGCGTGCCTGCGTGCTCGTCTTCGTGCGCAAGGGGGGAATCGTGATGAAAAGATGTGACAAGATGGTCGAGGTCGGCCGCCGCCAGTTCCTGCGCGGTGGATTTGCCGCCGCAGCCGCGCTGCCGGTGGTCGGATTGATGGGCAAGGAAGCCAAGGCTGCAACGAATGGCGCGCGGGTTGATTATCCCACGGCCAAGCTCGCCAATATCAAGGACCTCAAGGTCAACGAGCCTGTTAGTGTCGAATATCCGGACGCGGATGCTCCGGGTGTTCTGCTGAAACTCGGCAAGGCGGTGCCGGGCGGCGTGGGCCCCGATGGTGATATCGTCGGCTTTACCACGGTCTGCCCCCACAAGGGCTTCCCGCTCTCCTACAATTCCGCCGACAGCACGTTCAATTGCCCGGGCCACTATTCGCGCTTCGACGCCGAGGCCGGTGGCCAGCAGGTCTGGGGACAAGCGACCCAGAACCTTCCGCAGTACATGCTGCACGTCGACGACAAAGGCGACATCCACGCCGATGGCGTGGACGAACTTCTCTACGGCCGCCTGAGCAACGTCCTCTAAGGAAGGAATCCGATCATGGCTTTCAAGCGTCAAGTCGACCGTCTGCCGATCGTTCCGGCCGATGCGAAGAAACACAATGTGACCTGCCACTACTGCATCGTCGGCTGCGGCTATCATGCCTATACGTGGCCCGTGAACAAGCAGGGCGGCACGGCCCCCGGCGAGAATGCGTTTGGCGTTGACCTCTCCAAGCAGCAGCCCGCCGAGACGGCGGCCTGGTATGCGCCGGCGATGTACAACATCGTCAAGCAGAACGGCGACGATGTGCATATCGTCATCAAGCCGGACCGCGAATGCGAAGTGAACTCCGGTCTTGGTTCGATCCGCGGTGCCCGCATGGCGGAAAACCGCTACAGCACGGCGCGCAGCACCCAGCAGCAGCGCCTCACCAGCCCCATGGTCTGGCGCTATGGCCAGATGCAGCCGACCTCATGGGACGACGCGCTCGATCTCGTGGCGCGGGTGACCGCCGCGGTCGTCAAGGACCAGGGCGAAGACGGATTGTTCGTTTCCATGTTCGACCACGGCGGATCGGCGGGCGGCTACGAGAACACGTGGGGCACGGGCAAGCTCTATTTCGGCTCGATGAAGATCAAGAATGTCCGTATTCATAACCGGCCCGCCTACAATTCGGAAGTTCATGCCACCCGCGACATGGGGGTCGGCGAACTGAACAACTGCTACGAGGACGCCGAATTGGCCGACACGATCATGGCGGTCGGCACGAACCCCCTCGAGACCCAGTCCAACTATTTCCTCAATCATTGGGTCCCCAACCTGCGGGGAACATCGATTGAGAAAAAGAAGGCGCAGATGGCGGATGAGCCGCACGACAAGGCGCGGATCATCATCGTCGATCCCCGCCGCACGGTGACGGTCAATGCCTGCGAAGTCGAAGCCGGAAAAGATAACGTGCTTCATCTCGCGCTCAACTCCGGAACCGACCTGGCTCTCTTCAACGCGATTTTCACCCACATCGTCGAGAAGGGCTGGATCGACAAGGAGTTCATCAAGAATAGCACCGTGGCGGAAGGCAAGAAGCGGCCCGATCTCTATCCCGCCCGCGGTGAAGCCGATGGCAAGCCGGGCCATCTCACGAATTTCAATGGCGCGGTCGAGGGTAATAAAGTGTCGCTCGAGGAGGCCGCGAAGATCACCGGCCTCGATCCCGCCGACATCGTCAAGGCGGCCGAATGGATCGCCAAGCCGAAGGAAGGCGGCAAGCGCCGCCGCACCATGATCGGTTACGAGAAGGGCCTGATCTGGGGCAATGACAACTATCGCACCAATGGTGCATTG